>JAFQWA010000013.1 GCA_017407705.1 Clostridia bacterium
CTTAAACCGTAAAAAATTGGCGTCTATTGCCTTTTCTTCAAAGTGCAAAACCAATCTTTTAAATGAAATTACACATCCGTTTATAATGGAAAATATTAAGGATAAAATAGATATGATAAGGCAGTCGAGCAAGTGCTGTGTGGTGCTGGACGCTCCTCAGCTTTTTGAAAGCGGCGCTGATAAAATTTGTCACTTAAAGGTTGTTGTGACCGCCGAAAAAAGCCTTAGAAAAGCCCGTATTATGCAACGTGACGGCATTGACGAGGTCGCTGCAGACACCCGTCTTAACGCCGCTTTGGATGACGGCTTTTTCAGATCCAATGCCGATGTTATCATCGAAAACAACGGTGATATATCCTTACTTAAAGAGCAGGCTGATGAACTTATTTTGAAAATAAGAAAGGCGGCGGATAATATTTGAAAAAAATCATTAAATTAGTTTTTTCGGTTGCAGTAATTGCAATTTTAATATATCTTGGTTTACAGTCTTATAATAAAGTTATGCGGTTTATTTATCCTATTGATTACACCGATTATGTGGAAGAATTCAGTTCTAAAAATAACCTTGATGAATATTTGGTATATTCGGTGATAAAATGTGAAAGTTCGTTTAAACCCGAGGCTGTATCCTCTATCGGTGCTAAGGGACTTATGCAAATGACTCCTGACACCTTTGACTGGGTGAGAACCAAATACAAAGACGATGATGAGCTTACATCCGACGATCTGTTTAACCCGAAAGTGAGCATTGAGTACGGCACTTACCTTTTAAAAATGCACATTGAGGAGTTCGGCAGTGAAAAAACCGCACTGGCTGCTTATCACGCAGGCAGAACTGCAGTGAAAGACTGGCTGAGCAACCCTGAATATTCGTCGGACGGTAAAAATCTTGATAAAATCCCCTATGAAGATACAAGTGATTATGTAAACCGAGTTTTAAACACCAAAGAAACATATATTAAGATATACGGAGGTACTGAAAATGAGTGAAAAAACACAGGCAGAGTTGCTGAGTGAGCAGCTGTTTGCCAATGAGAAAAACGCCTATTTTGAGGCAACACAGCAGGACATTGACCTGGCATATAAATTCTGCGAAAAATATACCGATTTTCTTAACAAAAGCAAAACTGAGCGTCTTTTTGCCGCTAACACCATTGAGTTGGCAAAGGCAAACGGATTTACAGAGTTTTGCCCCAACAAAAAGTACAGTGCAGGAGATAAAGTATACGTGCTCCACCGCAATAAAGCAGTTATACTCTGCGTTATAGGTAAAGAGCCTATTGAGAAGGGTGTGCGTATTGCCGCCGCTCATATTGACTCTCCCCGAATTGACTTAAAGCCCAATCCCTTATATGAAGCTGAGGGACTTGGCTATTTCAAAACCCACTATTACGGCGGTATCAAGAAATATCAGTGGCCCACTATTCCCCTCTGCCTTTACGGTGTTATCGTTAAGTCAGACGGTGAAAAGGTTGAGGTAAGTGTTGGCGATAAACCCACCGACCCCAAATTCGTTATTACCGACCTGCTTCCTCACTTGGCTGTTGAGCAGTCTAAACGCACTCTTAACGAGGGTATTAAGGGTGAAGAGCTTAACATTCTTATCGGTTCACGTCCTTTTAACGACGATAAGGCAAGTCAGGCAGTTAAATTAAACCTGATGAAGCTGTTTAACGAGAAATACGGCATTGTGGAAAGCGATTTTCAGTCTGCTGAGTTGGAGTTTGTTCCCGCATTTGAGGCTTGTGACATCGGCTTTGATCGCTCACTTATCGGCGGCTACGGTCACGATGACCGTGTTTGTGCTTATCCTGCAGTTATGGCTGCACTTAACACAAACGCCCCTGAGAAGACTGTTGTCACAGTGCTGGCAGATAAAGAAGAGGTTGGCTCTGACGGTAACACAGGCTTGTGTTCTGCTTTTATGGCAAACTTCTTTAACGACCTTGCAAAGCAGCAAGGCACCGAAGGATACATCGTTTTAAGAAATTCCCAGTGCTTGTCTGCTGACGTTAACGTGGCTTACGACCCCACCTTCTCTGACGTTACCGAGAAAAACAACACCGCCTTTATCAACAAAGGCGTTTGCATTACCAAATACACCGGCGCAAGAGGTAAGTCCGGCACATCTGACGCTTCTGCCGAGTATATGGGCTTTATCCGTAAGCTGCTCATTGATAACAAGGTAGTGTGGCAGACCGGTGAGCTTGGTAAGGTGGATGCAGGCGGCGGCGGTACAGTTGCTATGTTTATTGCAAACTTAGACGTTGACACCATCGACCTTGGTGTTCCCGTACTTTCAATGCACGCACCCTTTGAGGTGGTTTCAAAAATGGACGTGTATATGGCATACCGTGCATTTTACGTTTTCTTCAACTAAATATATAATAAACTTCGTCTCCTTTGCATATATTTTTACAAAACACAAAGGGGACGAAAATTATGATCAGTTTTACTGCAAAGATAACAAAAAAGAGGATATTTGTTGCCGCTTTGATTATTTTGATACCTATATGTATTTTGGCCTCTTACGTTACTGCCGCTGAGCAAAATCAGGGCTACAGCTTTTCCAGAGTCGGCGGCACCACCAATGAAAGAATTGCTTTTTTAGCTCAGTTCGGGTGGGAGGTTGAAGGCTCCTCCGAAACCGTGAAGGATACGATTATTCCCGCCCAGTTTGACGATGTTTACGAGCCCTATAACCTTATCCAAACCAATCAGGGCTTTGACCTTACCCCTTACAAGGGCAAAACGGTCAAGCTTTACAGCTTAAAGGTTATCAACTACCCCGAAAACAGCGAGTATGTTTACGCTACTCTCTTAGTGTATGACAACACTGTTATCGGCGGTGACATTCATTCCACCAGTATGGACGGATTTATGCACGGATTTAATTTAACCGGCACGGGACTGAGTATGGGGCAACTTAAAACTAATTAAGACGGTGAAAGGTTTATGGCTGTTGAAAGATTAGACAAGCTTATATCAAAAATATTGAATATCTCACGAAACGACGCTAAGTTGCTTATTAAAAAAGGTAACGTTAAAATAGACGGTGAGATAATCAAAAAAAGCGATATTAAGTGTGATACTGAAAAAAATCAAATTTTTGTGAATGATACTGCCTGTTTTTACAAACAATACAGATATATTATGATGCACAAGCCTTCAGGAGTGGTCTGCTCTACTGATGACAGTGACGTTAACGTTATTGACATTTTACCCGATGACTTAAAATGTTCCGGTCTGTTCCCTGGGGGCCGACTGGACAAGGACACCACCGGACTGCTGATAATCACTAACGACGGTGTTTTTGCTCACAAGGTCATCTCCCCTAACAAAAACCTGATAAAACGCTATTTAGCGGATTTGGCTGAGCCTCTTGACGATGATGCGATCAACACTCTCACATCACCTATGACTTTGGCAGACGGCACTGTGGTAAAACCTGCACAGATCAAAGTGCTCAGCGATGATAAAATGCAGATCGAAATTGGTATCGGCGAAGGTAAGTATCATCAGGTAAAACGAATGCTGGGCGCTGTTAATAACAGAGTGGTATCGTTGCACCGACAAAGCATCGGCTCACTTTCATTGGACAGTTCACTGAGTGTGGGAGAATGCCGTGAACTTACTCAATCTGAGTTGGATGAACTATTGCAAAATAGTGACATTTAATCAATCGTTCATAATTTGTGCACTTTTTATACCAAACCAGCTGTTTTTTGATTTTTTTTGTAAAATTTATGATTGTTATAGTAATATTGACTAAACTGAGATTTGCATATTTGGGCATTTAGATTTATTGCATTTTTGTGAATTTTATGGTATCATTATTACAGTAATTTGGTCAATTGCAAAATAGTGACCAAAAAATAGGAGGATTTAATCTATGGCAAGCTTATCTCTTAAAGGTATTTACAAGAAATACCCCGGCGGCGTTATAGCTGTTTCAGATTTCAACCTTGAAATCAAAGATAAGGAATTTATTATTTTCGTTGGTCCGTCAGGTTGCGGTAAATCAACAACACTTCGTATGATCGCAGGTCTTGAAGAAATTTCAGACGGTGAATTATACATAGGTGACCGTCTTGTTAACGACGTTGCACCTAAGGATCGTGATATCGCCATGGTTTTCCAGAACTATGCGCTTTATCCTCATATGTCAGTTTTCGAGAACATGGCTTTCGGACTTAAGCTCCGTAAAACTCCTAAGGATGAGATCAAACGTCGTGTTGACGAAGCTGCAAGAATTCTCGATATCGCTCACTTGCTTGATAGAAAGCCTAAGGCTTTGTCAGGTGGTCAGCGTCAGCGTGTTGCTTTGGGTCGTGCTATCGTTCGTGAGCCCCAGGTATTCTTGCTTGACGAGCCTCTTTCAAACCTTGATGCTAAGCTTCGTGCACAGATGCGTACCGAGCTTACTAAACTCCATCAGAGACTGGGAACAACCTTTATCTACGTTACTCATGACCAGACAGAGGCTATGACAATGGCTGACAGAATCTGCGTTATGAAAGACGGTTTCATCCAGCAGGTTGATACTCCTCAGCATCTTTACGATATGCCTTGCAATATGTTCGTTGCAGGATTTATCGGTACTCCCCAGATGAACTTTGTTGACAGCAAGATTATCAAAAAGGGTGACGATTTCTATGTTGAGTTCGGCTCTGAAGATACAAAACGTCGTGAGGGCGTAAAATTCCAGATCAAGCTTCCCGAAAGCAAGAATCCGAAGGGTATTTTGGAGCAGTATGTTGATAAGGAAGTTATCATGGGTATCCGTCCTGAGCATATCCACGATGAGCCCAAGCTCATTGAAGAGTTCCCCGACGGTGTTGTTGAGGCTAACGTTGAAGTTACCGAGCTTATGGGTGCTGAAACTTACCTCTACCTCAACTGCGAAACTCATAACCTTATCGCTCGTGTTGATCCCTCTACAACCGCTAAGACCGGTGATACAATTAAGATCACTATGGAACCCGGTAAGATCCACCTCTTCGATAAGGATACAGAGCAGGCTATCGCTCACTAATCAAAACTTTAAAAGGCAGGAGAAAATCTCCTGCCTTTTTTGTTGTCTTTTTAAGCACTATATTGTATAATTAAATATAACTTACATAAGGGGTGTGTTGCTGTGAAGATCGGACGTTTAAGAAAAGCTGTTGCTATCATACTGGCGTTACTTATTATCATATTTATGATGCCGATCTTTATGGGCATTTTACATATTGGAATGATATATCCTACCCTACTGTTTTTACTGCTTTTATTTATTGATCTGTTCCCTCAAAAATTCAAATTACTGTTTAATTGCAAACTGAAAATATTAACCTGGATAATTACTGTGGGAATAAGCCTGGGTGTTGTTTTAACCTCTGTGGTGTTGATAACTATGGGCGTTTACGCCGCAAAACCACCTGAGAAAAACGCCACCGTTATTGTTTTGGGCTGTCAGGTAAGAGGCTCAACGCCCAGTAAAATGCTGTATGACCGTATGAACGCTGCTTTGAAATATCTTAATGAAAATCCCGATTCAGCTTGTGTTGCATCGGGCGGTCAGGGTGAAAATGAGGACATCAGTGAGGCACAGGCAATTTACAATTACCTAACAGAAAACGGCATCGAATCATCAAGGATATATTTAGAGGATAAATCTGTCAGGACCTCTGAAAATATTTCCTTTTCAGCTAAAGTTATTAAAGACAACAACTTAAGCAAAAACGTGGTTATCGCATCGGATAATTTTCATCAGCTAAGGTCGTCTATCTTCGCTGAGAAAAACGGATTATCGGCAACTCCTTTAGGCTGTCCTACCTTCCCTACTCTGGTGGCTCCATATTGGACAAGAGAGGTTTTGGCGGTAATAAAAGCAGTCATTTTAGGATATTAAGTAAATTTATAGTGAAAGTTACCAATTATAAGCCTATAAATTCAAACTCTTTTACATTATTGCTATTTGAAAATTGGGTAGATTTGTGGTAAAATAAAACTACATAAAATTAATGAGGTGGAAAGCTTGGTTAGACGTTTATTTGTTGAAAAGAAAAAGGGCTTCGATATTGAAGCTCAGCACATTTTGAGTGACCTTGTT
This sequence comes from Clostridia bacterium, assembly GCA_017407705.1. Lineage (GTDB taxonomy): Bacteria > Bacillota > Clostridia > Oscillospirales > Acutalibacteraceae > RGIG2202. Next base: position 6,095 of record JAFQWA010000013.1, read on the forward strand.
GACAGCTTGGGACTTGATAAAAATCTCGAAATAAGACTGTTCAACCGTTACGACATTGACGGGCTCAGCAACGATGAATTTGACAGAGCAAAGGTTACTGTTTTCTCGGAGCCTAATGTTGACAATACTTATGTTGACTATCTCCCTCTCACAAAGGATTGGGTTTATTTTTCTATGGAGTATCTGCCCGGTCAGTACGATCAGCGTGCCGACTCAGCCGCTCAGTGCGTACAGCTGCAAAATCAGAGTGAGCGTCCGCAGGTTGTTACCGCTAAGGTTGTTGCTTTTAAAGGCGATATGACTCTTACTACTCTTGAAAAGGTTAAGGCTTATCTTGTAAACCCCGTTGAGTCAAGAATTGCATCAGATGCAAAGCCCTTAAACCTTGATCTGTCTGCAGATGTTCCTGCTGACATTAAAGTGGTTGAAGGCTTTACCCAGATGAACGATATTGAAATCTATCAGTATCACAAATCTATGGGCTTCGCTATGACCACTGAGGATCTTTGCTTCTGCAGAGATTATTTCAAAAAATGCGAGCGTGACCCCTTTGTAACCGAGCTTAAAGTTATTGATACATATTGGTCTGACCACTGCCGTCATACCACCTTCTCCACTATCTTAAAGAATATCGAAATTGCTGATTGCCCCTTAAATCAGCCTATCAAAGCCACTTTAGACGAGTACTTTGCTGCAAGACAAGAGGTTTACGGCGATAAAGACAAGCCTGTTACTCTTATGGATATTGCTACAATGGGTGCCCGTTTGCTGAAAAAACGTGGTATGCTTAACAGCCTTGATGAGTCTGACGAGATCAACGCTTGTTCCATTCAGGTGCCTGTTGACGTTAACGGCGTTGTGGAGCAGTGGCTGGTTCAGTTTAAAAACGAAACCCATAACCACCCCACCGAGATCGAACCCTTCGGTGGCGCTGCTACTTGTCTTGGCGGTGCTATCCGTGATCCCCTTTCAGGCAGAGCTTACGTTTATCAGGCAATGCGTGTTACAGGTAGCGGTGATCCCACTGTTGCTTTTAAAGACACTATGCCCGGCAAACTGCCCCAGAAAAAGATCACCACAGGTGCTGCTCACGGTTACTCCTCTTACGGTAACCAGATCGGTCTTTCTACCGGTCAGGTAGCTGAGATCTATCACAGCGGTTATGTGGCAAAGCGTATGGAGATCGGTGCTGTTGTTGGTGCTTCTCCCAAATCAAACGTTTACCGTGGCGTACCTGCTGACGGTTATATAATCGTATTGCTTGGCGGCCGTACCGGTCGTGACGGTTGCGGCGGTGCTACCGGTTCCTCTAAAGCACACGACTCTAAGTCTATCGAGACCTGCGGCGCTGAGGTTCAGAAAGGTAATCCCCCTACCGAGCGTAAAATTCAGCGTTTGTTCAGAAACCCCGAAGTTTCTACCCTTATCAAGCGTTGTAACGACTTTGGTGCGGGTGGCGTTTGCGTTGCTATCGGTGAGTTGGCTGACGGTCTTATCATCGACCTTGACCGTGTTCCCAAAAAGTATGACGGTTTGGACGGTACTGAGCTTGCTATTTCCGAGTCACAGGAGCGTATGGCTGTTGTGCTGAATAAAGATGACGTTGATAAATTCATCGCTCTTTCTGAGGATGAAAACCTTGAAGCAACTCCCGTTGCTGTTGTTACCGAAAAGCCCGTTTTGAAGATGCTGTGGAGAGGCAAAGAGATTGTTAAGCTCCACCGTGAATTCCTTAATACCAACGGTGTTACCGGTAATGCAAACGTGTTCATTTCCCCCGTTAACGAAGCAAACGACTATCGCAACGCTGTTCCTGAGTGCCTTAAAGACCTTTCTGTTGCTCAGGCTTTTGTTAAGAACCTTAACCGTTTGGAGGTTGCTTCACAGAAGGGCTTGTCTGAAAGATTTGACTCCTCTATCGGTGCTTCTACTGTGCTTATGCCTTTCGGCGGTAAGCATCAGATGACTCCCGAAGAGGCTATGGTTGCAAAAATTCCTATGCTTGGCGGTGAAACAGATACTGTTACCGTTATGAGCTACGGTTATAACCCCTGCGTTACCGAGGAAAGCCCCTACCACGGCTCTGCTTTCGCTGTTATGGAAAGCTTGTCTAAGATCGCCGCTGTGGGTGCTAACCCCTTGAACGTTCACCTTACCTTCCAGGAATATTTTGAGCGTCTTAATGCTGTTCCTTCAAGATGGGGCAAGCCTGCCGCTGCATTGCTTGGCGCTTTTGCTGCACAGATCGGTATGGGCGTTGCATCTATCGGCGGTAAGGACTCTATGTCCGGCTCCTTTAACGAGTTGGACGTTCCTCCCACACTGGTTTCCTTTGCTCTTGCAATTTCTAAAGCAAGTGAAACTCTTAGTGCCGCTCTTAAAAAGCCCGGCAGCACATTGTTGCTTATTCCTATGCCTGTTATCACCAAAACCAGAATGCCTGATTTTGATAAAGCAAGAGTTATGTACCGTCAGCTGCACTACCTCACTCAGAGTGGTAAAGTACTTGCAGCAGGCGTTGTAAAAGAAGGCGGTATTGCCGCTGCTGTTGCTAAGATGGCATTTGGTAACGGATATGGTGTTGACTTTGCAACTGAAGATAAACAGCTCTTGTTCGCACCTATGACTGCATCTATCGTTGTTGAAACTGAAAATCCCAACGCTTTTGCAGGTATGGACACAGTTGTTATCGGTACCGTTAACGATACTGCCAAATTCACCTTTGGCGAGATCGAAATTGATATGGATACCGCACTTAAGTCATACACAAGCAAGTTAGAGGGTGTGTTCCCCACCGATGCAGGTGTTACTGCTCCTATGGCAGATATTCCCCTTTACAGCGAACACTCATCTCTTGCTCCCGCTATTAAGATTGCAAAACCCCGTGTATTTATCCCTGCATTCCCCGGAACCAACTGTGAGTATGACTCTGCACGTGCTTTTGAAAAAGCAGGTGCTACTGCAGATATTCTGGTTGTTAAAAACCTTACTCCTGCTCACATTGAAGAGAGCATCGAGAAAATGGTTGAGATGATCAACCAGTCACAGATCATTATGATCCCCGGCGGCTTCTCAGGTGGTGACGAGCCTGACGGTTCAGGTAAATTTATTGCTACCACCTTCCGTAACCCCAGAGTTAAAGAGGCTGTTATGGAGCTGCTTAACAAGCGTGACGGTTTGATGCTGGGTATCTGTAACGGTTTCCAGGCTCTTATTAAGCTTGGCCTTGTACCTTACGGCGAGATCCGTGATCAGCAGGAAAACGATCCTACCTTGACATTTAATACTATCGGACGTCACGTTTCACAGATGGTTTATACCCGTGTAACCTCCACCAAATCACCTTGGCTTTCTATGTGTGAGGCAGGAGATATTCACGCTATTCCCGTATCCCACGGTGAAGGTAGATTTGTTGCAGATGAAAAGACTATTGCACAGCTTATGAAGAACGGTCAGATCGCTACTCAGTATGTTGATCTCAGCGGCAATCCCACCGGTGCAATGCCCTTCAATCCCAACGGTTCTATCTGTGCTATTGAAGGTATCACTTCACCTGACGGCCGTGTATTCGGTAAAATGGGCCATAGTGAACGTATTAACAAGGATTGTTACGGTAATGTTCCCGGCAATAAAAATCAGAAGATATTTGAGTCCGGTGTTAAATATTACAGCTTATAATTTGGAGTTATCTTATGAAATATGTTGTTTTGCTGTGTGACGGAATGGCAGACCTTCCGGTAGCTGAGCTTGGCGGCAAGACCCCCATGCAAGCGGCACACAAACCTAATATGGACAGCCTTGCAAAAGCATCAATGCTTGGTATGTGCAAAACCGTTGCTGACGGATTAAAACCCGGCAGTGACGTGGCTAATCTCTCGGTTTTGGGTTACGACGCTAAAACCTGTTATTCAGGCAGATCACCCTTAGAGGCGGCAAATCTTGGCATTGAGCTTACAGATAGCCAGATCGCACTCCGTTGTAACCTTGTAACTCTGTCAGACGCTGAAAATTACGCTGATCGAGTTATGGTGGATTATTGCGGTGGTGATATTACCACTGAGGAAGCCGATGAGCTTATTAAAGCGCTGGAAAAAGAGTTTGGCGATAATACCCGTCATTTCTACACAGGTGTTCAGTACCGCCACTGCTTGGTGGTTGAAGACGGTAAGTTGGGTCTGCAGCTTACTCCGCCCCACGATATTTCAGATAAGGTTGTGGGTGAGTATTTGTCTAAGGTTCCTGAGGCCAAGCAGTTTATAGAGCTTATGGAACAAAGCGTTAAGGTGCTGGAAAATCATCCCGTTAACAAAAAGCGTGTGGCTGAGGGTAAGCGCCCTGCCAATTCTGCTTGGTTCTGGGGTGAGGGCAAACGTCCTAACTTAGAGAAATTCTATGACAAGTTTAAGGTTAAGGGTGCTGTGGTTTCTGCAGTTGACCTTATCCGTGGTATCGGTAAGTTGGCAGATATGCAGGTAGCCGTTGTTGACGGTGCTACCGGCTATATCGACACTAACTTTGAAGGCAAAGCAGCAGCCGCTATCGACCTGCTTAAAACCAACGATTTTGTGTTTATCCACCTTGAAGCACCCGATGAGTGCGGTCACAGAGGCGAGATAGCTAACAAAGTTAAAGCCATTGAGCTTATTGATGAGAAGGTTTTAGCACCCGTTACTGAGGCTTTAGAGCAGTATGATGATTATAAGATCTTAATTATGCCCGATCATCCTACTCCCCTTTCCATTAAAACTCACTCAGCAGCCCCCGTTCCCTTTATGATATACCAAAAAAGTGTAGCTAAAGAGGGTGCTGTGTTTACTGAGGAGAACGCTGAAAAGGCAAATAATTACATTGAAAACAGCGGCGATTTAATGCCCATGTTTATAGGTTAATGCTATGAATAAAACTGTTGTTATTACCGGTGCAGCTCGTGGTATCGGCAGGCAGACTGCCATCTTATTCGCTCAAAAAGGCTACAACGTTGCAGTTAATTACTTTAGCAACGATGCTATGGCAAACTCCCTGATTGATGAGCTTAAAGGTATGGGCTGCTTTGCAAAGGCGTATAAAGTCGATGTGGCTGACTTATCTGCAGTAGATGCTATGATAAAGCTGATAATACGGGATTTCGGCGGCATTTCGGTGGTTGTGAACAATGCAGGTGTTGCCCTTTATAAAGTAATGACCGATGTTACCGATGATGAGTTTGACCGCTTGATGAACGTTAATGTCAAAGGCGTGTTCAATGTATCCAAAGCGGTTTTGCCCCACTTTATAAACAAAAAGCAAGGCAAAATTATAAACGTCTCATCTATGTGGGGTGTTACCGGCGCTTCCTGTGAGGTGGTTTACTCTGCTTCAAAGGCGGCGGTTATCGGTTTTACCAAGGCTCTTGCCAAAGAGGTAGGCCCTTCAAATATTCAGGTAAACTGTGTTGCCCCCGGTGTGATACAAACCGATATGACCTCAAACCTTGACAAAACCGCCTTAGATCAGCTTATTGACGAAACCCCAATAATGCGTTTGGGCACTGCTGATGACGTGGCAAAGTCTATTGCGTTTTTAGCAAGTGACGATGCAGATTTCATCACAGGTCAGGTAATAAACGTAAACGGCGGAATAGTAATATAAAGTAAAAAGCATCTATCTTTCGATAGATGCTTTTATATTTTATCTCCCTGATAAATATCATTATCAGCCATATATTTATCAATAGCGCCCAGCACTGCAATTTTATCTCTGCTCCATAACGGTGCAATCAGCTTTGACTTATCCCCATCTCCCGTTATACGCTCTATGACAGTCTGCGGCGGTAAATACCTTAACTGCTCTACCACGGTTTTCACGTAATCATCACGGCTCATTACTTTAATCTCGCCGTTTTCAAACTCTCGGGCCATTTTAGTGCCCTTTATTATGTGCAGCAGATGTATCTTTACACCACCCGGTGATAACTTCCCTACCACTTTAGCTGTGTTTATCATCATATTATAATCCTCATTTGGCAAACCGTTTATAATATGCACACAGGTACGGATATTATACTTTTTCAGCAAATTATACCCCTGCAAAAACTCATCAAAGCTATGACCTCTGTTTATCTGCTCAGCAGTTTCATCACTTACCGTCTGCAGTCCCAATTCCACTGTTAAATTAGTTTTTTCAGATAATTCCTTTAAATATTTCACCTTATCCTCGTCTAAACAGTCGGCTCTTGTTGCAATGGAAATGCCGCACACATCGGGATTTTCAAGGGCTTTTGAGAAGGTACGCTTTAACAAATCTAAGGATGCATAGGTGTTGCTGTGAGCCTGAAAATAGGCAATTATACCAACGTCCTGATGCTTTTCCCTTATTCTGCTTATTTCCCTTTTTAGCTGCTCCTCAATGGGCACAGTACAGCTATTTGTAAAATAACCGCTACCGCCGTCACAGTAAGTGCAGCCACCAACACCCTTAGTGCCGTCAATATTCGGGCAGGTAAACCCTGCATCAATAACCGCCTTGTAACACTTACCACCGTGATGCTTTGAGTAGTAATGCAGCGTGTGGTACCGCTTGTTATCGTCTGAATATAAAAATCCGCTCAACTTGACACATCTTCCCTTTAGTAATATACTTTTATTATACTGGATATTGGTGAGGTAAGCAAATGGAATCTTTGAAAATAGAGGATATTTTAGTATCCAAGCTCATTATGGGCACTGATAAAATAGATACAATAGGCACTGATAAGGATGTTTTTGCCCTTTACGACGGTTATATTAACAAAGGCGGAAACTGCTTTGACACCGCAAGAATGTACGTTAACGGGCAAAGTGAGGAGGTTTTAGGCAGATATTTAAAGTCACGCCGTAACAGAGATGATGTGATAATCTCCACTAAAGGCGGATTTCCTCATCTTAATGATAAGACCCGCTCACGTTTATCAAAGGATGAGATATTCAGTGACTGCGATGCAAGTTTAAAGGCGTTGCAGATTGACAAAATCGACCTATACTGGCTGCATCGTGATGATGAGAGTATTGATGTGGGTGAAATAATTGAGCCGTTAAACGAGCTTATAAAGCTCGGTAAAGTGGATAAGATAGGTGCATCAAACTGGTCGACCCAGCGTATTGAACAAGCCAACAACTATGCTAAAAGTCACGGACTAAAGGGCTTTAGTGCCAGTCAAATCCAGTGGAGTGCCGCTGTGTCGGATGAAGTGCGTTACAACGATTACGGACTGAAAATTATGCACAAGTCTCAGTATGACTGGTACTTAAAAAGCAATATGCCCATCTTTGCATTCGCACCTATTGCCAACGGATTTTTTAATAAGCTGAGCAGTGTTGGTGCAAACGGTATGTCAGACAAGCTAAAAGCGAGGTTTTTATGTGATGAAAACTTGCGTAGAGCCCATATATTAAGTGATATATGCCACGGCAAAAACTGTTCTGTTACCAACGCGGCACTGGCGTATCTTATATTTAACAAGCTCCCCACTGCCGCCATAACCGGTGCTAAAACAATGGCTTATCTTAATGACGCATTTGATACCTTTAATTTTAATTTTGATCAGTTTGATTTTGAAATTTAATGTATTATTAAAGTAATATTCGCCAAAATAATATTGAGGTGAATTTTATGAATAATATTTTCAGCAACAGCGACGTTCAGCAGTATTTTAACACTCTGCCACCTGCAGTGCAGGAAACTGTGATTCAAAGTGGTGTGCAGATCACATCTGTTGACCATTTAAAGCAAGTAGTAGAAAATTTTCAGAGCAAATAATTTAATCCCCGATAACTCAAATTATCGGGGAATTTTTCTATTTTTTTAAAGTTGTAACTTGTCAAAAACTGTGGTATAATGTTGCCTTAGAAGGGGGGTTTAGCTGTGAATAGTAAAAAAAGCATTTTTTCTAACAGAAATATCTATCTGATAATTTCATTTACTGTGCTTATAGCCCTTATGACAATAGGCTCCATTCTTTTGGGACCTCATCTTGTGGATGCAGTAAAGGATCCCCAAAAGTTCCGTGAGTTGCTTGGTACCGGTGTAAAGAGTTATTTTATTTTTCTCGGTATTCAGATGGCACAAATAATCTTTGCCTTTATCCCCGGCGAAGTAGTGGAAATCGGTGCCGGCTATGTTTACGGTAATTTCAAAGGCACTGTTTTGTGTATGCTTGGCTCAGCGGTTGCAACCTTTATAATTTTCGGACTTACCCGTATGCTTGGCAAAAAATTTACCAGCATAATGATAGACTCTAAGGACTTTAAACGTCTTAAATTTCTGCAAAACGAGAAAAATCTCGAGTTGTTATTTATACTTTTGTATTTTATTCCCGGCACTCCTAAGGATCTGATTACGTATTTTGCAGGTGTTACTAAAATAAAGTTCGGTGTGTTTATGGTAATCAGCACCTTTTGCAGAATCCCGTCTATACTCACCTCCACTCTTGTAGGCTCAGCTTTGGGTGAGGAACGGTATTTAATGTCTGTAATAGTTTTTGCGATTACGGGTGTTATAGCGATCATAGGTCTGTATGTTTACCACCGTATTTCCAAAAAGAGTAATAATGAACAAGAATAAAAAAGCACTCCATAGGAGTGCTTTTTATTATCTTAAAAACGGTTTTAATTTTTCAATATTATCTTCCTGAATTTTAATCAGCTCGTCTGCAAGGTCTGTGATCTGAGATGATGCATCGGGGTGGGCATTTTTAGTTTTGGTAATGCCGATAACCCCCATATTATTGCCCTGAATCATCAAATCGGCGATATGAGATGAGGTGGAGTCCATCATTGTGTTAAGCTGAACGCCCATCCAAGCGCCGAATTCCTGCATTTTAGGCAGATCCTCGGGGTCATCGTGACGTCGGTGCATCTCAGCCACTGCCTTTTCCTTAAACTTGTTATAAACCGACTGTTCTCTCTGCAGCTCATTTTTAAGCTCCGCATTATTGACCTTGGGCAAGATCATATCAATGGTCTCTACTCCCATCAGCGAACCTCTGTAAATCTCTGCTAAATAATCACTTTCATTTGCTTTTTGCATAATAAATCCTCCTTTTTGAATTTATTATCTGCAAAAAGCTTTTATAATATACGCAATCCCTTCGGATAATGATTTTTCAGCATACCGTTTGACGCTTTGCCAAATCCCATAACCATACCGTTTACCGCCACACCGCAATAACCCTTTTTATCGCAAGGTATCTCGGCACCCTTTAAAAACTGAGTGCAAAGTGGATCGTTGGCATCTAATTCAACCACATTTTTTAAGTGCTCGCACTTTGACGCCATATAAAGTGCGTGTTCGGGCTGAAATCGGTTTTTTACAAACTTTCCTGCCTCAACGCCGCATTTTAATATATGCAATCCGCTTAAATCGGGCACTGACTGGGGCAAAATTATAACGCTATCCCCTATCTGAGTTAGCCTGCCGTGATCACAGTTAAACTGCGACTGCCAGAACTCACGGAACATATTATCATCGGCTAAAGGCTTAAGCTTCAACTCACCCACATAGCAGTCCTCATCACCGCATTTTCTGAGTCTTGCCACAAAATGGCCCTCACCGCCGTCACAAGGCAGAATTCGTCTTGCAAGGGTAATTTCGGGATTATCACAAAAATGGGTGTAGGCAGGCCTGCCAAACTGCTTACTGATTGCTTCCAGTTTAAACTCACTGTGACTTTGCAAAAACTTATCAATAACCAGCTCGTTTTCCTCACCTGAAAGAGTGCAGGTGGAATACACCATAACACCGCCGTTTTTCAGCGCCTTACAAGCACTCTCTAAAATTTTTAACTGACGATCAGCACAAACGCTTCGGTTTTCCTCTTTCCACTCAGTAACAGCATTGGGTTCCCTACGCACCATACCCTCACCTGAACAAGGTGCGTCCACCAACACTTTATCGAAATACCCCTGCAGCTTACTGCACAAAACATCGGGATGAGCATTTGACACCACCGAGTTAGTAATGCCCATACGCTCCATATTAGAGCACAGTATCTTAGCACGTGAACCCACTATCTCATTAGACCAGATAAGTCCGCTACCTTTGAGCTGGTCGGCAATCTGGGTGGACTTTCCGCCGGGTGCAGCACACAAATCCAACACCTTATCCCCTGTTTGCACCTCAAGTGCCGATACTGCCGACATAGCAGACGGCTCTTGTAAATAAAAAGCACCTGCGTGGTGAAGGGGGTGGTTGCCAAGCCCTTTAATATTATTATCTATGTAGAACCCCTCATCATAAAAGGGGGTTTTTGTCATTTTTATATTCAAAATTGATGCAAGCTTTTCTGCATCTGTTTTTAAAGTATTTACTCTAAGCCCTCTGAAAGGCTCATTATCAAAGGATGCTTTATATTGCTCAAAATCCTCTTGCAAGGTGTTTTTCATACACTGAAAAAACGCATTATCAAGCTGTAACATATAAATCCTCCAATCAGATTTTTCTAAATCCTTCTCCTAAAATCTCACCTGCTTCAAAGGTAACCACAAACGCAGTTTTGTCTATATCACTTATTATACGGTGCACCTGAGCCGCCTGATGGGTCCTCACAGCGCACATAATGATTTTACTGGGTTGATTTGTGTATGCTCCCACACCGTTTAAAATGGTAACACCACGTTGCATTTTGTTTAATATCTCACGGGCAATCAGCTCATATTTTTTCGAGTTTATAAGCAACACTTTTCCCTTATCAGCGCCGTAAATAATGCTATCAATAACTCTGGACTGTGCAAAAATAGCAATCACTGCATACAAAGCACTTTCTAAGTTCTGATACACCAATGCCGCCGCTATAACCACTATGGCATCCAGCATTAAAAGTATTTTACCCATTGAAAAATGCGGCAGTTTTATGTTAACCAACTTTGCTATTATATCCACACCGCCGGTGGTGGCACCACGGGTAAACACAAGGGCAAGTCCCACACCGGAAAGCACTCCGCCGTAAACACTTGCAAGTAGCGTATCGCCGGTGTAGGTGGGCATAAACACGGCAAAAACATCTATTAAAGCCGACATTATCACAGTGGCGATTATGGTTTTATATAAGAATTTTGCACCCAATTTATGGGCACCCACAATGAAAATCGGGATATTAAGCAGCAAAACGGTGGTTCCTATGGGAATAGAAAACAGCGAAAACAAAATAGTTGCCGCACCTGTTAATCCTCCAACCGCAATGGAATTAGGTGCGGTGAAGCAACTAACAGACACCGCAACCAAGGTGCCGCCCAATATAAAGGTAAATATATCTATAAAGCTTTTTTTGAATTTGGATCTCAATTTGCACAACCGCCTTTAAATGTGTTATGTAAACCAAAATCCAAGAATATGTTACTGACTTTCCTGCTGCCAGATACAATCAAAAAGCTGATTTATGCGGTCTGTCTGATCTGCCATATACAAGTATCCGAACAATGCTTCCAGACCTGTGGCGCTATGATACTCGCCTTCAGTTGAGCCTTTGGGCGTGTTATTATTATGTGCATTTCTGCCCCGTTTATAAACAGACATTTCCTTTTCAGTAAGCATACTCTCAATAGCCTTATATGCCTTTGCCTGAGCAGGTGCCTTAACATGATCTGCAGAAAGCTTATGTAACAGTCCTGAACGGCAGTTACCGTCGCAACAAAGCCGTTCACGAACCAACAAACTATACACAGCATCTCCAACAAAGCTCAAAGCATCGTTGGAAAGCATTTTAGCATCGCACAAATCCTTTAATAAACGCATAATTTCTCCCGTTTAGTTAACAAAATCAAATTCAAAATCATAGATAACAACAGTATCGCCCTCGTTAATACCTGCTTTACGCAACCCGTCAATAATGCCTGACTGAGTAAGCATTCTCTGGAAATACTGCAACGACTCATAGTCGTTAGGATTAGTTTTGTTCATTATGGGGATCAGCCAATCGGCGGTTACCTCATAAACTCCGTCATCTATCATTTCTATGCTGTATTCATATTTATTACGCTCAATAACCGGCTCAGGCGCCGCCTCAGCTTCGTATTTAACAATAGGCGGAAGCTTGTCAAGCTCAGCAGCAACGCAGTTGATAAGCTCCTTTGTACCGTGAGCAATAGCGGCAGACATTTCAAAGAATTTAAGTCCCTTACCCTCGATGTAAGCTCTGAATTCCTCTATCTGCTCATCCTCTGCCATATCAATTTTATTAGCGGCAACTATCTGAGGACGTTTGCTCAGTTCCTCACTGAACACAGCCAGTTCCTTATTGATAGTTTCAAAGTCTTCAATGGCATTTCTGCCCTCAGACCCGGAAACGTCCACCACATGGACTATCAAACGGCAACGCTCAATATGACGCAAAAACTCGTGACCTAAGCCAACACCCTCACCTGCACCCTCGATAACACCGGGGATATCAGCCATAACAAAGGATTTCTCCTCAGCCACTCTCACAACGCCCAAAACGGGAGTTAATGTGGTGAAATGGTAGTTAGCGATCTTGGGTTTTGCCTCGGACACCACAGACACTAAAGTGGATTTACCCACGTTGGGGTAGCCCAGCAGACCAACGTCTGCTAAAAGCTTTAATTCCATCTGAACCTCAAATTCCTCACCGGGTTTACCGCTTTTGGAAAATCTGGGGATTTGTCTTGTGGCGGTGGCAAAGTGCATATTACCCCAGCCACCACGACCGCCCTTAGCAATAACAACAGGCTCAGCATCAGACAAGTCTGCCATTATTCTGCCGGTTTCGGCCTCTTTAATGACAGTTCCAAGGGGCACTTTAATGATGGTATCCTGACCCTTTTTGCCGCTGCAACGGGATTTACCGCCGTTCTGACCGTTCTCACCCTTGTACTTGCGTTTATACCTGAAATCAGCCAAGGTGGAAAGGTTGGTATCGGCAACGAAAATTATATCGCCGCCTTTACCGCCGTCACCACCGTCGGGACCGCCGTTAGCAACGTACTTTTCACGGTGAAAGGACACAGCACCGTCGCCACCGTCACCCGCTTTTATATGAATTTTCGCTACATCAACAAACATAACATACTCCGTTTCTTTAAAAACAAAAGCCCGAACTCAAAAGAAGCTTTCAAGTTCGGGTTTGGACTTATCATTTAGTCAGCAGCGTATACGCTAACCTTTTTGCGGCCGGCGCCGAAAGACTCAAACTTTACTTTGCCGTCGATCTTTGCAAACAAAGTATCATCTGAACCTCTGCCAACATTCTCACCGGGATGGAAATGAGTTCCTCTCTGGCGAACAAGAATGTTACCGGCAAGAACAAACTGACCGTCAGCCTTCTTAAGACCAAGACGTTTTGACTCGCTATCGCGTCCGTTCTTAGTTGAACCAACACCCTTTTTATGAGCAAATAACTGTATGTTTACTAAAATCATGGTTCTACCTCCATTATAACCTTAATTTTATCGGGATATTCCTGACTGAGCGCTGATAAGTGAAGCTTTAATCCTTCAAGAACTGCTAAACAGCTTTTAGGATTGTTAACTGTAAGCTTTAAATATCCGTCATCAGTTGAAATATCCGCACTATCACCGATTATCTCAGTAATAGTATTTGCCGCCATAATTGCGGCGGATGAAACAGCGGAACAGACCAGCTTGCCTTCCATATCGTCGGCATCTACGGTGGAGTGGCCGCTTATTTCAAATCCATTAAGAACATCCTCTTTACTGAAAAGGATCGCTTTAATCATAATTATTCAGCGTCTGCCTCTGCTTCAACCTCAGCGTCAGCAGGTTTGATAGCCTTATTAACTGTTGCAGTTGAGCCGAGAGCAACGATCTCAAGCTTGGTATAGGGCTGTCTGTGGCCTAATTTACGTTTCTCGTTCTTCTTTGCCTTGTAAGTGAAAACTGTGATTTTCTTGTCTTTACCCTGCTTAAGAACCTTAGCAGCAACAAGAGTTGATGAAAGATAAGGAGCACCGATCTTAGCGCCTTTCTTTCCGTTGTCAAGGTAGAGAACCTTGTTAAAAGTAATGATCTCATCTTCTGCGGCATCCAGCTTTTCTACGAAAATGACACTGCCTTTTTCGACTTTATACTGTTTTCCGCCGGTTTCAAAAATTGCGTACATTTAGTAACCTTCCTCTTATATAGACTCGCTATTCGTTAGGCGGAAGCTAATGCTTCACTTTAAAAGCCCACAATACGCGGCTTTACTATTTTATCACAAACAACTATCTATGTCAACACTTTTTTACTAATTTTTTACCATCCAAAAACCCACATCCGAAACGGATGTGGGTTTAGGTTTATTCAGAGATTATTCATAAAGCTTTGAACGCTTTGTGAGCTGCTCATACTTAGCCTTTGCTTCTGCCTCAGCCTTAGCAAACAAACCGTCTGCCTTGTCCGGGAAAGCACGCTGCAATGAGCTGTAACGAACCTCGTTAAGGATGAAGTCACGATACTCAGCTGTAGGCTCTTTGCTATCCAATGAGAAGGGATTCTCACCGTTTTCAGCCTTTCTGGGATCGAAACGGAACAGATGCCAGTAGCCTGCAGCAACTGCGTTCTTCTCCTCAGTCTGAGCGATACCCATACCACCCTTAATACCGTGGTTGATACAAGGAGCGTAAGCGATGATGATTGAAGGTCCTTTGTAGCTTTCTGCTTCGTGGAATGCTTTCAGACACTGGTTGTAGTCAGCACCCTGAGCGATCTGAGCAACGTATACATAACCGTAGCTCATAGCGATAGCAGCAAGATCCTTCTTCTTAACAGTCTTACCTGCAGCAGCGAACTGTGCAATAGCACCGGTAGGTGTTGATTTTGAAGACTGACCGCCTGTGTTGGAGTAAACCTCAGTATCGAATACCAGAATGTTTACGTCCTCACCTGAAGCGATAACGTGGTCAAGACCGCCGAAGCCGATATCATAAGCCCAACCGTCACCACCGAAGATCCAGATGGATTTCTTTGCAAGGTAGTCACTGTCAGCCAAAACAGCCTTAACGTCATCAGTTGCTTTTGCTTTCTTAAGCTCAGCAATGTAAGCCTCAGATGCTGCTTTGCTCAACTTACCATCGTCCATTGTATCCAACCAAGCCTGAGCTGCATCTTTAAGAGCGCCGTCTGCTGTTTCAACAATGTTCTTTGTATGAGAAGCAAGTCTTGCACGGATAGCCTTGTTAGCAAGGTGCATACCGTAACCGAACTCTGCGTTATCCTCGAACAGAGAGTTCTGCCATGCAGGACCGTGACCTTCTTTGTTAGTTGTATAAGGAGTTGAGGGTGAAGAACCGCCCCAGATAGATGAACAACCTGTTGCGTTAGCGATGTACATTCTGTCACCGAACAACTGAGTTGCAAGTTTAGCATAAGGAGTTTCACCGCAACCTGCACAAGCGCCTGAGAACTCGAGCAACGGCTGGTTGAACTGGCTACCCTTAACGCCGGTATCCTTAAATTTCTCTGCAACTTCGGGCTTCTCAGCCAATGTAAGTGCATAGTTGTAGCACTCCTGCTGATCAAGCTGAGTATCAAGAGGCTGCATTTCAAGAGCCTTGTTACCCTTCATACCGGGACATACGTTTACACAAGAGCCGCATCCTGTACAGTCAAGAACAGAGATAGCCATTGAGAACTGCATACCGTTGATACCGGTCATATTCTTATACTTCATATGAGCAGGAGCGTTTTTGAGCTCTTCCTCAGTTACTGCATAAGGACGGATAACTGCATGAGGACATACAAATGAGCAGAAGTTACACTGGATACAGTTTTCGGGTTTCCAAACGGGAACGTCAACAGCGATACCACGTTTCTCAAATGCAGCTGAGCCAAGGGGTACCTGACCGTTAGCGCCTTCTACGAAAGTAGAAACGGGGAGCTTATCGCCACGCTGTGCGTTGATAGGTGTAAGAATGTTGTTTACATAGTCGATGAGGTATTTGTTGTCGCCCTCAACCTTTGTATCAACAACAACGTCCTTAGCCTTTGCCCAGTCAGCAGGAACTTTAACCTTCTTAGCACCGTCGATACCACGTTCGATAGCAGCGTGGTTCATAGCAACGATCTTCTCACCCTTCTTGCCGTAAGACTTAGTTGCAGCAGCTTTCATAAGCTCAACAGCCTTGTCAGCGGGAATGATTTTTGAAAGTTTAAAGAATGCAGCCTGCAGAATGGTGTTAACACGGCTACCAAGACCTAACTCTTTAGCAATGTGAGTTGCGTCAACAGTGTAGAACTTGATGTCATTCTTAGCAATGTATTTCTTAACCTTGCCGGGGAGCTTATTTGAAAGCTCGTCAACAGACCAAGAGCAGTTGAGCAAGAATGTACCGCCGGGCTTAACGTCCTCAACGATGTCATACTTGTCCATATAAGAGGGGTTATGACAAGCTACGAAATCAGCCTTGCTGATAAGGTAGGTTGACTTGATAGGCTTCTTACCGAAACGCAAGTGAGAAACGGTAACACCGCCTGATTTTTTAGAGTCATAAGCAAAGTAACCCTGTGCATACATGTCGGTGTTGTCACCGATGATCTTGATAGAGTTCTTGTTAGCACCAACAGTACCGTCAGCACCAAGACCCCAGAATTTGCAAGAGGTTGTTCCCTTAGGAGTTGTATCGGGATTCTCTTTAACCTTAAGTGAAAGTTTTGTAACGTCATCCTCGATACCGATTGTGAAGTGCTTCTTGGGAGAAGCAACGCTCATATTTGCATAAACTGCAATGATCTGGCCGGGAGTTGTATCCTTAGAGCCAAGACCGTAGCGGCCTGAATATACAGAAACGCCTGCAAACTTGCTGTCGTGCAGAGCTGCAACAACATCAAGGTACAAGGGCTCACCGATAGAACCGGGTTCCTTTGTTCTGTCAAGAACAGAGATGGTTTTAACTGTTTTAGGCAGAGCAGCAAGAAGGTGTTTTACAGAGAAAGGACGATAAAGGTGAACCTTAACAAGACCTACCTTCTCACCTCTTGCGTTGAGGTAATCAACAGTTTCTTCGATAGTATCGCAAACTGAACCCATAGCGATGATAACTCTTTCAGCATCACGAGCGCCGTGGTAGTTGAACAGCTTGTATTTTGTGCCGATCTTAGCGTTTACCTGATTGAGGTAATCCTCGGTAACACCGATAATATCGTCATAATATTTGTTGCAAGCCTCTCTTGCCTGGAAGAAGATGTCGGGGTTCTGAGCAGTACCACGCTGTGCAGGATGCTCAGGGTTCAAAGAGCCACGACGGAAAGCGTCAACAGCGTCTTTATCCAGCATATCTTCGAGGTCTTTGTAATCCCAGCAAGCAACCTTCTGAATTTCGTGAGAGGTACGGAAACCGTCAAAGAAATGTAAGAAAGGAACTTTACCCCTGATTGCAGAAAGATGTGCAACTGCAGCAAGGTCCATAGCTTCCTGAGGGTTGTTAGAGCAAAGCATTGCATAACCTGTCTGACGGCAAGCATACACGTCAGAATGGTCACCGAAAATGTTAAGAGCATGTGAAGCTACGCAACGAGCAGATACGTGAATAACGCTGGGGAGCAGCTCACCTGCCATTTTGTACATATTGGGGATCATAAGTAAGAGACCCTGTGAAGCGGTATATGTGGTGGTCAACGCACCGGCTGCCAATGAGCCGTGAACTGCACCTGCAGCACCTGCTTCGGACTGCATCTCAGTAACTCTTACTTCCTGACCGAAGATGTTTTTAGCACCGCCGGCAGCCATCTTGTCGGTCTCCTCAGCCATATTTGACGAAGGAGTGATGGGGTAGATTGCGGCAACATCGGTAAAGGCGTATGAGGCATACGCGGTAGCGCTGTTACCGTCCATGGTTTTCATTTTTCTTGCCATTTATATTTCCTCCTGTGAAAATAAAAATACTAAATTTAAGTGCCGAAAAAATCGGCGCAAAAGGACACTTATATATAGTACCACTAATTTATCAATATGTAAAGATAAAAAAGCACAAAATTTTAAGGTTTTTTAAAGAATTTTTTAAGGCACTTTTTACCAAAACCCCATTTTTGCCCATAACTATGCGGAAAACTGCTGTTTTAAAAATTTCAAAAATTGTGTTATTTTAACATCGATTTTAAAACACCTTAATTTATTACAACAAAAAACTGTTGATATAATCGGGCTATCCGTGATATACTTTACTCAAAACCTCAAAGGAGGAGATTTTATGGAAAATTTAATGTTAAACGTACGTGATTTCGGTGCTAAGGGTGACGGTGTTACCGACGATACCGCCGCTATTCAGGCTGCTATCGACAAGGCTGCCGAGAACAAAAACACTGTGTGCTTCCCTGCCGGTGTTTATATGTGTGCTGAGCTTACTCTTCACGCAGGCGTTGGTCTGCAGGGTGTGGGCAACAACTGGGGATACAGCTTTATGGGCGGCAGTGAGCTGCGTCTTAACAGAGATGATGCAAAGTATCTCATCAACATCACCGAGGCTATGAACTGTATGATCGCAGGGCTGTGTATTGACGGTAATAAGCGTATGGGTGAGAATATTCACGGTCTTTACAAAAAAGGCAATAACAAGGCCCACAAGGAAGACAGCTATAAAATAGAACGTTGCCGAATCGGCGGCTTTAGCGGCGACGGTGTGCATATTGAAGGTGGCTGGTGCTATACTATCCGCCAGTGTAACATCTGCAACAACATTGGCAACGGCATACTTGCCGAGGCTTGTGACGGATTTATCATCGACAACTGGCTTTCCGGCAACGGCCAGGCAGGTTTCGGCTCATACTACTGGTGCTGTTCCACCATATTCACCGCCAACCGAATTGAGTGGAATAAAAAGGCAGGTATTTTCATCTTATGCGGTTGTGACTTTAACTTTAACGGCAACTGCTTTGACCGTTCAGGCGGTCCCGGACTTTCCCTCAACACCGGTAACAGTCACGATGCTATGCACATGACCATTACGGGAAATATATTCCACAGAAGCGGTGCAAAGTATGAGATTGCCGACACTGATGAGGACTGTCACCTTTATATGAAAAATATGAAGGGTATCACCTGCGTGGGCAACAGCTTCTACTCCACCTGCGATGACGGTGGTAAGTCCGGCAGAATTTCACCTCAGTACGGCATTATTATTGAAGATATGCAAAACACTGTTATTAAAGATAACGTGTGGCATCACGGCGTTACAAAGGAATTTTTGGTTGATAAGGGCGGTAATGAGCGCTGCGTTATTAAGGATAACTTAGGTCAAGTACGAATCGACGGCGACCATTTAGGTTAAACAAAAAACAGACTTGGAAAACTCCAAGTCTGTTTTTTGTTATGCTCTTTTACCGCCGCAGAATACCATTTGCGGCTTATTCATTACATTTAAAGGATCACCGTTGTACAAAACAAAGTCTGCATCTTTACCAACCTTGATTGAGCCGACCTTATTATCAATACCGCAGATTTTTGCAGGGGTGATAGTAATGGCTTTTAAGGCTGTATCGTAGTCCATACCGTCACGCACGCACACTGCCGCACACAACGGCAGATACTGAATTGGGATAACGGGGTGATCGGTGATAATAGCAGTTTCAATGCCCGCATTTGACAAAATTCCTGCGCACTCAGGAGTAAGTCCTTTAAGCTCGGGCTTTGATCTGTCACAGATAGTGGGGCCACACAAAACCCCAACATCCAGCTGCTTTAACTCTTTTACCGCTTTATATCCCAGTGTACCGTGGATAATGATATATTTCAAATAAAACTCCTGAGCAATTCTTGCGGCAGTGAAAATATCATCTACTCTGTGAGCGTGGAAAAATGCGTATTTCTCGCCCTTAACCACCGGCAACAGTGCCTCGCACTTAATATCATATTCAGGCTTATCCTCGTCCTCACTGTTTTCAGCGTTGTCTAAATCCTGCATATATCTCTTTGCCTTATTAAGTTGCTCACGGATTATGGCCGCCGTTGCCATACGGGTAACGGGAGTCTGATTTTTACCGTGGTAAACACTTTTTGGGTTCTCACCCAAAGCAAACTTCACACCGCAGCACTTATCCACCAGCATATTATCAATGCGGCAACCCATTGTTTTAACAGCGGCAATCTGACCGCCAATGGGATTGGCACTGCCGGGGCCTGTAAGCACTGTGGTAACGCCACCCTTGAGTGCTTCTTCAAAGCAAAAATCATCAGGATTTATGGCGTCAATAGCACGAAGGTGAGGTGTTGAGGGATCGGTATCCTCATTACCGTCGTCCCCTTCAAAGCCCAGACCGTCTTCCCACATACCGAGATGAGTGTGGGCATCAATAAATCCGGGATAAACACGCATTCCCTTTGCGTCAACATCAGTATCAGCAATTTCGGGGCAATCAGTCATATCGCCCACAGCGGTGATAACACCATTTTCAAACTCTACAAAGCCATTTGAAAAATGGGTATCCTCCATTGTAAAAATTTCAGCATTATAAATCTTCATACTAACTCCGCAAATTTAATAAAATTCAACCCGCCGAACTCACTATAAATTCGGCGGGATCATAGGTCAAATTTATCTCTGTGCTCTTCTGGATGTGCGTTTCATCTCGCCGTTTTTGCGTTTTAAGTCCATAAACTTTTCGTCGCTTGACTGCTTGAATTTAGCCATCATATCCTCAAAGCTTGCAGGCTCCTGAGGCTTTTTCACCCAATCGGTCTTAACAGGGCGGGGATCCCTTGCAGGACGGCGTTCCGGTTCCAATGCACGTTTGATACTCAAGGAAATCTTACCGTCATCCGAGAGCTGAAGTACCTTAACCTTAACGGTTTCTCCTTCTTTAACGTGGTCTTTTATTTCGTTAACATAAGTAGAAGCTACCTCGGAAATATGTACCATACCGGTAGTGTCTTTATCTAACTCCACAAAAACTCCGAATTTAGTAATACCTGTAACTTTTCCTTCTAAAACTGCACCGACTTCTAACTGCATGAACTATAAAGTCCTCCCCCAAATTATTTTCCGGATATATCCTCATATACCTCTTCGTTTTGATATACATAATCGAGCTTGTCTCTTGCGGCACGCTCAATAAGATCCTTTTCCGAACCCTTTTCCAGCAAATACTTCAAATCATCGTTTGAGATCTGCTTTTGTGTGATCAACGCTTGTTTTTGCGCCAATATCTTTTTATTTTCAGCAAGCTCTGCTTGCAATGATATCATTGAATAAATGGTATAAACTGCAAAAAGCAGCAGTGCAACACGAAAAATCACGCTTTTTTTAGCGCCTACGTTTTTCTTCCTACGCATACACTCAGCCATTCCTTTTACGAATTTTCATCAAGCTTTTTGTTAGATTTAAAAAACTTTATAAAAATATTATACACCACTTTATACAGCGGTTTCAAGCACTTTTTAATCAAATTACTAATTTTTTTGAGCAAAAACCCAAACACTCTGCAAAACAGAGCCTTTATCCACCGCAAAGCACCTTTTACAGGTGAAAAAATCAATTTATCTATTAAGGAAATAACGGCTTTTACAAACCTGATTATCCCCTTTGATATTGCCATAATAAGTCGGCTCAAGGTCAGTCGGCAACAGATAGCACCCAGTAGCTCTCCCAATAAAACAAACCATCTTATCTCGCCGCTGCAACGTACTAATATATTGAAAAACGTAACCAGTGCCGCCATAACAAAAAATGAAATATCCTGAACAAAACCCGACACGGTGTCGGGTTTATTTGCAAGTCTGATTATTCTGAACACATCGTATAAAAGACATAGCCCCACCCCTACTATCATACTGATAAAAAAGGTGGCTATGTCGGTATTGCCTGCCCTTAACATAATTACTTGAACAGTCGGGTGAGAAATCCACCACGCGATGCGTTTGAATCAGCATACACAAGCCCGTAGATACTGCCGTCGATATTCAGCTCACCGGTATCCACGTTAAGCTGACTTATATGCAAATTACTGCCCTTAACCGTCAGCTCACCCATATCGGTAATGAGCACCACTGTCTGCTCATCAAAGCTGTCCACCTGAGAAACGCCGGTAATATTCAGCTTTGCTCGGTTTTCCATAATCAGATTATGTGGCAGCTTTACAGTTCTTTTTTCCTCCGACAATATCATATATGATCCTCTTTTCATACAAGTATAGTAGTACATAGTATGAAAACGGGCGGTGGGATATGCCTAATCTATTATTTTGTAAAGCAGATCTGCGTCTTCCTTTTTGGTAAACTCTTTAACGTCGGTCACCTGAGCCTTAAAAGGACGGCTGCCAAAGCTTATTTCTATAATATCTCCCACTTTAACGTCGTAAGATGCACGGGCAGGTTTGGAATTTACGAGCACTCTGCCTGCGTCACAAGCCTCATTGGCAACAGTGCGGCGTTTTATAATTCTTGATACCTTTAAAAACTTATCAAGTCGCATATATTTTACTCCTTAAATCAAAATCGGCCCGAAAAATCGAGCCGATTTAATTTGCCTTTTGCTATAATTATTTTGCAATAGCGTCTTTGAAAGCTTTACCAGCTTTGAATACAGGCAGTTTTGATGCAGGGATCTCGATCTTCTGTTTTGTCTGGGGATTGAGACCTGTTCTTGCGTTACGTGTACGAACCTCGAATGTACCGAAGCCAACGAGCTGTACTTTGTCGCCTGCTTTAAGAGCGTCAACAACAGATTCGATAACAGCAGCAACTGCTTTATCAGCGTCTTTCTTTGTGAGACCTGCCTTCTCGGCAACAGCATTAATTAATTCAGTTTTGTTCATAGTAATTTAGTCCTCCTAAAATTTTTATATATTCAGCAGCTTTACTACTGCTAAATTACTTAATATGCTTCACTTCATCCCAAATAGCATCCAACTGCTCTAAAGACGCACTTTTCATATCAATGCCTCTTTTTTTGGCAATCTCCTCCACTTTGGAAAAACGTGAAATAAATTTGTTTGTGGCATCACCCAGCGCCTGCTCTGCATCAACATTGAGAAATCTTGAAACGTTCACCATAGAAAACAGCAGATCACCAAATTCTTCTTTGATTTGCTCACTGTTTTCCTCGGTTACAGCCTCGCTGAGTTCCGCAAGCTCTTCGGAAAGCTTTAACAAGGGTTCATAAACATCAGGCCAGTCAAAGCCTGCTTTTGCTGCACGCTTTTGCACCTTAGCCGCTCTCATCAATGCAGGAAATGCGTTTGGTACGCTTTTTAACGTATCGGTATATGATAACTGATTTTTCTCCACCATTTTTATCTTTTCCCAGTTATCCAACACCTGCTCGGTAGTATCGGCAGATACATCTGAGAAAATATGGGGATGCCGCAGTATCAGTTTCTTGCAAATACCGTCAGCCACATCATCAAAATCAAAGCTGCCTGCTTCTCTTTCCATCTGACTGTGGAACACCACCTGCAACAACACGTCGCCAAGTTCTTCACACAAAGCAGCCTTATCGTCACAGTCGATAGCATCTACTACTTCATAAACCTCTTCCAAAAAATTATTCCTGATAGACTTATGATCCTGCTCCTTATCCCAAGGACATCCATTCTCGGATCTTAGCATAGCCATTATCAAGACCAGATCATAAATATTATAATTTTCTTTGAAAGTAAATTCGTTATTCTGCATATTAAGATGCTGCCTCTGTAACCTTTTTTATATCACTTTTACCATTTTAACCTAAAACTTTGAATTTTTCAAGTACTTTTGCGATTTTTTCTCCCTTTGGAAGCAATTTTACATCATCTTTTGTAATAGTTTTAAGGCAGAACAGTACAACACAGAAAACTATCACTGCAACAACCACTGAAATACCGGTAGAAAGGATCATACCCATCCTGCCTGCACCCAGCCAATTTGATGCCAATCCGTAAACTGCAAAGGCAGATATTGCACACAGTATTGCAGAGGTAAAGGGCTTACCCAGTGTGGTCCACAAATTAGGCATAACACCCGAATGCTTTGCAAGAGAGATAATGTTTAGTACCACTATCAGAACATAGCATACAACCGTGCTTATGGCAGCACCTAAAATATTGATCTCAGGTATCACAACAAGTGCGGCGTTTAAGATGATCTTTGCACCAAGACCGATAAGTATATTCACCACTGGTACCTTCTGTTTACCAATCGCCTGAAGCATACTGGTGATGGGCATAGCAATTCCTGCAAATATACCTGCTATTGCAAGCCAGAACAGTAAATCGGCAGATACAATAACCTCATCAGGTCTGTCGCTAAAGAATATGGTAAGTATGGGGTTTGACAAAACCGCAATACCCAGTCCCATAGGAGCTGCAATAAGCGTTGTCATACGCAGTACCGACTCTATGTTGAATTTTACTGCTTGTTTGTTTTTCTCGTACCAAGCGGCGGCTAAATTCGGCAACACGCTGATACCGATAACCGATGTAACGGTGGGAACTAAGTTGTAAAAGGAATACGCAAAGCCTTTGTAACAGCCGTAAAGGAACGTGGGTATCTTATCAGCCTCAACATTAAGCAAAGCACTGCCGTGGGACTGGATAACAGTTTGAGCTGATATTCCCATAGCATTGTTAAGCTGACCCTGTACGGTGATAAGGTCGATAATGCTTGCAAGATTCTGCGCTAATGCCCCCAAAACCACCGGTAACGCAAACTTCATTAAAGTTTTGAAGTTTTCTCTATCGGCATAAGGTTCCGGCGATGCTTCGATCTCAGCAGCCGTTATACCGTCACCCTTGGATTTGTGGCTGATAAGCAAATAAATAGCGCCGATAATGGTGCCCAGTGTAACACCGCCGATAGCACCTGCCGATGCAAAGGGCAATATCACACCCTGCGCTGCTTTTATTCCCTCTTCACCGGTAGCGGTGATAACCTGACCGAATACAGCGCCGCTGTCGTTGTATTGAGACATACCTATTTGCATAATAACATAAGCAAAGCCAAAGCCGAAAATAAGCTTACACAAAGCCTCTATTACCTGAGATATGGCAGTGGGGTACATATTTTTAAGTCCCTCATAATATCCTCGGTAACAGGCCATTATACAGCAAAACAGCATAGACGGAGCTATTACCAAAACGCTGTAAAGTGCGCCGAAATTTTTATTGATATAAACCGCAAAGGGATACGCAATAAGTGAGATAAGCATAAATCCTGCCAGTCCCGTTATAAAGAAGGTGCGTTGTGCTACCCTTAACAGACTTTTAGCATCCTTAAATCGGTTTTGTGCCACTGCCTCTGCCACCAATTTAGATATAGCAATCGGCAGACCTGCCATAGCGATAGTATAAATAGGGGCATATAAGTCGTAAGCGGAAGAATAGTATCCCATACCCTCGCCGCCAAGCAGTTTTCCCAGTGGTATTCTGAAAATGGCACCGATAACCTTAACAAGCGCAGTTGCAATTACCAAGATAAGTGCGCCGTGAAGGAAATTATGCTGTTTACGTGTTTTTTCCAATCCGACCATCCTTTACAGTTTTATAATAAAACTTACTCCTTTGTCCTTTAAAAAATTACAAAGTATTTTTAATAGCATCCATAACGATGTTTACAAGAGTATCTTCTTTAAGTACGTTTACCTCAGTGTAGCTTTCTGCGGCAGACTCATCGGCATCGTCAGATATGCTGCGTATGGCAGCAAAGGGCACTCCCAATTTATGACACACCGATGCAATGGCAGCAGATTCCATGTCACAGCAACCGCCGCCAAACTGCTCTATAACAAAATTTTTCTTGTTTGTGTCACTTACAAACATATCGCCCGATACCAGTACACAAGGCTTTAACTCAGGATGAGCGCTAATAAGCATATCATAAAGCTGTTTATCGGGATAATACTCGTATGTTTCCTGAGGCTTTTGACCGGGTTTGTAGCCCAGCGGAGTCAAATCAAAATCGTGTTCAACAAACTTTGTGCCGATAGTAACATCGTTTTTTCTAACACCTTTTATGGCGCCGGAAAGTCCGAAATTGATAATGGCATCTACCTTTTCAGCATAACAAAGTGCCGCCGCACCGCCTGCGGAATTTACTTTACCGATACCGCACCATATAGCAACCATCTGAGCAGCATTACCGTTATTCTCCACTGTAAATTTAGCGATCTTATCGCCGTAAGCGTTATAAACCTGTCCGCCTAATTTACAAGCCAATTTCTCAACAGGTGCAAACTCCTGATCATCGGCAATTACAAATCCAAACTTCTTCATATCTAATCCCCTAATAATAAACGGGGCAAACTGCCCCGTTTTTACTGCTTATAAATTAAAACTGTTTACCGCATTTCTGGCAAAAAGACGCATCAAAAGCATTTTTTGCACCACAATTATCGCAGATTATCATATTTTTAGCGGCGGCAAGCTGATCCTCTAAATCCGACACCTCTGCCTGCTTTGACTCAATACCTGCAATAAGAGCATTAGCCGCATCCTCATTGTCTTCACCGCTCTTTTTAGAGTCGTGATACAAGCGGCCCAGCATCTCATAATCCTTTGCGATCTTAGAGTTTATTTTCGCAATATTATACTTGATTTTCTGCTCGGAAATAACGTCGGTAGTCTTCTCCACAGCAACGTCGAAAACATCCTTAGCTTTAACAGCAGCATCTTCAAAAAATCCCATAATTATTACTCCTTTCGGTAGATACTTAATACCTTACTTTATTATACCAATTTACACTGCATAAATCAATATTTTACTTATAAAATTCATAAATAGCTGATTTTCTTTTTAACATTTCATCAAATCCACTTATATACTCATAAGGGTATTTGTAATTGAAAATACGGGATATGTTGGTTTTATCCTCCGACACAAGCTTAGTAGATGCACCTGCACCCACCGCTAAAATAGTTTGTGCCTCTTCCATGATAAACACGTTATAAAGCCCCTCAAAGCCGGGTTTTGACCAGCCTATGTTCTCGTTATTACCTGCCATACGGCTTTGACGGTACATATAATAAGGCAGATAACCGGAATTCTTAAGGCTATTGTGGGATATTTCAAGCATCTGTGATGCCACACCGCCTTCTGGCGAATACTCTGCCTCGCCCTTATAAACAAGCCTTGATGAACGCTTTATAGACAGAGTATGTACCGTTACACAAGCGGGTGAAAGTCCTATTATCTGATCCATAGTATCCTTAAAGGACTCCACTGTATCGGTGGGCAGACCTGCGATAAGATCGGTGTTGATATTATCAAAACCGGTTTTAAGTGCCAGTTCATAGCAATCAAAAAACTCTTTTGCAGTATGATTTCTGCGTATCTCCTTTAACACGTTATCATTTAAGGTCTGCGGATTTATGCTTATTCTGTCGGCTCCCGAAGCTTTTATTACATCGAGTTTTTGCTTGGTTATGGTATCAGGGCGACCTGCCTCAACGGTAAATTCCAACAGATTACTCAAATCAAAATACTTATACACCGCTGCTATGATCCTTTGCAGATCCTCAGCCTCAATGGCAGTGGGTGTACCGCCGCCGATATAAACTGTTTGCAGTGTGAGACCTATATCCCTTGCCACTTTTGCGGTGTATTCCAACTCACGGCAAATAAGCTGTACATAGTCCGGTATCAGTTTATGTGATTTTGACACGTCGTGTGATATAAACGAACAGTAACTGCATCTGCTTTTGCAAAAAGGAATGGATATATACAAGCTAAAGGAACGGGGCAAGATCTTACTCAGCAAGGGGTCCTGAATACTCATAGTATCGTAAGCAAGGTTTAGCTTTTCATCGGAAACCAGCAGCTTTGATCTAAAATAATCCTTGGCATACTCAATACCCTTTTTCTCTTTTAACGAGCGAAGCAGCTTAGTGGGTCTTACCCCCGTTTGTATGCCCCATTTAGGGTAGATACCCGTATATTCTGAGAGTATCTCATACAGCAGAGCACATAAAGTCCGCTCAAAATCGTTACAGGCACAAGCCTGTGCTTTCTCAAAATGCTTGTCCGAAATATCCACTGTCACCTTTGCCAAATCGCCGTCTTTTTGGGCGGTAATATGGGCAGTGCAGTTCTCCGCCTGCTCCGACACACTCTCTGCAGGGAAAAACAGTTGTATTATATTTTCAATTTCGTACTTATAATCGTTACCTATTAAAGTTAATTTTATCATATCAGCCTCACAAGAGGATTTGTTTTACGCTCCACCGACAAAGTGGTAGCCTCACCGTGACCTGAGTACACGGTATAGTCGCCCTCTAAAGCGAACAATCGTCTGAACGACTCCAACATCTGCTGTAAATTACCTGAGGGAAAGTCAGTTCTGCCACAGCTGCCGCAAAACATTGTATCACCTGAGAAGATGATACCGTCGGTAATAAAGCAAACGGAACCGTCAGTATGACCGGGTGTCTGCATTATTTTAAACGCTGTATCGCCCACCAATATCTCATCACCGTCACAAACTATAACGTCTGCATCAACGGGCACAAATTCATCACTGTAAATGCCGATAGCATCGTAAAGACTGTCCCTACTGCTCTGCATACGTACAGCTTCAGCCTTTGTGCAAACTACTTTAGCGCCGCTCAAAGCCTTAAGACTTGCCGCCGCCATAATGTGATCGGCGTGAGCGTGGGTGATGAAGATGTAATCGGGCTTTAAAGAGAGTAACTGAGCACACTGGAAGGCAGGGTCCACCACCGCCATTTTACCCGTTTTATCATCAGTATAGATGTAACAGTTGGTGGCAAGGGGTCCTAAAACCAAGGTTTTTACAGCCATAATTTTCCCTTTCTACATTCCCGTACGCTCTAC
The DNA here is from genome assembly GCA_017407705.1 of Clostridia bacterium. Classification (GTDB taxonomy): domain Bacteria; phylum Bacillota; class Clostridia; order Oscillospirales; family Acutalibacteraceae; genus RGIG2202. The sequence continues at coordinate 34,793 of JAFQWA010000013.1, forward strand.
TGTATAAACACCGTAGATCTTGGAAAGCTTTGCAATAATGGTGTTAAGATGCTCAAGATTTTCAATGCTGATGGTAATGGTTATCTCACAGTTACCGTCTTTTAACTCACGGGCATTTACTGCGTGGATCTGCAATCGCATATTGGCAAGAGCCACTGTAACATCTACAAGCAGCTGATTACGGTCAAGAGCACTTATCTTAAGGGTGGATTTAAAGGTTTCCTTAGCCTTTCCAGTCCACAACACTCTTACCCAACGCTCAGGATCCTCACATTTTGTAATATCACGGGGAACGTTGGTGCAGTCACGCTTATGCACCGAAACGCCGTGACCTCTTGTGATATATCCGATAATGGCATCACCGGGCAAGGGATTACAGCATTTTGACAGCTTGATAAGGCAGTTATCCATACCAACAACCGCAACACCCTCATTATTACGCTTATTGGGTGCGGCGATATAGTCGTTGATATCCACCTTGCTTTCTTTTCTGGATTGACGGTACTCGTCTTTAATTCGGGGCATCAAACGGGAAATAAGAATTCCGCCGTAGCCCACTGCAGCATAGAAATCGTCAACGGTAGCGCAGTGCTGACGTTCTGCTAAGGTTTGCATTATCTTATCAAATTCCTCATCGGTAGTATCAATAAGATTGCGCTTAAACTCACGCTCTATCTCAGCCTTGCCGGTTTCGATATTCTCGCTTCTGCGTTCCTTTTTAAACCAGGAACGTATCTTGTTTTTCGCCTCACCGGTTTTAACTATTTTCAGCCAATCACGGCTGGGGCCATGAGGCTGTGAGGTGGTCAAAATTTCAATGATCTCACCGGTTTTTATCTGATAATCAAAGGGCACTATCCTACCGTCTGCCTTAGCACCAATCATTTTGTTGCCGATAGCCGAGTGGATAGCGTAAGCAAAGTCGATAACACAAGAGCCAACAGGCAGAGATATAACGTCGCCCTTGGGTGTTACCGCAAAAACGTCATCCTGAGCAAGGTCGGACTTAATGGTAGTGACCAGCTCCTCAACGTCATCACTTTCCTTCTGGTTGTCAAGCATATGACGTACCCAGGACAAACGCTCATCCATCTTGCTGTCGTTTTTGGATATTCCCTCTTTATATTTCCAATGAGCCGCAATACCGTATTCCGCAGTCTGGTGCATATCCCAGGTTCTTATCTGCACCTCAAAGGGTATTCCCTCACGGCTGATAACGGTAGTATGCAGTGACTGATACATATTGGGCTTGGGAGTAGAGATATAGTCCTTGAACCTGCCGGGAATAGGACGGAACATATCGTGGATAAAGCCTAATATGTTGTAGCAGTTAACTACTGTATCGGTAATAATTCTGACAGCATAAACGTCGTAGATCTCCTCAAAGGCTTTACCCTGCATATACATCTTACGGTAAATTCCGTGGATAGACTTAACACGTCCTTCAAGATGAATATCACTTACCGATGTACCAAGACGATTCTCAATTCGGTCAATTATAGTCTTGATAAACGCCTGACGGTACTGCTGGCGGCTGGTTAATGCCTGTTCAATATCTGCATAAGCCACGGGGTCAAGGTACTGGATGGCCAAGTCCTCCAGCTCCTCTTTAATGGCTCTGATACCAAGTCGGTGAGCAATAGGAGCGTAGATCTCCAGGGTCTCACGGGATTTATCACGCTGTTTTTGCTCGTCCATAGCGTTTAAAGTACGCATATTATGCAGTCTGTCTGCCAATTTTATGATGATAACACGGATATCCTCGGCCATAGCAAGCAGCATTTTTCTGATGTTCTCTGCCTGAGCTTCTTCACGGCTGACGTAAGGGATCTTACCCAATTTTGTAACTGCATCTACCAAAGAAGCCACGTCTGTGCCGAAATTTCCCTTGATTTCATCTAAAGTGACATCGGTATCCTCCACCACGTCGTGAAGCAGTGCAGCCACAATGGTATCACTGTCCATACCCAAATCTGCAAGAATTATGGCACAGGCACAGGGGTGATTGAAAAACCGCTCACCTGATTTTCTCAGCTGACCTTTATGTGCCTTTTCTGCAAAATTATAGGCTGTTTTTATAAGCTCGATATTATATTTTTTGTTTTGTCCGGTTATGGCATCTAAAATATCGTCTAAATTATATTCTCTGTAAGGCATTTACTCCTGCACCTCCCCATATTTTAACGTTCTGAGTATATGGGATGACTCTAAATCCACCTTTTTATCAGTGGGTATGTAATCTATCTGCAAGCCTGAGGATACGTTAAGCTGTATCAGCTGCAGTTCGCAAAGTATATCTAAAATTATACGGGTTTTGGTGTAATTATCGGTGTTTAATCTTACACACATAGAGTCCTCATTCACAAATAAAGACTTGCAATTTCTTACCGCCTTATAAACCTCTGCTATCTCATTTCTGTCAGGCACCGAGATGCTTGGCAAAGTACTGAAACGGCAGTAATTTTCGTAATCACGAACACCCTGCATCAGCTTATCGCTATCCACGTCCGATGAACGAATTTCCTTAATAATCACCGACAGATTTTCATTACCCTGATAAATATTTTTATCCAGCGTAACTGCCACGTCCACCCTATCGCCTTTAACAAAGCCCAAGTTCTCACAGGTGGATGAGAATTTCACCGCAGTAACACTTGCACCGTCACGGCAAAGGGTAATGCGCAGATGCTTGCCGTTACCAATAGAATTTATCTGTGTAACAGTCATATTAAACAAGCCGTAAATCGGCAGTTCGTTGCCGTTACCAAAGGGTTTTAACTGCTCCTGAGCGTAAACGTTGGAAAGGGACAGCCCCTTAGGATTTAATTTACAAGCTATATCCAACTCACAAAAAGGCAGCTGACCGTACGCCTGAATAGCGGCACCGCATATCTCATCGGCAAACTTTTGCAGGTCATCAGTGTTACAGGTTAGACCTGCGGCGGTTTCGTGACCACCGAATTTTACTGTATATTTTGATGCGGCGGCAATCAGCTCGTAAATCGATACACCCTTATAGCTTCGGGCAGAGCCACTTGCCTCATCACCCTCCACAGAAAAAACTATGGAAGGTTTTAAGTATTTTTGTGTTAGCCTTGCGGCAACTATGCCCACCACACCGTGGTGCCAGTTTTCACCCCACACCACCAACACAGGTGAACACAAATTTCGTGCATCACTTAGAAGCTGTTGCTCAGCCTCACTGAAAATACGTGCTTCCTCTTGCTGACGCTGAACATTCAGGTCATTTAACTCTTGTGCCAACTCACAAGCGGTATCTGCATCATCACAAAGCAGTAGCTTTACCGCCTTATCGGGATTACCCATACGGCCTGCGGCATTTATACGGGGTGCAAGTCCGAAAGCTACTGTGGTGGATTCTATTTCCTTACCCGTTATGCCTGCGGCTTCACACAAGGCTTTAATACCCACACGGTGCCCTGTATTGATAAGACTGAGTCCACCCTTTACGATAGCTCGGTTATCTCCCACTAAGGGCATAACGTCTGCAATAGTGCCCAGCGTTACCAGGTCGCCATATTCCGATAGCATTTCCTCACAGCTGCTGTCGTTTAACGCACAAGCCAGCATAAACGCCACGCCCACACCTGCATAATCCTTAAATTCGCTGATACAATCGGCTCTGTGGGGATCCACCACAGCCACTGCATCGGGTATGTTTTCAGGCGGCAGATGGTGGTCGGTTACCACCACGTCTATACCGCACTTTTTAGCGTATTCAATTTCATCAAAAGCGGCAATTCCGTTATCCACAGTGATAATCAAGGAAACCTCTGCGGCTTTTAGCTCATCTATGGCATCACAGCTCATACCGTAACCTTCGTCACGCAAGGGCAAACGGTACTGCACCGCAGCACCCATTTTTTCAAGGCAGGTGTATATCAGTGTGGTGGCGGTAACACCGTCAGCATCGTAATCGCCGAATATGGCGATCTTTTCAAAGCTATCCACTGCCCTTTTTATACGCTCTACCGCCTTATCCATATCAGTAAAGGCAAAGGGGTCGGGCAGTATTATTTCATCAGATAAAAATTCCTCTATCTGGCAAGGGTCGGACACACCCTGTCTGCACATAAGCAGAGCAGTAAAAGCATCTATTCCACAGTCCTCAGCCAGTTCCAAAGCCAAAGCTTTATCCACCGGTTTTACATTCCATTTTTTGATGCTCATACTCCCACCCTCTTTCCGCTTGATAATAATATATTATTTTACCACTAAATCCCCTATTTATCAAGGTTTTTAACAGCAAAAAATAAAAAGGGATGATGACGAGCACCATCCCTTTTTTGTTTTAATTAAATAAGCGGTCTTAAAGTATCTAATACAAAGATCATTGCAAGTACTAAAGTAAACAAACCGCAGATGATCAGGTACATTGTTCTACCGCCGGTCTTGTTAAGCTTAGAACCGGTAAAGCCCATAAGAATACAAGCAACTATAAGGGTAATAAATATAATGCAAACCTTTATGTTGATAGCGGAAAAAGGTAAAAATGATGTTAAAAATCCGGTTATGTATTTCATACAGATCTGCATAACGGGGAGCAACAGCAACGGCAATATACCGTAAGCATAGGTTTTCTTTCCTGCACGCAGGAATATGAACGCCATGGCAAAGATTATGGCAATAATAGCAAAGCTTTCAACTATCACTGTACAAGCACCACCTAATAAAATAATTTATACTATTTGCTTAAAACTAAATATCCAAAGAGTCGATAACACTTCTCAAAGCATTAGCACTCTTATGAAGCTGCTGTAACTCCTCATCAGTAAGAGGCGGAGTAATATAACGCTCAATACCGCGAGCACCTACAACAGCGGGTAAGCTCAAGGCAACGTCCGGCAGACCGTATCTTCCGTTAGTAAGAGTAGAAACCGTGAGAATAGAATCAGAGTCACGGATAACCGACTCACAAATTCGTCTTACAGTCATGGCAATAGCGTAGTAAGTAGCACCCTTTAAGCTGATAACCTTAGCACCTGCAGTTCTTACATCCTCACCAATATCGTAAAGCTCTTTTTTACCGCAATGGTTATGATTTTCGCAAATATTAGTGCAATACTGAGTCATTTCCATACCTGCAATGGTAGTCAGTGACCAGGGAATCATAGCGGTATCGCCGTGCTCACCGAAAACGTAAGCGTGAACGTTTTGTGCAGGAATTCCAACGTGCTCAGCCAGTCTTGATCTCAAACGTGCGGAATCCAGCAAGGTGCCCGATCCGATAATCTGTGATTCGGGAATTCCCGAGGATTTGATAATAGCATAGGTAAGAATATCAACAGGATTACTTACAACCACATAAATAGCATCCGGAGCGTATTTGGCTATCTGGGGCATAACAGCTTTTATTATGTTGATATTGGACTGAGCCAGATCAAGTCTTGTCTGACCGGGCTTTCTTGCCATACCTACAGTAACAACAACCATATCAGCATCCTGACAGTCGCAGTACTCACCTGCATAAAGGTTAACGGGAGAGGTGAAAACAGTGCCCTGGATAATATCCATGGCCTCACCCACTGCCTTTTCCTTATTTATATCTACTAAAACTATCTCGTTTGCAGTACCGTCCAAAGCCAGAGTGTAGGCAATAGTTGCACCTACATTACCTGCGCCCAGAACGCAGATCTTCTTACCTTTTTTAACCATTAAAATACCTCTTTTTAAAAAACCTTTGTTTTTTTACATCATTTAATTATTGACTGAGAAACATGAAGGCACAATTCCAGATACCCCCATATTAAAGACTGTTAATATTGTAACATACTTTTTTATAAAATAAAAGCATTTTATTGCAAATATTTATTTTTCTTTAAATTGCATTAAACTTGTGCTGTAAGTCTAAAATAAATTGACAAATACACCAAGGAGGGTCTAAGGGTGAATATCATTAAAACTGCCAACACAGTGCTGAAAAAACAAAGGCTGACAGCGGCGCTGAGCTGTACTATCCCACTGTGCCTTACGCCAATATGCGTTATAGCGGAATATCTTATTTTGATCTACCTGTTCCCTGCTGCAAACGCTTATGTAAAGCTTGCAATAACGGGAGTCATACTACTTCTCAACCTGCTGATACTACGCCCCGTAAGTTTAGGTAAAAAGAACTGGTTTTTGAAATTATACACTAAAGCCGACGGCAGTGTGCTGAATATATTTCACTTTTACGAAAGCTTTGGTTTGTTTTGCTCAGCGGCAGCTTTGTGGTTGTTAAAGCGGGTGTATATAGCAGCAATTTGCCTGATAGTTTTTGTGCCCTCAATCATAATGTTCAGATACTTTTCATCCCTGGCTCTGCCTTACGGTGTATTCCTCTCAATACTGACTTTTATCACAGGTTTTCTGCTCGTTCTAAAAAGCTTAACATCACTGTTTTTGTGCGATTATCTGCTTATTTCAGAATGCCAAAATCCCTTCAAAGCATTTTATTTCTCACTTGTAAAAATGCGACGTCACCGTACTGAGCTTATAATGCTTATTTTAAAATTTTGGTGGAGAATATTCTCTTGTATTTTTATATTTCCTTTATTTCATACAGTACCCTTATTCTGTCAGTCTATGGCTGTGTTTGCAGACAAGATAATAACTTCAGCTTCCGACCAAAAATCTTCCGTTCCCCCAAAATTCTTACATTATCAAAAAAATTTGTAAAATATTAAAATTTATGGTTGTTTATATAACAGTTTAAGGTTATAATATATTTAATTATATATATGTTTTACAGGAGTGTAGTTAAAGTGCAATTTTTAAGCAGAGATATTGGTGTTGATCTTGGCACAGCAAACACTATTGTTTGTATAAAATCAAAAGGTATTATTATGCGTGAGCCGTCGGTTGTGGCGGTGGATATTAAAAACGTAGCAGTTAGAGCTGTTGGTAGCGAGGCACGTGATATGATCGGTAGAACTCCCGGTTCTATCGTGGCTGTACGTCCTCTTAAGGACGGCGTTATTGCTGACTTCGACGTTACTGCAGCTATGTTGAAAAAATATATCAAATCCGCTATGAAAGGCTCATTTGTTTCCAGAGCAAGAGTTCTTATCTGCATACCCTCAGGTGTTACTGAGGTTGAAAGCCGTGCAGTTAACGATGCTGTAAGACAAGCAGGTGCACGTACTGTGGACCTTATCGAGGAGCCTATGGCAGCAGCACTGGGCGCCGATCTCCCGGTTTTCGAATCGGTGGGTAATATGGTGGTTGACATCGGCGGCGGTACCAGTGAGGTTGCTGTTATTTCTTTGGGTGACATCGTTACCGCTCAGTCTGTAAGAACTGCCGGCGATGATATGGACGAGGCTATTATTTCATACATTCGTCGTAAACATAATCTGCTTATCGGTGAGCGTACCGCTGAGCAGATCAAGATCGAGATCGGTTCTGCTTGGGAGTTTGAGGGTGAGGAAAACCTGTTTATGGAAATTAAAGGCAGAAACTTGGTTGACGGTCTGCCCAAAAACATTACCATTACAGCCGCTGAGGTTAGAGAGGCTTTATCAGAGCCTTTGGCACAGATCACCGAGGCTATCCGTGCTACCTTGGAGAAAACTCCCCCTGAGCTTGCGGCAGATATTATTGACCGTGGAATCACCCTAACCGGCGGCGGTGCTCTGCTTCGTGGAATAGACACACTTATTGCCAACAGAACCGCTATGCCCGTAGCTATTGCAGAGGAACCTGCTGACTGTGTGGCAAAGGGTATTCATAAGCGTTTGGAAATGGATCTTCCCTTCGACACTTATCAGCGCCGTGCTAAATACTATTAAGGATGTGACATAAAGTGCGATTTTTCTTCCGTAGCAGAAGATTTAAAATTATACTTGCTATAGTACTTGCGTCGGCTTTATCCTTTGGTATTTTCGGAATAGCCACAGGGCTTTCCGCTCCGCAAAGCAACATTATGGGTGCTGTATTAAAGCCCATACAGCAAGGCTGTGCAAATATTTCCAACTGGTTTGACTCGGTGTTTGTTAACTTTGAAAGTAACCAAAAATTGAGTCAGGAAAATCAGGAGCTTAAAAAGCAGCTGGCTGATAAAAACTATCAGCTGGTGGAATACGAAGATGTTGTTCGTCAGAACAAATTTTACAAGGATTTTCTTGAAATAAAAGAAAACAACCCCTCATACAAATTTTCTCCGGCAATGGTAATTGCCAGAGACACCACCGATCCCTACGGCACTTTTACTATCAACAAAGGCATACTTGACGGTGTGTCGGTTTACGATCCCGTAATTACTGCTGACGGACTGGTTGGGTACATAAGTGATGCCTACTCTAATCAAAGCGTAGTTATGACCGTTCTCAATCCGTCTATCAACATCACTGCACTGGATAACCGCACAAGAGATAGCGGTAATATTACAGGTGATGCAGATCTTGCCGTTAAGGGTATGTGCAAAATGACTTACCTGGCAAAGTCCAGTTCGCTGGCTGCAGGAGATTTTATTATTTCCTCAGGTGCAGGTGGAGTGTTCCCTGCAGGTCAGATAATAGGTACTGTAAAAGAGGTTAAAACCTCTGCAAACGCTACCGATTACTACGCTGTTGTACAGCCGTCTGTGGATGTTTTTGATATAGCAGACGTAATGGTAGTAACCTCTTTTGAGGGAAAAAGTTCTATCTCTAAGTAAATTTTAAAAAGGAGCAAACCAAATGACAACTCAGCACAAACATAAGTATCTGCGTTTTATCGGATACAGTCTGCTCCTGCTTGTTTGTTTTATAGTTCAAACAGTTCCGTTTATGATAAAAATCGGTAACGCTTACCCTAATCCTATGCTGATCTTAACTATCATCATCGCTATGTATGAGGGTGATAAGATCGGAACGGGATTTGGTCTGGCAAGCGGCATTTTAATGGACCTTGTGTCGGTAAACGGCTCAGGATTTCACGCTATAACATATATGCTCACAGGTCTTGCCTGCGGTCTTTTAGTAGAGATATTAGTGCAGAACAATATAATATCCGCTTTTGTTTTAGGCATTGCCACTCTTGGCGTGAACTCGGTTTTGGAATGGCTGTTTAAGTCTTTGTTTTCCGGTTTATCCATAAACTTATATTTTTCTGTGTATTTCCCGTCGGCAATATACAGTCTGGCGATTTTGATTCCCGCCTACCTTCTGTTCTCAAAAATATTCGGGTTTAAAATCCGATACAAACCTCCGTCAGGTCTGCCCTGGGGCAAACTTAGTCATAAATCTGTCGGCGTAAGAAAAAGGGATTACTAAAAATGTATTTTGAAAGACAACAAAACAATAAAAAAGTTAATAAATTTTTCCGTTCTGTTGCTTTATGTGTTTTGTCTGCGGCTATACTCTGTGTTTACACAGTCCGTCTTGCCAAACTGCAGGTAATTGATTACAACTACTACCGTAATCAGGCTAATTTGCAGTCGGCACAGAAAGTAGTGGTGAAGGCCGCCCGTGGTGAGATACTTGACCGCTACGGCAGAGCTATCGTTTCCAATCGCAACGGTTATAACGTGGTGTTTGACGCTTCGTATATATCTATGCCTAAAATTAACGGCACCATAAACGATATGATAAGACTTTTATCGGCTAACGGTGATGAGTGGAGAGACAGACTTCCTATTTCACAGAAAGCCCCGTTTACCTTTAACGAGAATGCCACAAGCAGTGAGATATCCTCTTTAAAATCCACGTTAAAGCTTAACCACTATGCCACTGCTCAAAACTGCTATGACGCTATGGTGGAAAAGTACAACCTTTCTGCCTACTCTGCTGAAAAGCAACGTACCATTATGGGTGTGCGTTACACTATGGATTACGAGGAGTTTTCTATCTCCTACCCCTTTACCTTAGCTGAGGACGTATCTGAGGCTTCACGTGCTAAAATAAAGGAGTCCTCTGCAAGCTATCCCGGTGTTGTTATTTCCGAAGTTAAAGTAAGAGAATACGGTGACGGTGATATAGCACCCCATCTTATCGGCACTATCGGTCCTATTTACAAGGAGGACTGGGAGGAGCTTAAGGATAAAGGCTATTCCTATAACGATTACTTAGGAAAGTCCGGCGTTGAACTGGCTTTTGAAGACTATCTCCGTGGCACTGACGGTGCTTTGCGTGTTATTCAGGATAAAAACGGCAACACAGTGGAGGTCGTTACTGAAACTGAGGCAGTGCCCGGTAACACTGTAATGCTTACTATCGACCTTGATGTGCAAAAGGTGGCACAAAACTCCTTAAAGAGAGTTTTACAGGAGATGCAGGCTGAGGGTGTTGACGCTAAGGCAGGCTCAGTGGTGGTGCTTAACGTAAATACCGGTGAGATAATCGCTGCGGCTAACTACCCAAGCTACACAATGGAGGAATATAAAAACAACTATTCCGCACTGCTTAATAACTCTGACCGTCCGTTGTTTGACCGTGCTTTTACCGGCACCTATCCCCCGGGCTCCACTTTCAAGCCCGGTGTTGCGGCTATCGGTCTTACCACCAACACTATCCCCCACGACCACACCATAAAGTGCACCAGATACTACCGCTACTATTCCGATATGACCTACCGTTGCATGGGTTATCACGGAACTATTGATATCATTACCGCTCTTTCCAAATCCTGCAACTACTACTTCTACGAAACAGGCAGACTCTGCGGTATTGACACACTTAACAGCTACTGCCGTTTGATGGGTCTGGGCGTGAAGACAGGCGTTGAAGTACCTGAGTCTTCCGGCGTTTTGGCAGGTCCTGCTTACGTTAAATCCATAAATCAGGTATGGAACCCCGGTGATACCCTGCAGGCAGCTATCGGACAGTCTTATAATCTGTTCACTCCATTACAGCTCGCTACTTACACCGCCACTATTGCCAACGGCGGTACCAGATATCAGTCTCACCTTTTACATCAGGTTAGAAGCTATAACCTGCAAAAGACTATCGTTCCCCCAAGTGCTCCCGTTGCAGCCAACACAGGCTTGGATGCTAAGGCTATCGAAACTGTTAAAAAAGGTATGCTTTCTGCGGCTTTTGAGGGTACTGCATCCTCCGTTTTCGGTAACTACGGTCTTAAGGTAGGCGGTAAAACGGGTACATCTCAGACAGTGGGCAACGATAACGGCGTATTTATCTCCTTTGCTCCTTATGATGAGCCTGAATTAGCCGTTGCCATACTGGTGGAACACGGTCTACACGGTTACACCTGGGCACCTGTTGTAAAAGATATTTACGATGCTTATTTCTTCTCTAAAAATCAGCAGGCTGAAAATCAGCCTTTAGACACATTATTATCATAAAAAGTCTTTGACAGCCTATAAATTTTGTGATACAATTAGTAATGATACTATGTTTCGGGGAGTGAATTGCAGATGGGTTCAGTTATGGTTGTAACCTCCGGAAAAGGCGGCGTGGGAAAGTCTACTGTTTCCTCTTGCCTTGGTGCAGCCCTGTGCAAGCTCTCTAAACGTGTACTTTTAGTGGATATGGATGAGGGGCTCCGTTCCCTTGACCTTATGCTTAACGTATCTGCTCACACGGTTTTTGATGTGAGCGATATTATAAACGGCTATTGCAACGCTGATCAGGCAGTTTTGCCGGTTGCGTCTTGTCCCGGTCTTTATCTGTTACCCGCTCCTTCAAAAGTGGGTGCTATTGACAGTAAGGAAGCTATGCAGCTGCTTTGTTCAAAGTTGGCTAAAGCTTTTGATTACGTTATTATTGACTCCCCTGCAGGAATTGACCGTGGCTTTGAATTTGCTGTTTGTGCCGCTGACAATGCTTTGGTGGTGGTAACTCCCGATCCCGTCAGTGTGCGTGACGGCAGTCACGTGGCAAAGCTTTTACGCAACAGCGGTGTGAAAAACATTCGTCTGGTAATAAATAAAGTGAATACCAAGCTTATGCTGGAAGGCGTTTTTTATAATATTGATGAGATTATTGACGCTACCTCAGTTCAGCTTATTGCCGCTATCCCCACTGATGATGCAATCCTCTGCAGCAATGCTTTGGGTGAACCCTTAGCCGACTCTTACGCTGCTGACGCTTTTGACCGTTTAGCCGCAAGGCTTGAAAATAAGCATATCCCACTTATAAATTTAAAGAAGATCACATAGAAAGGATTTGGTATATATGAATATTGCATTGATAGCTCACGACGCTAAAAAAGAATTGATGGTACAGTTTTGCATTGCTTATTGCGGAATTTTAAGCCGTCATAACATTTGTGCTACCGGCACTACCGGTAAGCTTGTGGCTGAGGCTACCGGTCTTGAAATCACAAGATTTTTAAGCGGTGATCAGGGCGGTGATCAGCAGATCGCTTCCAGAATAGGCTGTGATGAGATCGATATGGTTTTATTCTTCCGTGATCCTCTTACTGCAAAGCCTAACGAGCCTAATGATATGAATATTCTTCGTTTGTGCGATGTTCATAATATTCCCATTGCAACAAATATTGCTACCGGTGAGGTGCTGATCCACGGTCTTGAACGTGGTGACCTTGACTGGCGTCTTTATGTTCGCTAATCCTTTATTTATAATATATTAAAGGTTACGACGGAAAAGAGTAATCGGTGTTTCCTTACAGAGAGTGGTCGTATTTGCTGGAAGCGACCATAAGATCAGAATGCCGACCAAGACATTCCCGAACTGCATTTGCCGTTTTCCCTACGTTATAAGGGACTTAAAGTGAAACGACTTGGTTCGTTTAATTTGGGTGGCACCGCGGGATTTTATCTCCCGTCCCTTAATGTTTGGGACGGGAGTTTTTTATTTATTTAAAACTGAAAGGATAAGAATTATGGATCTTATAGCAGAAGCAATTAAAGGTACCGGTGACGTTTTACCGGGAAATGCCTATAAATGGCACTATATAGAAAAAACTGTTTCGGATGTGGCTGCACTGTTTGGTTTTCGTGAAATCCGCACTCCGGTTTTTGAGAAAACAGAACTGTTTGAGCGTTCAGTTGGTGATACCACTGACGTGGTGCAAAAGGAAATGTACACCTTCAACGATAAGGGTGGACGTTCTATAACACTGCGTCCTGAAGGCACTGCAGGTGCTGTGCGTTCTATCCTTGAACACGGCTTGTTCAACGAAGCACTGCCCGTTAAAGCCTATTACATCACCTCCTGCTACCGCTACGAAAAGCCTCAGGCAGGCAGACTGCGTGAGTTCCACCAGTTTGGCGTTGAGTGCATCGGTGCTGCTGCTCCCACTGCAGACGCAGAGATCATTATGCTGGGTGATATGGTACTTAAAAGACTGGGCATCAAAAACATCTCTCTTGAGATAAACTCTATCGGTTGCCCCCAGTGCCGTGCTAAATACACCGCTGCATTAAAGGAATATTTTGCCGCATCTAAGGACAAACTATGCGAAACCTGTCTTTCCCGATTGGACAGAAATCCTATGCGTATTCTGGATTGTAAGTCTCCCATTTGCCGTGAGATCGCAGAAGGAGCACCTAAGATTTTAGACTATATTTGCGATGAGTGTAACGACCATTTTAATCAGGTTAAGGCTCACCTCAACGCTGCAGGCGTTAAATTTACCGTTAATCCCCGTATTGTTCGCGGACTGGATTACTACACCAAAACAGTGTTCGAGTTTATTTCCAACGATATCGGCTCTCAGGGTGCTGTTTGTGCCGGTGGCAGATACGACGGTCTGGCTGAGGAGCTTGGCGGTCCTCACCTGCCCTCACTTGGCTTTGGTATGGGACTTGAGCGTATTTTAATGGTTATGGAAAAACAAGGTTGTCCCTTCCCTGAGGAGAAAAAAATTGATCTGTATATTGCTCCTATGGGCGGCGCTGCTGCCAGTGAGGCAGTAAAAATCTGCTCTCTTGCCCGTGAGGAAGGCTTTGCCGCTCTTACTGACGTTGCCGGCAGAGGACTTAAAGCTCAGATGAAATATGCAGATAAGATCGGTGCTAAGTTCACACTTGTTTTGGGTGAAAACGAGCTTAACTCCAAATCAGCACGTCTTAAAAATATGCAAAGCGGTGAACAGATCGACGTTGAACTGCCCGACGGTGTTATATCTGCTATTTATGATGAAACTATCAAAAATACATTTGCAGATTTAGAAAGCAGTTTGGAAAATCTTAAAATATAAAGGAGTAAAATTTAGATGTTAGATAGAATGGGTGCTTTAAGAAGAACAAACTACTGCGGCGATCTTAGAGCCGATGATAACGGCAAAGAGGTTGTAGTTTGCGGATTTGTTCAGCGTCAGCGTGACTTAGGTCAGCTTATATTTATTGATTTGAGAGACAGAACAGGTATCGTTCAGCTTGCATTTGACGATAATACCGACAAAGCCATATTTGACAAGGCTTTTACTATCCGTTCCGAGTTTGTTGTAATGGCAAAGGGCGTTGTACGTCTGCGTTCATCAATTAACAAGGATATCCCCACCGGTGAGATTGAGATTGCAGTTAATGACTTAAAGATTTTAGGTGCTGCACAAACTCCTCCCTTTGAGATAGTTGAAAACTCCAACGTTAAAGAGGAATTGCGTTTAAAATACAGATACCTTGATCTTCGTCGCCCCGATCTGCAGCGTAATATTATAATGCGTCATCGCATTGCAAAGGTTATCCGTGACTATTTTGATGAAAACGGATTTATCGAAATTGAAACTCCTATGCTGATAAAATCCACTCCCGAAGGTGCAAGAGACTATCTGGTCCCCAGCCGCCTTTATCACGGTGAGTTTTACGCTCTGCCTCAGTCACCTCAGATCTACAAGCAGCTGCTTATGGTATCGGGCTTTGACCGTTATATGCAGATCGCCCGTTGCTTCAGAGACGAGGATTTACGTGCTGACCGTCAGCCCGAGTTTACTCAGATCGACCTTGAAATGTCCTTTGTGGATATGGAAGATGTGTTAAGCATCGGCGAGGGCTTTGCAAAGCGTTTGTTCAAGGATATTCTGGGTGTTGATATTCCCCTGCCTCTGCCCCGTCTTACCTATGCAGATGCTATGAATATGTACGGCTCTGATAAGCCTGATACCCGTTTTGATATGAAGCTTTGCGACATCAGTGATCTGGTTAAAGACTGCGGATTTTCCGTATTTTCAGGTGCAGTGCAAAACGGCGGATCAGTACGTGCTGTTTGTGCTAAAAACGCAGTTTCTGTTTACACCAGAAAAGAGATCGACCGCCTGACTGAGACCGCTAAGGGCATCGGTGCTAAGGGTATGGCTTGGATCAGACTTACCGATGAGGGTATTGCCTCATCCTTTGCTAAGTTTATGACCGAGGATGAAATGACCGCAATTCTTGACAGGGTTGGCGCTACAACCGGTGACGTTGTGGTAATTATCGCAGATAAGGACAAGGTTACTCTGCCCACCTTAGGCGCACTCAGACTTGAAATGGCTAAAAAGCTGGATATTATCCCCAAAGAGCAGTTTAATCTGCTGTGGATAACCGAGTTCCCCTTCTTCGAGTACAATGAAGAAACCGGCGGTTACGACGCTATGCACCATCCTTTCACATCACCTATGGATGAGTGCATTGAGTTTTTGGATACCGCACCTGAGAAGGTTCGAGCTAAGGCTTATGATATGGTGCTTAACGGCGTTGAGCTGTCCAGCGGTTCTATCCGTATAACCGACCCCACTCTGCAGAAAAAGATGTTCTCAGCTTTAGGTCTTACCGACGAAGAGGCACAGCAGAAATTCGGTTTCTTGACCGACGCATTTAAGTACGGTGCTCCTCCTCACGGCGGTATGGGACTTGGTCTTGACAGACTTTGTATGATAATGCTCCAGTGCGAGAGCTTGAGAGACGTTATTGCATTCCCGAAAATGCAAAATGCCCGTGAGCTTATGAGTGAATGTCCCTCTGCTTGTGACGTTACTCAGCTTAACGACTTGGGAATTACCTTTAAAGAAAAAGAATAAACAACAAAAGCACTGCTCATACAACGAGTAGTGCTTTTTATTTTGATATGTAAACGAATTGTTATACTTCCCTTATTTTTCGCTCATGCCGCGCGGCACCCCTTTTCTTTATGCGAAGAAAAGGGGAAAAGACGCAGCAAGGGAAAACCCTTCCAAACTGGGTTTTCCCTTTGCAATCCCTTTCCCGAATGGCTCAAGGGCTCGCCCTTGAGAATCCCCATTTAATTGGTGGAATTTATAAAAATTAAAATTTATTTTCTGTAAGCCTGATTATATGTTTCCCGACCTTTTTTGTTAACCCGTAAACTTGTTTATTTCATCGTAAGCTAAGTTTACCCATCTTCCCATTCTTGTGGGATCATTTTCAACAGTATGGGTATCCTTCATAACAAACTCAACCACGCAACCCTTAGTCTTATTAAGTGTGGTGCTGATCTCTTTTCTCAGCTCTTTTTCGTCAAAACCAACACAAAGCGGTGACGGATTAGGCTTACGACTGATGATGTAATTATTCTTAAGCTTATCAGCGCAGATATCCACATCACACCAGGGTGAAACAGAAAATCTTCTCATTCTTGGAATGGTGAGCAAATCGTCTAATCTATCGTGGATAGGCTCACAGCAACCGTAATGGTTAAGACCCGTAAGCTCCAAAACAGCTTTCTGATAGGGAAATATAAACTCACGGAACATATCCGGTGAAATACCCACCGTTTCCTGAGCCTCAGTAAAGCCCCATCTGTCCATAAGGGTGTATTTCTCACCCTCTGCTTTCAACGGCAGCTCAGTGGTATATGCCACACCGCCGGAACCGATATACTCATCACGGCAATTTGAGGTAAGCAAACCTTCCCTTTCAAAATATTTCAAGATATTTATCTGGTCATCACGCATAATCTCCATCATCTTATGCACTGCCTCAGGCTCATCATACATAAGATACATCAGCTCATCAAGACCAACTAAGAACATAGCCTCTTTGATCATACTGAAGGAGTTTTTCATACAAACTATTTTGGTGGGCAAAATATCACCAAAAATAGAATTTAAGCGGTCAAGGGTTTTGTAGGTGCCCTCACGGTCCACCTGAACGTCACGAATATGCATTTGATGAACCTGCTCAGCCAAGTTGGTAATAGGCGGGATCCAGGTGTAGCTATTACCCCACTCCTTACCGTATTTTATATTAACGGGGAATCCGTAGTCGCCGTAATGCACCTTCCACTCCAGCTGCAGCCAAGGCTCAAACACGTTATCATCACGGATATGGTCCCACCAGAAAATACGCTGACGCAAAATACGTTCCCACAAGCGCAGCTCTTTATCCTCGCAAACCAGCTCATCCTCACGGACTATCTCGCCCCAAGAACCCTCAGGGAAACACAACACCAAAGGACGCTCAGCTTTAAGAGAGTTGAAATCGGTAAGAATTTTTTTCTTTTTATCCATTTCGGGATGTGCGGCAATTTCAGCCACACGGGTAGCCAACTGTCTTAAAATTTCTCTTTCCTTGGTTGTAGCCATATATATCCCCACCTTCTACCTAAATTATAAAATTGCAGTAAAACGTTTTATATAATTATTTTATCATTTTTTGTAATCTTTTTACAAGCCGTTTTAACTGCAAATTCACCCGTTTTAGGCTGATTTCTTTCAATTTAGGGCAATTTTTTCAGAAAACGTGCCTTTTACTGTTGCAATCTTTAATTTTTCTGCTATAATACTACTGTGACAAATTATTTTTAAAGGCAGGTGGATATAACTTGAGTTCCGAACCTTGTAAACCTCGAGGTAGTCAGTACAATTTAAAATCAAGCGGGCTGCAGTTATATCCCGTATATTTCTGCGCCCTCTAGAAGGGGGATTTCTATGATTTCTTTTTACAAAACCCTGAACAACTGCATTTGCCAGATCGATGAATACGAAGCAGGTTGCTGGATCAATGTAATGGCTCCCGATAAGGACGAAATTGCAGTTTTGCAGGAGAAATTCGGCGTTGAAGCCGAGTATATCCGCTCATCATTGGATGAAGAGGAATCTTCACATATTGAAAGTGAAGACGGTAATACTTTCTTGATATTTGACGTTCCCTGCGTTGAGAAAGACGGAGAGAACATCGTTTATAACACTATGCCTGTGGGTGTTGTGGTGACTGCGTCTAACGTTATCACCATTTCGCTCAGCGATAATCCGGTTATTATGGATTTTGTTCAGGGCGTTGTTAAAAACGTGCAGACCGCACATAAAACTCAGTTTGTGCTTATGCTGTTGTTCCGCATGGCAACAAGATTTTTGCAGTATCTGAAACAGATCGACAGGCACTCACGTTATCTGGAAAGCAATCTGAGAAAGTCTATGAAAAATAAGGGTCTTGTTCAGCTTTTGGACTTGGAAAAATCACTGGTTTATTTCCAGACCTCACTAAAGTCTAACGAAATGACCACTGAGAAGATTCTGCGTGGCAGATACTTAAAGCTTTACGATGAAGATCAGGAGCTGCTGGAGGACGTTTTGATCGAATTGAAACAGGCTATTGAGATGTCTAACATTTATTCATCTATTCTCTCAGGCACTATGGACGCTTTCTCATCGGTTATTTCTAACAACCTGAACGTGGTTATGAAGGTGCTTACCTCGCTGACTGTTTTGATGGCAATACCCACTATGATATTCAGCTTTTACGGTATGAACATCGGCTCAAACACAGGTTTGCCTTTAGCGCAGAATATGCTGTTCCCGTCTATTGTTACAGTGGTTCTTACCGCCACAGTGGGACTTATACTTTACAAAAAAGATATGTTTAAATAAAAACAAGCCGTTCAGATGAACGGCTTGTTTTTATTTAATCTTCATTGAAATATCAAATGCTTTAACAGAATGTGTAAGTGCGCCGATAGAGATTATATCAACACCGGTTTTTGCTACCTCAATAATAGTTTCGTCGGTGATGTTGCCCGATGCCTCTAAAAGTGCCTTGCCCTTGTTCATTTCAACAGCCTTTGCCATTGTCTGAACGTCCATATTATCCAGCATAATTACGTCTGCATTGGCGCTTAACGCTTCCTCTACCTCTTTAAGGTTACGGGTTTCAACCTCGATCTTAACCATATGACCGATTTTCTCACGAAGCAGCTCTACAGCCTTTGTAATACTTCCTGCCGCATCAATATGATTGTCTTTTAGCATAGCCGCATCGGAAAGGTTGTATCTGTGATTCTTGCCGCCGCCCACTGTAACGGCATACTTCTGTATAGGACGAAGTCCCGGCAAGGTCTTTCTTGTATCAGCAACGGTAGCGTTGGTGCCTTTGATAAGCTCCACTGCGTGATTGGTTGCGGTGGCAACACCTGACATATGCTGCAACAAGTTAAGGGCTGTACGCTCACCTTTAAGCAACAAACGGGTGTGTCCCTTCAAGGTTGCTATAACGTCACCTTTTTTAAGCTTATCACCGTCTTTTTTAAAGCACTGTGCTGTGAAATCATCATCCAGCATCTGGAATACTTTAAGGGCAATATCAAGTCCGCACAGCACACCGTCTGCCTTGGCAAGGAAGGTGGCTTCAGACATCTGATCCTCACTGATAACCAGATCAGCAGAGGTGTCAATATAATTTATATCCTCAAGTAATGCGGTTTTAATAAGCTCTTCAACGTAAAATTTGTTTAAAATCATCGGTTTATAGCTCCTCTCAAAATAAGTGCGGCAACGGTTGCCAAACTTTTTGCCTCGCAATAATCAACGGTTTTCTTGAAATAGCTGTTATTTAGTCGGGAACGGATCTGCTCGATAACCTTAAGCCCCTTCTCAGCGGCCGCCTGATCCGGCAACACAAAATGTGACTTTTGCATTATCTCACGTATCTGTGTCCTGATACCCTCGGGCAACGGTGCAGTGCCGTCCACAATTTTAGGTGGTGTTCCGTGGACCGCTACGAAATTGGGGTGATGTATTTTTCGGTTTATCTCATCTGCCGCTCTACGGGAGAATACCAACGCCTCCAACAACGAGTTAGATGCCAGTCGGTTTTTACCGTGGACCCCTGTATTGGCACACTCACCCACTGCATACAGTCGGTCAATACCTGTGTAGCCGTTTTCATCCACCTGAATTCCGCCCATAAGATAATGATGACATGGGAAAATGGGAATAGGCTCTTTGGTAAGGTCAACGCCCTCATTAAGGCATCTTTCATATATCATGGGAAAACGGTTTTTAAGAAAATCAGCATCAAGACGGGAAATATCAAGATAAAATTTATCACTGCCGGTACGTCGGTACTCCATCATAATTGAGTGGGAAACCTTATCTCTGGGTGCTAACTCCAGACGCTCATCATACAAGTGCATAAACCGCTCAAAATTGCAGTTCAGCAAATATGCACCTTCACCACGCACCGCTTCACTGATCAAAAAACGCTCTCTATCCTCACCTGCCGCAAAAGCAGTGGGATGAAACTGGATGTAGTCAAGATCCTTGATCTGAGCACCAAGCTCGTAGGCAAATCTGATACCGTCACCGGTGGCAATAGACGAGTTGGTGGTGTATTTATAAACTCTGCCCACACCACCCGTTGCCAAAACAACAAAGGATGCCGACACAGTTTTAAGCTGCTTATTATCCAGCATTTCCACAAAAAATCCGCTTTCACCACGGGTTATCTGCACACAGGCAACATTCTCTGCCAGCTCAACGTTTTCAAGCTCACTTACCCTTTGCAGCATAACAGTGGTAATGGCATCACCGGTGGAATCCTTGTGGTGCACTATTCTATGACGGCTATGGCCACCCTCTAAGGTCATACTAAGGCTTCCGTCGGGCTTTTTGTCAAAGTCAACCCCCAACTCACACAGCTTACGGACGTCATCGGGACCTTCCTCTACCAAAGTACGGACTGTTTTAGGGTTGTTTATCTGTCCGCCTGCTATTAAGGTATCGTTAAAATGATAGTCAAAATTATCGTTTTTCTCATCCAAAACAGCGGCAACACCGCCCTGAGCCAAGGAACTGTTAGACAGCTTGAATTTTGACTTTGAGCAGACCAGCACTCGCAGATCTTTATCTAAATTATATGCTGCATAAAGTCCCGAAAGGCCTGTTCCGAGAATCACAACATCATAATTATCCTTGCTGATTGCCATAATAGCATCTCCTAATTTCCGTAATATAACATATTATCAATAGACTTTTTAGCCGCAACTCTCAGTTGTTCACTGAGCTCTATATCACAGCCACCGTTACCGCAGATAGCATCATATACTCCCTGCAGAGTGGTAAGCTTCATATTGGTGCAGGTAAGCTTGTCCTTGCAAAGCTGATATACCTTCTTATCGGGGTGTTTATATTTTATGTAATCGCAAACGCCACGCTCTGTGCCGATAATCACCGGCTCATCAGTAGCCATTGTGTATTCGATAATACCACTGGTTGCACCGATATAGTCAGCATACTGTAACGCCTCAGGACGGCACTCAGGGTGCATAGCCAGTTTTGCATCGGGGTGCTGATTTTTTGCTGCCAACACGTCTTCAGCAGTTATCTGATGGTGCACAGGGCAACAGCCGTTCATAAGATAGATGTTTTTATCCGGCAGCTGCTTTGCCACAAATGAACCTAAGTTAGGATCGGGAATAAATAAAATATCCTTTGCAGGTAGCTTTGATACTATCTTAACTGCACTGGAGGAGGTGACGCACACGTCACACACCGATTTAAGCTCTGCTGTGGTGTTGATATACGCTACCACTGTGTGATCGGGGTGCTCCTTACGGTACTGCTCTATCTGACTTTTTTGCAGCTGCACCGCCATAGGACAGGTAGCATCGGCATCAGAAAGAATAACTCTTTTTTCGGGGGATAATATCTTAACGGTTTCTGCCATAAATCTGACACCGCACATTAAAACTGTATCCGATTGGAGTTTGGTAGCCGCAACAGACAAAGCAAAAGAATCACCGGTAATATCTGCAATATCAATAATTTCAGGCGCTTGATAGGTATGAGCAAGAATACTGATATTCCGCTGTTTTTTCTCTTTTAAAATCGCCTCAATCAGCTGATCTTTTGTCATAATAAAATCCTCCGCCTAATTAAAGATACTAATACATAATCATTGTAACACAAAATTTGTAAAAGTAACAGAGAAAAATAAAACAAATGTAAAAAAGAATATCCTGAGAATTTTATAATATTTGTAAAAAACCGACTGTTAACACAGTCGGTTTTTAATTTAAACTATTAAGCCTTTGCCGATCACCATTGGGAATGACTTAAATCCCATCAGTGTTCTTCCCTGCTGAATATTCACGTTTTTATCAGCAACCACGTAGGAAAGCTGAGTATTCTCGCCAACGGTACAGCCCTGCATAAGTATGCAGTTTTCCACCTTAGCACCCTTCTCAACCTTAACGCCTCTGAAGATAATGCTGTTTTTAACCTCACCCTCAATAACGCAACCGTCAGCAATCAGGGAGTTAACTGCCTTTGAGCCGAAGCCGTATCTTGAAGGCATATCGTCACGCAGCTTGGTAAATACGGGATACAATGGGTTAAACAGGTCGTCACGCACCTCTTTATTCAAAAGGCTCATATTAACGTCAAAATAAGTTTGCATACTGTCAACAACCGCTGCAAACTGAGTAACCTCAAATCCGCACATCTTGTAATTATTTACTTCACGCTGCAAAACGTCAATACCGAAATCGGTGTAATTGTGGATATAAGCGTTTTTAACCATCTCAATAAGCAGCTGACGTTTTATCAGCACCATACCAAGACTTCCCTTACTCTCAGCACCGCCGATCTGAGCATCGGTGGTTATCTCGGTGATACGACCGTCCTCATCGGTGGTTAAAACGATCTCACTGTTAACGCCCTTCTTATAAGCGATAGTTACATCAGCGCCTGTTTCTTTATGCTGATCAAACATCTTCTCTAAATCAACGTTCGTAACAGTGTTAGCGTCGGTAAGTAAAACATATTCCTCTTTTGAACGCTCAAGGAACATAAGGTTGCCATGAAGAGCGTCTATCTTGCCCTTATACACACCGTATTCAGAGTTGGCATAGGGGGACAAAATGTAAAGACCGCCGTGTTTTCTTGCCAGATCCCAGGATTTACCGTTTCCTAAGTGGTCCACAAGTGACTGGAAATTACGTTTTGTAACAACCGCCACCTTGAAAATACCTGCATTAACCATTGATGACAATGCAAAGTCGATTATTCTGTAACGGCAGCCAAGCGGCACCGAGCCGATAGTTCTGTGAGCAGTAAGTTCGGCAAGCTTTTGATCTCCTGTGTTGGCGAAGATCATACCCATAACATCATTGCTTCTCATTATAGTCAATCCTCCCTTACTTACATTCCCAGCATTGCTTTAGGCGGAATCTTGTCGCCTTTAGCAATGGTAATATCGGGGCCGATAGTAGCCACGCCCCAGCTATCCTTATCGTCACAATCCTCAGGTCTTGCACCGATAACGGCATCTTCTTCAATAACTGCATTTTCTGCAACGATAGCATACTGCACCACTGCACCTGACTTTATCACAGCACCGGGCATAATAACGCTATCTCTTACTGCAGCACCACTCTCAACCTTAGCACCGGAGAACAGCACAGAATCCAGCACATCGCCTTCAACAGTGCAACCCTCACTGATAAGTGAGTTCTGAATATTAGCGGTGTCTGCCACAAAGTGGGGCGGCAGAGCACGGGTTCTTGCATAGATCTTCCACTCGGGATCATCCAACTCCAAAGTAGTTTTGGGATTAAGCAAGTCCATATTCGCTTCCCAAAGGCTGTCAATGGTTCCAACGTCCTTCCAATAGCCCTCAAAGGGATATGCAAACATACGCTTATTATCATTTAACATGGCAGGAATGATATCCTTACCGAAGTCGTTAGATGAATTGGGATTTTCTTCATCCTTGGTAAGATAATGCTTTAAATCCTTCCAGTTGAAGATGTAGATACCCATAGATGCTTTGTTGCTCTTAGGCTCCTTGGGCTTCTCCTGGAACTCGTAAATGCTGTTATCCTCGTTGGTATTCATAATACCAAAACGGGATGCCTCTTCAAAGGGCACCTCAAGAACAGCAATAGTACAGTCAGCATTGTTCTGGTTATGGAAGTCCAGCATATCGGAATAGTCCATTTTATAAATATGGTCGCCTGATAAGATCAGCACATATTCCGGGTTGTAACGCTCGATAAAGGATAAGTTCTGATAAATAGCATTAGCAGTACCCTTATACCAGTCAGCACCTTTTATTTGCTGATAAGGAGGCAAGATATGAACGCCGCCGGTCATTCTGTCGAGATCCCAAGGCTGTCCTGAACCGATATAATCGTTTAACTCCAAAGGCTGATACTGAGTTAACACACCCACTGTGTCAATACCTGAGTTTATGCAGTTAGACAGAGGAAAATCAATAATTCGGTATTTTCCGCCGTAAGGGATGGCAGGTTTTGCCACGGTTTTGGTGAGTGCTCCAAGACGGCTTCCTTGTCCGCCTGCAAGCAGCATCGCAACGCACTCGGTTTTAAAATTCATATGCTTCTCTCCATTCTTCGTGTCGTAAAAGTGCGGCACAGCAATATAATTATTTTTTTACATTTTTATTTTGTGATTTTGGTGGAACGTTTTCTAAATATATTACCGACAAAGGCGGTAAATTCAAGGAAATACTCTGCTCGAAACCGTGGGTAGCAAGTTTTTTACTCCTTACCCTACCCTTAGGACCTGCCCCGTTACCGCCGAAATCAGTGTTATCGGTGTTTAAAACCACCTGATAACTGCCGGACTTTGGAACACCGATCCTATAATTTTCTCGGTAAACAGGAACAAAGTTGCAAACAGCAATTATTTCCTTACCTTTTTCGTCAATTCTTCTGAATGCAATAACGCTTTGTGAATTATCATCATGGGAAATCCAACTAAAGCCTTCCCAGGAAAAGTCTATCTGCCAAAGAGGAGCGTAGGCCTTGTACAAGGCATTCAGCGTTTTAACAAAATGCTGCATTTTGCTATGCTTGTCATAGCTGAGTAATAACCAGTCCAACTCGTTGGCAAAGTTCCACTCAATAAACTGAGCGAACTCTTGTCCCATAAAAGTTAGCTTTTTACCGGGATGAGCCATCATATAAGCGAAAAACGCTCTCAATGATGCAAACTTATCATCATACTCTCCGGGCATTTTCTCTATCAGCGAACACTTACCGTGTACTACCTCATCATGAGAAAGGGGCAGTATGAAATTCTCGGAAAATGCGTAGAAAAAGCTGAAGGTAAGACTATCGTGATTATACTTGCGGTAAATGGGGTCAAGTGACATATACCTTAGCATATCGTTCATCCAACCCATATTCCACTTGTAATTAAATCCCAAACCGCCTATATCCACAGGCTTGGATACATTAGCCCAAGCAGTGGACTCCTCTGCTATCATCATAGCATAAGGAAACTCCTTGAATATCTGCTGATTAAGACGCTGCAAAAACGAAATGGCTTCAAGGTTTTCATTCTTACCGTAAATATTCGGTACCCACTCACCGTCGTTTCTGCCATAATCAAGATACAGCATACTGGAAACTGCATCAACACGAAGCCCGTCAATATGAAACTTATCAAACCAAAAAGCAGCGTTGGAAATAAGAAAACTCATTACCTCAGGCTTACCGTAGTCGAACACCATAGTGCCCCACTGCTTTATCTCGCCTTTTCTGGGATCAGCGTATTCATAGCAGGCAGTGCCGTCGAACATACGCAGGCCATGCTCATCTCTTGGGAAATGGGCAGGTACCCAATCAAGTATAACGCCGATGTTTTTCTGATGGAAAATATCCACAAACTTCATAAAGTCCTTGGGAGTACCGTAACGGGAGGTTGGGGCAAAATAGCCGGTCACCTGATAACCCCAGGAAGCGTCCAACGGATGCTCGGCCACCGGCATCAGCTCAATATGGGTGTATCCCATATCCGCCACATACTCCGATAACTCCTCAGCCAGCTTCACATAGTCGAAAAACTCACCGTTATCATACTTTCTCCAGGAGCCTAAATGCACCTCGTAAACGTTCATAGGCTTACTGTAAGAGTGCTGCTTTGCTCTGGCTTTGATGTATTTAGAGTCCTTCCACTTATAACCGTCAAGCTTGTATGTTTTTGAGGCAGTAGCAGGTCTTGTCTCAAAATGGTATGCGTAAGGATCACTTTTCATTACAATATTTTTAAAGCTGTCCTCAACTGCATACTTATAAGCGGTATATTCCTTTATCCCCGGAATAAACACTTCCCAGATGCCACCGTCGGTAATTCTGGTCATTGAATTCACAAAAGGCTGCCACCCGTTAAAATCACCGCAAACACTTACCGATCTGGCTTTTGGTGCAAAAACTCTGAACACCACGCCCTTGGTATCGTCCACAGTGGTAAAATGAGAGCCTAACAAATCATAAGCACGACTGGACGTACCTTGATGAAAGAAATACTCTGCTAAATCGTTTCTTTTTAACGGACCGTTCATTGAAAAATTCATTCCTATCTGTAAATCATATTATATTTTATCAAATTTTATCCCAAATTTCAATATATTGTTGTAAAAAAATAATTATTTGCGTAAATTTACGCCGAGCGTTTTTGTTAAAAATGCACAAAAGTTTTACTACTTGACTAATAAAATCGCAAATCAGGATGTTATTATACCATAAGCGAGTCAAATTTTAGGTCGAAAAACAAAAATGCAGTTAAATTTCGTATATGTAAAACAACCAAAAAGGACGGTGTTTTTTTGGTTAAAACGCGTGATTGACAACCGATAAATTTTGTCTTAAACTAACAAAAAAAGACGGAGGGTTTTTATGATACAAGAGAAATTTTCCAAACATCTTGTCAGTGGATATTTAAGGGCTGACGGAACCAAAATAGTCAACGGAAACGGACAGGAAATTCTGCTCAGCGGCTTTGGTATCGGCGGCTGGATGGTAAACGAGGGATATATGTGGGGTATTCACACCAGACAGTATTCTTCCCCCAGAGGACTGGAATTTTTAGTACGTGAATTATGCGGCAGTGCTTATGCAGACAAGTTTTGGAAGCAGTTCCGCCATAATTTCATAACTCATCAGGATATTAAAGAAATCTCCCGATTAGGTCATACTTGTATCCGTGTGCCTTTGCATTGGAAATTCTTTATGGAAAACGAACCTGAAATCATCTGGTTAAACGAGGGCTTTGAGCTTTTGGATAATCTTCTTGATTGGTGTGAACAGGAACGTGTGTATGTGATTTTGGATATCCACGCTTCTCACGGCGGTCACACCGGTAGTAATATAGATGATTCGGTGGATAATTTTGCACGTATGTTCAACGATCAAATGAGTTGGGACAGAACTATTCTGCTTTGGAAAACCATCGCTCAGCGATACGAAAGTCGTTGGATAGTGGGTGCGTACGATCTGCTTAACGAGCCTATCCGTAACGACGAGCCACCTCACTGGCCGGATCAAGGCAATTTGTTGCCCAAGCTTAAACAGTTTTACCGTGAATGTACTGCGGCTATACGCAGTGTGGATAAAAAGCATATGCTGATGTATGAAGGTCATAACTGGGCAAGCAAGCCTGACATTTTCGATGAAGTGTTTGACTCTAATATGTGTATTTCTCCACACCGTTATTGGCTCAACCCCGAACCTCAAAGCTATGAAGGCTTCTTGAAGGTGTCAAGACAGCTTAACGTTCCGCTGTGGGTAGGTGAAAGTGGCGAAAACACCAACGAATGGTATGCTGCCATGTTCCCTCTTACCGCATCGTTGGGTATTGGCTACTGCTTCTGGCCGTGGAAACGTATGTCTCGTGCAGACTCCTGCCCCGCTGTTATTAAAATGCCCGAGGGCTGGCAGCAGGTTATAGAATACACCATTGGCGGTGTGCGTCCTACTTATGAACACGCTCAGCAGATGTTTGATCAGCTGCTTGAAAATATTAAATTCGAAAACTGCAAATTACAGCCTTCTGTTACTGACTATATGTTCCGCAGACCCGGATCAAAAATCAAAGGACAGGACCACGATAAATTAGGCGGTGAGGGTAAGGATTACAGCAATGTAAGCATTTACAAGCTGCACCCCACCGCACCGGTAGGTAAATACCACAGAAACCACTTTGAGTGGGAGGATCAGACCTTCGATATTTTACAAGGCGGTTTTGCTAACTACACCTTCTTCGGACTTGACAAAGGAGCCGAGCTTACTTTAGAAGTAAAAGCAAAAGCAGATGCAAAGCTGCGTGTTGTTCAGCAGGGTAAGCAAATTGCAGAGTTTACCGCTGATAAGTGCGACGAAATAAAGCAGTATAAAACAGCGTTGCTGTGTGCTGACAGTGAGGATACCGTCACCGTTATTTGTGATGAGGGTACCGTAAACCTTGTTGCACTTGCTATTGACTAATAAAAAAAATCACCGAAAGAAAAACTCTTTCGGTGATTTTTTTAATTATTATCGTTATTCAGTTGTATCAGTATTTCCTTTAATTTTTTAGGGATAGGTATTCCAAGACTTGCAGCGTTTTCAATTATGCTGATACCCTCATTGGCAGTGTAAAAGCAACATACCAAGGTGCGGAATATCCATTGATCTTTAGATATAAGTCGGTCTAAAAGCACCGCCGTTATAAGTATGAATATTATCAAAACCTTCTTGGCAATGCCCTTTGCACCTTGCTTACTGGAAACAGTGTTTTTGGTGATCGCAACGATCACTCCGGTTATGTAATCAATGGCCATAAATCCGCACAGTACTATCACCGACAGATCAAAGCCACCGACCAAATAGCTGATTGCTGAAAAAACTGCAGTAAACCCTACCTTCATAATAAGTTTAAAATATTTCATTTAAAAACCTCAACTTATGCTGGATGAGGAGAACCACGCAGTGGTACTGCCAAGCCCCACAGTGGTTAATACAGTTGAACAGGCATAGGGGTACTTAGCGCCTTCCCTGATGCCCACCACCACCATTTTCTTGTTTGAGAAAACCTTGGAAGCGTTGCCGCCACCGTTTGCCTGGGAGTTACCCACTCCGCAAACAGTCACCTTATCCCCTACTTTTATTTTAGCCGCAGACTTACCCGATACATAAACAGTGTCACCCACGTGAATAAGATCAAGGTTTTTTATCTGGGGATTTAATTTTGCAATTTCAGATAAAGTAAGACCGTGTTCCATGGCTATCTCATACATAGTATCACCGCTTTTAACAGTGTAAGCAAGGGGCTTTTGGGGTGTGGCAACGGGTTTTTCATAGCTAATGCCGGGGATTTGACACCAGTGGGTGAAATTCCGCTCTGACAGCTTGGATTTCACCACGCCGTACTTAGTACCCTTTGCCTCGATAACATATCCGTTGCCGATATAAACGCCGATATGCCCTGTTCTGAACACAGCAAGTCCCGGCTGTTCGGGAATGGTCGCAATATCCCCTTTTACGGTTGATAATCTGTACAAGCCGTCAGCAGTGGTGTCGGGCATACCGTTTACGGCGTAATCCACCCAACCGTCGTCCCTCTGCCAGAAAAACCATTTTATAAGGCCCACGCAGTCGCAGGTGGGTCGGTTAAGATAATTTTGCTCTATAAAGGATCTGTAAACCTTTACGTTAGCGGGATATTGTTTGCACTTTTGCTCTAAAAGGGCCTTAGTCAGCACTCTGCCAAAGGTGCCCCAAACGTATCCGCATCCAACCTTTGATTTCACAAACTCGCAAAGCTGATTACTGCTTTTCATAAAGATTCTCCTTTGCTTTAAATTCAGACAAACGGCAGGAGGTTTGTCTGAAAACAGGGCAAAATCCTTTAAAAGTTGCCCTGTTTTGAGCAACTTATATTTCATTTTATTAAAAATCTTTATTTATTGTTATCCACTTTGCCAAAATTATGCAGTTTAGCAGAACAATTTCAAAATCTTTAACGTAGGGGCTGGCGCCCACGACAGCCCGTTAATGGGTTGGACTGTTTTGGGACGTCGAAGGCGCCGTCCCCTACGAATGTGATAAAGAAAATTGATTTATATAGCAACAGTAGGGGCGGCTATCAGCCGCCCTATTGTTTTTCTCTATATATCCTTTTCTATGCAGCCCACCATAACGGTTATGTCATCCTCGTGACCGTCGTTACGCCTGCGCTGAGCAAGTGTTGCAATATGCTCTGCTATCTGCTGCGGCGACGACTTTTTATAAGACTTTATTTCCTGCTCCAACCAACCCGTATCGGTGGCAGACACGCCGTCGGATATCATAACGATAATATCACCTATAGACAGCATAGCACTGGTCTTATCAAACTCCACGTCACGCAGTATTCCTGCAGGATAGCAAGAGCAAGTGGCCCTGCCTACCCTATTGCCTTTAAGTACAAAGGTTTCGGGAGTACCCGCCTTGTAAAAATCGGCTTGTCCCGAAAACAGATCAACGCAGGTCACGTCT
Source organism: Clostridia bacterium (assembly GCA_017407705.1). Taxonomy (GTDB): domain Bacteria; phylum Bacillota; class Clostridia; order Oscillospirales; family Acutalibacteraceae; genus RGIG2202. The sequence continues at coordinate 65,170 of JAFQWA010000013.1, forward strand.
ACTGTGGCAAGGGATTCGTCTGACGACTTAAACAGCATTGCAGAATTGACCAGTTTTAGAGAACATTCAAAACCGAAACCCGCCTTGATAAGTCTGCCCATAAGTCCTGATGCCATAGCCGAGTCCACTGCCGCTCTGCCGCCGCAGCCCATACCGTCACTGAGCACCATAACCGCTCTGCCTTTGCCGTCGTTGAAATAGTTGTAGCTATCCCCACACAGCTTGGAGTTTTTATAGGAATACTGCGCCACTCCCACTTCAACACGAAAATTGGCTTTTTCCGAAAGAGTTATCAGGGTTTTGGAACCGCTGTTCACTATACAAGGCGGATCAAACTTTCTTGCTGTTACGTCACAAATTTTATTGAGCAAACTCAGTTTATTTATACTTTTATCCTTTATCTGCATAGCGCATATCTCAACACTCATACGCTTAGCTTTATCTATTCTGCAACACACGTCGGTTGCCTGAATACCCATAGTGCGAAGTGCGGAGTCTATTCTTTCGGCGGTGTCGGTGTCGTAAATATCCGACTCAGCCAGTTCCTCTGCCATATCATACAGCATATCCGATAGGCCGTTAAACTGGTCTGACACCACTGAGCGTATCTGACTGATTCGGTTCTCCGCCGCCTCTTTGCTTAAAAAAGCAGTAAAATTACTGTGCAACGACTTTGCCACTCTATCGGGGTCAAGACATCTGTTGCTCCAGTTTTCGGGATAATCCTCTGCTTTAAGCTCACCCTTATTGCGGACTGTCTTTGCCATTTCCATAAAGGCAGTGTAGGTGCCTGTTTTTGCAGTTTCAAAGCAGTGGATTCTCAATCCGCATTTGTCACAGCTTTCGTTTTCCACTTTAACAAAAACATCGGATATTTTTGGAGTGTTTATATCTTTAAGCCTTGTTGCCACCTCGTCTACCGTGTGAGATACCTCAGTTAAAGCGTTTGAGGCAAATTTCAAACGCATCACCATAGTTTTGCGGAGCCCGTCTACCCTTGCAAGAGAAGGTGCCGGGGCAAACAAATCGCCCACTGCATTGAGGGTGGATTTGGGCAGTGAGATGAACAAAACACTGGCGATTGCCACCTCAAACAGTTCAGCCAAAACAGTATATTGCTGATAAAAACCGGCCATCAACACTGCGTTGCTGAGCAAAAAGGATATGGCACACATAAAGCTGTTAAGACGTGAGAAAATACCTGCAATAAGTCCGCTAAGAGCATAGGCACCCACTATGTAATACATATCCTCCGACGTAACGCTCATGGCAAACCCCAGCACCACTCCCGATATAGCACCTGCTGTTTCTCTGCCGTAACGGGCGGCACATAAGATGATCACCACCGAGAAAATACGTGCCGGTGATATGGCATAAACCGTAAACTGTGCCACCGACATCAGCGCCACCGAAAGGGATATCATCACCGAGCACAGCTCCTCCACCGACAGCTTAGACAATGTGCGTTGCTGAGAAAGTATGGGGTGTGTTACGCTGATGAAATATGCAGCGCTCATGCTCAGCAAAGTTTCGCACACAAACCTCAGCATATCGGCAAGGCTTAAGGGATCAATTATTATCATCATAACCGCCGTTGCCGACGAGCCTACTGCCGCACAAATCCCCGAAAACATAGGGGTTTTGGTGAATCCGTAAAAGCCCCACAAAAGCCACTTTACTGCCACTGCAATCAGCACTGCACCTATGTATCTTAAGGACTCTGTGCCGTTAGCAGTAACAACAGAGCCCAGCACACTGCCCAGTGCCGCCGACAGCGAGTAGTTCTTGCTCACACCCGCTGAAACCGCTATTCCAAAGGGCATAAAGCTATTAAACACCAGTGTTCGTGAGCATAACAGCCCACCAACCAAACTGCAAATATGTAAAAACACCGTTCTTGCCGTTATCAGCCACTTATCCTTTGGAAAATCCTTTACTTGTTGCTTCAACTTATACCACCGCCAAAATATAATTGGAAAAATTTGTAAGTTATAGTATATACGGTTTTTTGTGCGGAATATGTCGCAGTTAGGATATGAAATTTGAGAGGTTTTGCAACTTAGAGTCAAAGGATGTTAAAAACAATCAATTTTTTCATAAAATATTACTTGTTATAGTAAAATGTATGTTGTATAATAGTGGAAGTACTATGATTTAGGAGTGTATCTGATTTGCAAAATATAAGTGATTTTATTAAAGACGTCACCGGCGAGAAATACTCAAAATGCTTTGACTATCTTTACGGTGTAAAGGCTGATAAAATGCCACAAAGATATATTGATGCGGCACTTGAATTTGGCTCACTTTTCGGAGATGGCGACATTCGTGTGTTCTCTGCTCCCGGCAGAACTGAGGTCGGCGGTAACCATACCGACCATCAGAAGGGCTGCGTTTTGGCTGCAGGTGTTGATTTAGACATTATCGCCGTTGCTAAAAAGACTGATACTAATGTGATCCGCATTAAATCAGCAGGCTATGATATGGACGTTATCGATCTTAGCATTTTAACTCCTCAAAAGGATGAAATTGAACACGCTCCTGCTCTTATCCGTGGTGTAGCTGCCCGTTTTAAGGAGCTAGGTTATGAGATCGGCGGTTTTGACGCTTATACTACCTCTAACGTGTTAAAGGGCTCAGGTCTTTCAAGCTCTGCGGCATTTGAGGTTATGGTTTGCACTCTGCTGAACCACCTTTATAATGACGGTAAGATGGATGCTGTTGAGGCGGCTATCGTTTCTCAGTATGCTGAAAACAATTTCTTTATGAAACCCTGCGGACTTATGGATCAGACCGCTTGTTCAGTAGGCGGCTTCGTTGGTATTGACTTCAATGATCCTGCCAACCCCGTAATTGAAAAGGTTGATTTTGACTTTAGTGCTGTTAACCACTCACTGTGCATCGTTGACACCGGCGGATGCCACGCTGACCTTACCAATGAATACGCTGATATTCCTGCTGAAATGAAACAGGTTGCAGCCTTTTTCGGTAAAGAGGTATTAAGACAGGTGAACGAAGAGGAGTTTTATAAAAACATACATAAGCTGCGTCAGAACGTTTCTGACCGTGCAGTGCTCCGTGCTATCCACTTCTTTGGCGATAACAAACGTGCTGTGGAGCTGAAAAACGCTCTTAAAAACAATGATTTCGAGCAGTTTAAAAGTATTATCATCAAATCAGGACGTTCCTCTCTGGCTAATCTGCAAAACGTTTTTGCAGCATCTAACCCCGCTGAGCAGGGTCTTACCCTTGCCCTTGCTTTGACCGAGCGTATATTAAACGGCAACGGTGCTTTCCGTGTTCACGGCGGCGGCTTTGCAGGAACCATTCAGGCGTTTGTACCCAACGAAATGCTGGATGAATACAAACAGCAGATCGAATCCGTTTTTGGTGACGGCAGTTGCCACGTGCTCAGCATAAGACCCGTTGGCGGCGTTGAGATCACCCCCGAGCTTCATAAATAATTTTTTACAAAGGAATGATAAAATATGGCAGAAATGAGATGGCACCCCCTTATTGAGGACTGGGTTATGATTGCCTCTCACCGTCAGAACAGACCCCAGATGCCTAAAGACTGGTGTCCGTTTTGCCCCGGTTCAGGCAAAGTTCCCGATGAATTTGACGTTTATGAGTATGACAATGATTTTCCCGCACTTTCCCAAAATCCTCCCACACCTGATGACGTTGCAAACGACTTTTTCAAGGTAAAAGAGGCTTACGGTAAATGTGAGGTTATCCTCTATTCTCCCGAGCACACCATTACTCTCCCTGAGCTTTCAACCGCTCATATTGAAAAGCTGGTTAACTTGTGGATAGAGCGTTTTAACGTTATCTCCGCTGATGAGAAGATCAAGTACGTTTTCATTTTCGAGAACCGTGGTGAAGTGGTTGGCGTTACAATGCCCCATCCTCACGGCCAGATCTACGGTTATTCCATTATCCCGAAAAAAATCGAGTTAGAGCTTAATTCATCTAAAAAATACTTTGATGATAAGGGCAAATGTATCTTCTGCGATATGCTTAAAAACGAGCAGGATTTTGGTGAGCGTATTATATTCGAGAACGAGCATTTCTCAGTATTTTTACCCTTCTTTACCGAGTATCCTTACGGCGTTTACATTATGTCCAAGCGTCATATAAACAACATTGCCGAGTTTACCGATGCTGAAAAAGCGGCTTTTGCCGATACCTTAAAGCAGACTACCGGTATGCTGGATGCTTTGTTTGACTACAAATTCCCTTATATGATGTGTATGCACAACGCTCCCGTTAACAGCGAGGATACCAGTGACTACTATCATTTCCACGTTGAATTCTTCCCGCCTATGCGTGCTGCTGACAAGCAGAAATTCAACGCATCCAGCGAAACAGGTGTGTGGGCACATTGCAACCCCACTGCTCCTGAAGATAAGGCTAAAGAGCTCAGAGAGGCTCATAAAAAGTTTTTAGACAGCCTTAAATAATGTATAAAATTCGCTCCTTTTGCACATTATAATTACAAAATGTGTAAGAGGAGTAATTTTTAAAGGAGTAATTTTATGCCAATTATTAAAAGTATTAACGCCATTGAAATTTTAGACTCACGTTCCAACCCCACCTTGCAGGTGACCGTCACCACCTATTCAGGTGCTTGCGGTGTAGCACGTGTGCCGTCAGGTGCATCCACGGGAGAGCACGAAGCCATTGAGCTGAGGGATAACGACAAGTCTCGTTACGGCGGCAAGGGTGTTTTAAAGGCAGTTGAGAACGTTAACGGTGAAATTGCAGATCTGCTTAGCGATAAGTATGATGTAACCAATCAGTTAGAAATTGACCGAGCACTGATTGAGCTTGACGGCACTGAGAACAAGGCCAGACTTGGTGCTAACGCCATACTGGGTGTGTCCTTAGCAGTGGCTCACGCTGCCGCCGACTTTTTGTCACTGCCCCTTTACCGCTATTTAGGCGGCGTCAACGCCAAAGTATTGCCCACCCCTATGATGAACATTTTGAACGGCGGTCAGCACGCAGACAATTCTGTAGATTTTCAGGAGTTTATGATAATGCCTGTTGGTGCAAAATCCCTTACTGAGGCAGTACGTATGGGCAGTGAGATATTTAACGCACTTAAAAACGTGCTCAAACAAAACGGGCACAACACTGCTGTGGGTGATGAGGGTGGCTTTGCACCTAACCTTAGCTCCAACCGTGAGGCATTGGAATATATTATGAAGGCTATTGATACTGCCGGCTATAAAGCAGGTGAAGATGTTATGTTAGCGCTGGATGTGGCGTCCAGCGAATTTTACGATAAGCAGAATGGCAAGTATCATTTGCAGGGTGAAAACAAGACCCTATCCAGTGATGAGATGATCGAGTTTTACAAGCAGCTGTGCGCCGACTTCCCCATTATCTCCATTGAAGACGGTCTGGACCAGAACGATTGGGAGTCTATCAAAAAGCTTACTGACGCTATGGGCAATAAGCTGCAGCTTGTGGGTGATGACTTGTTCGTTACCAACACAAAACGACTGAAAAAAGGCATTGAGATGGGTGCCGCTAACTCTATTCTGATTAAAGTCAACCAGATCGGCACGTTGACTGAAACCTTAGATGCCATTGAAATGGCAAAGCGTGCAGGCTACACTGCCGTTATATCCCACCGCTCAGGGGAAACCGAGGATACCACTATTGCTGATATTGCAGTGGCGGTGAATGCTGGTCAGATAAAAACAGGCTCTCTTTCCCGAACCGACAGAATCGCAAAATACAACCGTCTTATTGCCATTGAAAGTCAACTAAAAGAAAATGCGGTGTATGAGGGTAAAGATTCATTTTATAATTTGACAAAATAGTTTTAAGTGTCTATAATAATAATCAGCCTCGCCTTAAAGGTGGGGCTGATTTTTCGGTATCGGGAGATTTTTCATTCAAATGCAAAAATACAGTTACTTACAAGGTTTTAAAGACGGCATTTCCATAGGTCTTGGCTACCTTTCGGTCTCCTTCACCTTCGGTATGCTTGCCACATCCAGCGGAATACCCGTGTGGATAGCGGTTTTTATTTCTATGTCTAATTTAACCTCAGCGGGTCAGTTTGCAGGACTCAGCTTAATGCTGTCAGGCGGCTCGTTTTTCGAAATGGCTATTACACAGCTGGTTATCAATATGCGATACGCACTGATGTCGGTATCCTTATCACAAAAGCTGGATAAAAGCGTAACTTTGTTACATAGGTTTGCTATATCATTTTTCAACACCGACGAGATTTTCGCCGTGTCCTCAGGAAAAGACGGTGAAGTGGGAACAAGATATATGTACGGTCTTGTTACTGCCCCGTTTATAGGCTGGACCTTAGGTACGCTTTTCGGTGCCGCTTTAAACAGCTTTTTGCCCGAAAGCATCAGGTCGTGCCTTGGAATTGCAATTTATGCTATGTTTATTGCCATTGTTATTCCACCTGCAAAAAAGCAAAAAGCAGTGGCTTTAGTGGCGGCAATTTCGGTTGTTTTAAGCTGTGCATTCAGCTATCTGCCGTTGCTGAAAACTGTATCCTCAGGCTTTGTAATTATAATCTGTTCAGTGGTTGCCGCAACGGTTGGCGCTATAATAAAGCCCATTGAAATTGAGGATAAGGAGGAGTCTTAAAATGGATAGCTTAAAGCTTATTGCCTACACACTGGTTATGGCAGCAGTAACCTACCTTATAAGAATGCTTCCTTTAGTGGTTTTCCGCAAAAAAATAAAGAGCAGATTTATCCGCTCTTTTCTGTACTATATCCCCTATGCAGTACTTGCCGCTATGACTATTCCGGCAATATTCACCTCCACCGCCAATGTGTATTCCGCCATTGCAGGACTTACTGTGGCGTTGGTTGCAGCATTTTTCGAACGCAGTCTTATAACGGTTGCCATATCCTCCTGTGTTACAGTGTTAATATTTGAAACTATTTTAAAAACAGTCTTTTGAGAAAATCAAAAGACTGTTTTTGTTTTAGTTTAAGGTTTTAAGCAATTTTTCAACGCTGACAATATCAGCCAGTCCGGTTGCATCCTTTGATACAGCACTGCCACCGCAGGCAGAGGCTAACTTTAAAGTGTCTTGAAAGCTTTTTCCCGTTTCAACACCTGCAATCAGCCCTGCAAAAGCACTGTCTCCTGCGCCAACTGTTGACTTTATGTCAACCTTTACTGAGGGAACACTAACCGTCTGCTCCTTGTTAACACCCAAAATACCCTTTTCACCCATAGTGATAACAACGTACTCAATGCCGTTGCTACACAGTGACTGAGCGTGGGCTTTAAAATCATCACTACCGCAGAGCTTGTGAAACTCATCGTCATTAACTTTAAACATCCAAGGTTTTATGTCAACCAATTCCTCACGACACAAAAAGTCGCAATCTATGGCAATTTTAAAGCCCTGCTGTTTTAAGTCCTTGCACATTTTTACAAAATCCCCATTACTGAGTCCTAACGGTAAACTACCTGCAATTATAACAATATCGTCTTTTTGTCCGCAATCAACTATGCGGTTTACCAGCTCCTGCACTGCCGAATAATCGCAAGGTGAGGACATTCTGTTTATTTTATAGGTTTCGTCTTTTGCCCTTACAGTAAGGTTCTCTCGGACATTTCCCTTTGTTTTAGCATAAATTATCTGCTGCTTATCAATATCCACATTCTGCAAATATTCGTCTATACTGTTAGCGCCCAACAGCATACAGTAATAAGGAAAAATGCCAAGCTCACAGAGTACCTTGCCCACATTTATTCCCTTACCTGCCGCCTGCTTTACCTCGTTTTTCACTCGGCTGACAGCATTGTTCTTCACTTCATCCACAAACAAAGTAACGTCAAAGCAGGGGTTTAAGGTAAGCGTAAAAACTTTAGACATTTTATCTACCTCTATTCTCTGTGCCATTTAACGCCTGAAGCAGTATCCTCCAGCACAATATTCATACCTTTGAGTATATCTCTTATTTCATCAGCACGTGCAAAGTTCTTTGCTTTTCTTGCCTCGGTACGTTCAGCGATAAGTGCTTCTATCTCACTGTCAAGATCGTCAGACTTTACATTGTAAACAAGGCCCAAAACGTCGCACAGCTCGTCAAACAGCGAGAGGCACTGACTCAGCGCCTGCTTAGACTTGTTCTGTGATACAAATATGTTAATATCACGAACCAGATCAAACACAGCAGAAATACCGTCAGCAGTGTTGAAGTCGTCATCCATAGCCTCAATAAACTGTGCTTTTCTCTTGTCTAAGCTCTCGGTAACTCTTGCATCAACATCGCCATCAGCGGCGTTCTGGGTAGCAAAAGTAAGGTTTGAACGGCAGTTGTAAAGACGCTCAAGAGCGCTGATGCTCTGCTCGATAATATCGGTGCTGTAGTTAATGGGGCTACGGTAATGAGATGCGATCATCAAAAAGCGGATAGGCTCATAGCCATACTGATTTGCAACGTCACGAACGGTAAAGAAGTTGCCCAGTGATTTGGACATTTTGCGGTTATCAACGTTGATGTAGCCGTTGTGCATCCACATTTTAGAAAAGTCGCAGCCGTTAGCACATTCGCTCTGTGCAATCTCGTTTTCGTGGTGAGGGAAAATCAGGTCCTGACCGCCGCAGTGGATGTCGATAGTATCGCCAAGATATTTCTTTGCCATAGCTGAACATTCAATATGCCAACCGGGTCTGCCCTGACCGAAGGGTGACTCCCAGAAGGGCTCACCGGGTTTTGCTGCTTTCCACAAAGCAAAGTCCATGGGATTTTCTTTGATATCGGAAATGTCAATTCTGGCACCGGACTCCAAGTCCTCCAAAGGCTGGTGTGACAGCTTGCCATACTCGTTGAATTTGTTTGTTCTGAAATAAACGTCGCCCTGTGACTCGTAGGCATAGCCTTTTTCGATTAAAGATGAGATAAGCTCAATGATCTCTGCAATGTTTTCGGTGGCTTTGGGATGAACGTCAGCCTCTTTGATGTTAAGTCCGTTTACATCAGTCCAGAATTCAGCAATATATCTCTTTGCAATCTCAGGCACAGTGGTGCCCTCTTCGTTGGCTTTTTTGATGAGTTTATCGTCGATATCGGTAAAGTTCTGAACGAATTTAACGTCAAACCCACGCCATTTTAAGTATCTTCTGAAGGTATCAAAAACGCAAAGGGGACGTGCATTTCCAATATGGATAAAGTTATAAACAGTAGGTCCGCAGGCATAAATTCTTACGGTCTTACCGTCAACCGGGATAAGCTCATCCTTCTGTCTTGTAAGTGTATTATAAATTTTCATAGCATTTTACCTCTCTTGTTCATCAAGCTTTTGTTTTAATTTACTGATCTCATGCTCTAATGCACATATCTTCTGTGAAACGGGATCGGGAATGTGTACCTGATCCAGATTATCCGCAAGTTTTTGACCGTCTTTACGGACAACTCTTGCCGGAACGCCCACCGCTGTGGAATTAGGCGGTACCTCATCCAGCACCACTGCACCTGCAGCAATACGGCAGTTATCTCCAACCTTAAAGGGTCCCAGCACCTTAGCACCTGCACCTATCATAACGTTGTTGCCGATAGTAGGGTGTCGTTTACCCAGATCCTTACCTGTACCGCCCAAGGTAACGCCCTGATAAATAGTAACGTCATCCCCTATTTCAGCGGTCTCACCGATAACAACGCCCACACCGTGGTCGATGAAAAAGCGTTCACCGATCTTTGCGGCAGGATGTATCTCAATACCTGTCTTTTTAACGCAGCGCTGTGAGATCCATCTTGCAATAAACGTCATACCGTGACGATGAAAGAAATTGGCTCTGCGGTGCATTCTTATGGCTTTAACGCCGGGGTAAAGGAAAAGTATTTCCAAAACCGATACCGCCGCAGGGTCTCTCATTCTTACAGCCTCTATATCCTGTTTTAACTTTTTAAACATAAGGCTTATTCCTCCTAATAAAACAAAAATCCGCCGTAGCCCTAATTTAGGCAACGACGGAGGCGAATATTCGCGGTTCCACTCCTGTTTATAACTTTAAGTGATACGCCTATAACGGTGGCTCTCCGTGCAGAGATACTTTGTTCCCCCTGCAAGCTGACAGGTGCATTTCATCAAGGCTAACCTTATGTCTGCTTTCAGCCTGCCGACAGACACTCTCTAAAAGGTGCGGTTTGATTACTTCTCCTGCTACGCTTTTCACTTTTATACTATTACCATTATAACTGCAAAACTCTGATTTGTCTATTATTTTTTTATATCAATATACTGTTTATTATCAGCAACGTATTTTACACCTGAAATAAGGGCAAAAATCGCTGATACCCAGATGCAAACAGAATAAATTATTCTAAGGGGCAAAACAAAGCTGGTGGACAACAGCTGATAGTGGTAAACGCCCTCACTGATAATATATTCAAAGAAAATGGTTGCGATAATGGCAACTATCTGTGATACAGTTTTCAGCTTACCCCAAAAGTTTGCTGCAACCACCTTACCGTCAGCAGCGGCAAGTAATCGCATTGAAGTAACGATAAACTCACGGGCTAACACAATAAAGGTTGCCCAGACAATACCGTAGCCCATATTGAAGGCGATAAATGCCAAAAAAGCGGCGGTGGTAAGTAGTTTGTCGGCAATAGGGTCCAAAAACTTACCGAAATTGGTTATAAGATTATATTTTCTTGCGATCTTACCGTCAAGCAAATCGGTAACAGATGCCCCGATAAACACGATCAACGCCAGTGCGTAATGATGGGGAAACTGTGCCAACATAAACACTAAAAACACAGGGGTAAAGATCAATCTTAAAACTGTAAGTCTATTGGGTGTGTTCAAACTACACCACCTCCATTAGTCAACTAAATCTCCAAGCAGATCGTAATCAATAACGTCAAAAACGCAGACCTCTACCATATCTCCCACTGACAAGGGTTTAGTTGATGCAATAAATACCTTACCGTCAATATCGGGAGCATCGGCCTCGCTTCTACCGTAATAGCATTTGTTCAAGGAATCGTAACCCTCAATCAGCACAGTTACGTTTTTGCCTATCATATCAGCGCTGATCTCCTCATTAACCACCGACTGTTCGGTCATCAATATCTCTTGTCTGCGCTGTTTTACGTCCTCATCCACCTGATCCTCCATATCAGCGGCAACAGTGCCCTCCTCAGGAGAATAGGTAAAGCAACCCATACGGTTAAAGCCGGTGTTTTTCACAAAGGTTGCCAACTGTTCAAAGTCCTCCTCGGTTTCTCCGGGAAAACCTACGATAAAGGTGGTTCTGATGGTAATTCCGGGAATTATCTCACGAATATGTGCGATCAACTTTGTTAAGCTGTCAAAATCACCTGTTCGGTTCATACGGCTTAACACATCACCACTGGCGTGTTGCAGCGGAATGTCAAGATAATTTAAAACCTTAGGCTGATTTTTAATGGTATGAAGCAGTTCATCAGTTATCTTATCAGGATAAGTATATAAAATTCTTATCCATTTTATGCCATCAATCTCACAAAGCTTATCAAGTAGCTGTGGCAACATCAGTTTGTTGTAAATATCCTCACCGTAACGGGTGGTATCCTGAGCGATAAGAATAATCTCCTTAGCGCCGTTTTGTGCTAATGTATTTGCCTCGGCTAATATATCCTCCATCTTTCTGGAACGGTAGCCGCCTCTTATCATAGGGATAGCACAGTAGGTACAGCAGTTATCACAACCGTCAGCCACACGAAGATATGCAGAGTAAGGCGGTGTTGTGAGAATTCTGTCGTGGTCCATAAGCAAGGCGGTTTTCTCACCAAACTCACTGTAAGGACATCCCTCAACAGCGGCTTTTACAACTGAGCAGATATTTTTATTGGAGCCAATACCCACAACGGCATCAACCTCAGGCATCTCCGACAATATCTCGTCACGGTAACGCTCTGCTAAACAGCCGGTAACAATAAGTGCTTTTAAATTATCGGTCTGCTTTAACTGAGCAAGTGCAAGAATGTTTTCAATGGCTTCCTTTTTAGCATCACCGATAAAACCGCAGGTGTTAACGATAATGGCGTCTGCCTGTTTTTCGTCTGCAGTGAGCTCATAGCCACCCTCAGAAAGTAAGGACAGCATAATTTCTGCATCTACCTGATTTTTCGGGCATCCTAACGACACCATTCCAACTTTATATGACATATTATAATTCCTCTTCAGTATATTCATTTATAGCGCTGCGGATATCATCGTAATTATACCCTTTTCGCACCAAAGCCGCATACATACGACGCATACCCTTTTCATCGCCAACACAGCCCCGATACTTACGCTCTATCAACTGGATTATTGCCTGCTTAGCATCAATTTCCAGGCTATCGGCAACCTCAGCGGCAAGCTCACGATCAATCCCCTTTTTAGTGAGCTCAAACTGCACACCTTTTTTGGAAAGGGATTTAAACTGCACCAGATCCGACGCATAGTTTTCTGCAAATCTACGGTCGTCTATCAAACCGCTCTCACACAAAAACTCCACCGCTTCACAAGCAGCGTCATAATCAAAATCGGGTTTTAACTTGCCTATCATTTCCTTTTTGGGGTAATCACGTCTATCCAGCAACCACAAAGCTTTAGACTTAGCTCTTGTAAACTCCGATTTATATTTTAATGTTTCAAGCTGACTCTCGCTGACATCATCACCCACTTTAAGTCCGGACAATATCAGCACTTCGTCATCAATTAGCACATCACCGCCCTCGAAAACAAGAGCGGTAAGATGTTTTGGTTTCTTTTTAAATTCAGTGATAATCATTAATCGTCAACCGCAATGTCAATATCCACTTTTGCAACGGGCTTTGTGTCTGCCGCAGGGACATTTTCAACTACTTCAACGGCAGCAGCTTTCGCTTTACGGCCGCCGATAATAAGGTCTTTTTTCTCGATTATCTGTTTTTCGATCTCGTTTGCCAGCTCGGGATTATCAAGCAACAGTTGCTTAACGTTATCTCTGCCCTGACCAAGACGCATCTCGCCATAGTAGAACCAAGCGCCGCTTTTCTTGATAACGCCAACCTTAACGCCAAGGTCACAGATCTCACCAACGTGAGATATACCCTCACCGTACATAATATCAAACTCTGCCTCTTTAAAGGGCGGAGCCACCTTGTTTTTAACGATCTTTGCTCTTGTTCTGGAGCCGATCATCTCACCGTTTGCCTTTAAGGTTTCGGTGCGACGAATGTCGATACGAACACTGGAATAGAATTTCAGCGCACGTCCGCCGGTGGTAACCTCGGGATTACCGTAAACCACGCCAACCTTCTCACGAAGCTGATTTATGAAAATAACACAGCAATTTGATTTTGCAATACAGGATGTCAGCTTTCTTAAAGCCTGTGACATAAGTCTTGCATGCAGACCAACGTGAGAGTCACCCATTGAGCCGTCAAGCTCTGCACGGGGTACCAACGCTGCAACTGAGTCAACTACGATAACGTCAATAGCGTTAGAACGAACAAGTGCTTCGCAGATCTCCAATGCCTGCTCACCTGTATCAGGCTGAGAAACCAACAAAGAATCAATATTAACACCAAGGGCTGCGGAATACTCAGGATCCAAAGCGTGTTCAACGTCGATAAAAGCAGCCTCACCGCCGGCCTTCTGAGCCTGGGCTACAACATGCAACGCAAGAGTTGTTTTACCTGAGGATTCGGGGCCGTACATCTCAACGATTCTGCCCTTGGGAACACCGCCTATACCCAAAGCCAAGTCCAGCGACAAAGAGCCTGTGGAGATAGCCTCAACGTTCATAGCAGTATTCTGGCCCAACTTCATAACGGAGCCTTTACCGTAAGTCTTTTCGATATTAGCAAGGGCGGTTTCCAGAGCCTTTTGCTTGTCAGTCATTTTTTCAGCCATATGTTCTTACCTCACTATACAATGATAATGTTATTATACAATATATTGTGCAAAAAGTAAAGAGTTTCAACAACAAAAATCGAACTTTTGTTCGAAAATTTTAATATTTCCCTATTACAACACGGTCATTACCGCATAAATCCTGTGAAATTTCGGTGTTTGCACCAAGCTTTTCCAGAATCCCCGACACTGCCTTACCCTGCCGATATCCTATCTCAAAGGCAATATCACACTTGTTTGCAAAGTTATTGGAGATTGTTTTATAAAACAGCAGACCCTCATCATCAGTAAAAAGAGCAGTTTCGGGTTCGTTTAAAACCTCTTTGGAAAGATCGGCTTTCTCACTGTGGGCAATATACGGCGGGTTGCTTACCACTAAATCGTAATCACCCATAAAGCTTAACGCATCAGCCTTTATAGGGGTTACGTTAGTCGCCTTATTGCTATCAATATTTTTCAGCAAATAGCCGTAAGCCTCATCATAAAGCTCCACTGCATCCACCTTAGCATCCTGCCTGTTTTTTGCAATAGAGATAGCCACACACCCACTGCCTGAACACAAATCCAACACCTTAGGAGTTTTCTTATCCTTAATCAGTTCAAGGGCAGTTTCCACCAACAGCTCGGTATCCTGCCTTGGTATCAGTACTCCCTTACCTACCGAAAACGTTAGTCCGAAAAACTCACATTCTCCTAAAATATACTGCAAGGGCTCACCGAAATTTCGTCTTTCAACGGTTTTTTGGCACTGCAGCACTACTTCATCGGTAACTGCTTGATTGTAAGACATTCTTAAAGCGGTAGGCGTCATTTTCATAAAATGAGCCACCATCAGCCTTGCCTCACGCTCCGCTTCATCTGATAAAAGCTGAGACTGACACTGCAAGATAAGCTCTCTTACCGTCACTTTTACCACCTGTCATCCTCTTGATTTTCGGGAATAACTGCAAGTATAGACTGAATTGCTACCTCTATCATAGCATCATCAGGCTCCTTAGTGGTAATACGCTGCACCCACAGTCCCGGTGCTGCAACTATTTTTGTAAGCAGATTATCGTGTCTGCCGCAGAATTTAATAAGCTCATAACCCAGACCGCAAAACAGCGGTACAAGTAAGATTTTAATGGCTATCCAAAGGGCAGTGATCTTGGTCACTGCAGGGAAAATCAGTGTGATAAGAGTTGAAATGATTATACTTACGGCGATCATCAAAAACATAAAGGATGTGCCGCAGCGCGGGTGAAAACGGCTCTGCTTTCTTACGTTTTCAACGTTGAGCTCCTCACCCTTTTCATAACAGAAAATGGTTTTGTGCTCTGCACCGTGATACATAAACACACGCTTAATATCCTTGGTCATAGACACCAGCAAAACGTACGCCACAAACAGTGTTATTTTCATAACACCCTCAATAAGTCCTCTAAACACGTCTAAAGTGCCGCCTGCGGCAGAGTTTATGAAATTGAATATCTTTGTGGGGGCATACATAAACAGCGCCAAAGCAAGTGCCACACCCAAAATAGTGGCAATCACCATAACAACGTTCATTAACAGCTCAGTGGATTTAGACTTAGGCTTGTCCTTATCCTTTTCTTCTTCAAGCTCGGTAAAACCCGAAAGATCTGCTGAACGCATAAGGGTTTTGTAGCCCACAGTCATAGACTCAATAAATCCCAAAACGCCTCTTATGATAGGCAGCTTTAAAATGGGATATTTGTCTTTTAATGATACCGAAGGTACATCCTCAAGAATTATTTCATTACTTGTATTTCTAACTGCCAAAACGGTTTTGTTCGGGCCCTTCATCATAATGCCCTCAATTACCGCCTGACCTCCTATTGAGGTCTTTTTGCAGCACTGACTTTCTTTACTACTCAACATTGCTACCCCTTTCAGGCTCGTTAGGTTTAATAAACGGCAGGATTATGGCAACTGACGTACCTGCACCCTCTTTTGAATCTATCTCTAAAATACCGTCGTGTTGCTTTATAATCTCATCGGCAATAGCCAAGCCGATGCCTGAACCACGCACAGTCTTGTTTGCTTTATAAAAACGCTCTTTTACCTTACTTAAGTCCTCAGCGGCGATACCGCAGCCGGTATCCTTAACGGTTACCTGAACGTAAATATCGTGGCGTGTGGCTTCCACCAGCACGTGTCCACCCTCTTGTGAGTACTTGATAGCGTTGTCTATAATATTGATAAACACCTGCTTTAAGCGGTTAGGATCTGCCATAACAAAGGGCAGCGTTTCAGGCTCGATATACTCGATATTCACGCCCTGTTTTTTAGCAGTTTCCTGATACATATACACCGCTTCGCCCAGCTCTGCAAGTATATCTACCTTTTGCATATTCAAGGTAAGTCTGCCTGCCTGCATACGTGAAAAGTCCAGCAGGTCCTCAACAAGTCCTGACAAACGGGAGGATTCATTGATTATAACGTTCATTCCCTTTTCTACTAACTGAGGATCGGTTTCAATGGAGGTTTTTATGGTCTCACCCCAACCCTGAATAACTGTAAGAGGGGTTCTCAGTTCGTGGGAAACAGAAGAAATAAACTCGTTTTTAAGAGTTTCCGAGGATTCCAGCTCTGATGCCATATAGTTTATGGTATCACACAATTTGCCGATCTCGTCTGTGCCGTTAACAGGCAGTCTGTCATCAAAATTGCCGTTGGCAATTCGGTATGCCGTATCGGTAATGGCACGAATAGGCTTGATAATAGAGCGCAAGAAAAGTGCTCCCGAAGCCACTGTTAACGCAATAATAAACAGACCTATACACAGTATAATGATAATGTTGTTAAGTATCTGCTTATTGATTGCATCCATACACACAACAAATCGGATAGCGCCTATACTACGGTCGTTTACCTTTGGCAAAAACATAGTAACAGCCATAACGTTTTCGCCGTTTTCATTGGTATAAATCGCCTCTGCTTTACCGCCACTCTGCTTTTTTGCAGCTTCATAGTCAGTGGAGCTCTGCTGATTGGAGATAAATCCCCCTGAGGTAACTATCATATTATCATTACGGTCAAAAACCTGCACCTCAACGGTGTTTTTATCAAGGTAATCTCCCACAAACTCCTTAGCGCCTAACTCAAACTCCATTTCGGTGGCAGCAGCGTAACGCATAAAAAAGCCTGATGACATTCTGATTCTTGAATCAATGTCACGTCTTACAGAGTTATAATAAAAGCTAACAATAAAAAGTGAAGCAGTTATCTGAAAAACAACAACTACCAAAACAACGATACCTATAATATTAAACAGCCAACGACTGGTAAGGCCCTTCATTTTAATGCTACTGCTTTTCAACTGCTTCACCTCCTACTTTAAACTCAATAAAAACTACTCAATTATCCACTTATATCCTCTGCCCCAAACTGTCAACAAATGACGGGGTGTAGAGGCATCGTCCTCAATTTTCATACGCAGTCTGCGTACGTTTACATCAACGATCTTCTCATCGCCTAAATATTCGTCGCCCCATACCTTACGCAATATCTCTGTTCGATCAATGGTTATATTGGGGCGTGAGAACAACAGCTCTATAACCTGATACTCCAAGGGAGTAAGTTCGATGTTCATGCCTCTTTTTGCCAACGTACGGCGTCTGAGATCAAGGCTGAAATCACCCAGCACTATCTCATCAGATGCGCTTCTTGTGGGCTTTATGCCGCTTTGCAGCTCAACACGTCGTGACAGAGAGTCCACACGGGCTACCAGCTCAGTGGGGCTAAAGGGCTTGGTCATATAGTCATCAGCGCCCAACATAAGCGCAGACACCTTATCCATTTCCTGAGACTTAGCGGTGAGCATAATTACACCAACGGTATTGTTTCGAGCACGTATTTCCTTGCAAACCGCAAGGCCGTCAATACCGGGCATCATAATGTCCAAAAGCACCACGTGAAAATCCGAATCCATATAAAATATGTTCAGTGCTTCCTCACCTGTTTGTGCCTCAACGGTTTCGTAACCTGCACGTCTTAAATTGATAACCACAAACTCACGGATAGCTGCCTCGTCTTCTACTACAAGAACCTTTCTCATATATACTCCCCCGTTTATAAAAGTTTGAAATTCTCTGCGATGTAATCGTAACTGAGCTTATATTCCGACACTGCATTTTCGTTTATCTTTACAGCATAAACCGAACCGTTTTTGCTGATAAGCTCTCTAAAACCTTCGTGGGCGTTTTCTTCCCAGCTTTTTGATGAAAATACCTGTATGGAGAAAAGCTGTTCTCCTGCCACCTGATTGTCAAAATCCCATTGGCTGAACACACGCAGCTTTTCATCGGTAACTCTGGTAATGGTAACGTTGCTGGACCAGTTTTCGGGCAGCTTTATCAAATAACCGTCGGAAACGTTAAACACCGATGTCATAACAGTGTTATAAGTGCCGTCAAACCGCTTCCACACGGTGTAATATATCTTGTTCTGAGCATCTGAGAGCTCGTATCCCGGCACAGCATAAAGCTGAGGGATTTCGATTCTGCCGTCTAAATCAATGTCTCTTGAGCTTACAGGTGCCTCACGGTAGGTAAGATCGGTCTCACCCAAAACCGAGTTGTAAAAAGCACTGTAAAGCTTGTTCTGATTGTAATATATCAGCTCGGTCACCATAACTGATGAGCCCTTATAAGCATCAATATAAGCACCGTTTAAATGAGCGGAAACTTTAGACTGGGTTATGGATGCAAACTCAGTAATATTGGGGTCCATATCCACAGTGCCCATAACCACCGTACCGCCTTCGATTAAGCTGATAAGCTTGGCAGTAGCGGATTTCTGCACAGTTTGTGCAGTATCGGTCTCAAAATCGTTTTTAGTGGTGGTGTTTATGGAAAGCAACAGAAGCTGTGGCTTCTCATTACCTGTAAGATTGCAAACAGAATAGGCAGTGTAAGGCTCCTGGGTTCTTAAAGTAACGGTGTTGTTATCCAGACTGTAAACGCTCAACTGTTTTTCTCGGGCGTTATACATATTGCTTCCTACAAATATTTCAAATGCACTATCCCCTGCAATATCCCAAAACTCCACACGCTCAACGCCGATACCCGGTATAGGCATATCGTAAATGGAACGCCACTGACCGTCTATCTTTTTAAGGAAATTGATGTGTACTGCGGAATAGTTGGAAGTAAGATTGTAAAAAACTATAGCCTCATCTGTTTTATCGCCGTCAATATCCTTGCTGATACAAGAGGCACGGAACTCACCTGATGAGGGATAAACAAACTCTATATCTGTGCCCACCGCACTGTAAAGAGCATCCTCAATACCGCTCAAGCTACCTACGGCCTTCGGCGGCTTCATAAGGGTTTTAGGATCCGCAAAAATACCGCTGCAAGAGGTTAACGTTAGCATCATACAAACAATCACGCTGATAATCGCCTTATGTTTAAATCGCATAAACCCACCGCCTTTCTGATAAATTTAATAATTTTACGCCATTGACAGCTCGTCAAGTGACTTAAATCTGTAATCGCCGTTTTTAAGCAGATCAAAGTTTTTCAGCGCCATTGCAGTACCCTTGGCAACACAGGTTTTGGGATTGTCAACGGTTGTGACCTTAACGCCGATATAATTAGCCAAGAACTCGGGAAATCCGTATAAAATAGAGCCACCACCGATAAGAGTAATACCGTCGGAATAAATATCACCGGTCATTTCAGGGGGTGTTTTCTCAATAACCGACTGCACCGATTTGCAGATAGATACTGCTGTATCGTAAAGGGCGGTTATCATCTCGTTGGTGTTTATTTCAAAGGTCTGGGGCATACCCGTAAACTGGTGCTGACCTTTAGCAGTAATGGTAAGCTCTAATGGACGCTGAGTAACACAGCCTATCTGACGTTTTATCTGCTCAGCTGTGTGAGGCCCGATAATTACGCTATGCTCACGCTTTATGTACTTGGCAATAGCATTGTTAAACGAACTGCCTGCCACGTTTGTGGATTGATATTTTACCAATCCACCCATGGACAGTGTGGCAATATCGGTAGTACCTGCACCCACGTCCACAATAATGGAGCCTTTGGGAGTGGTGAAATCCAAACCGATACCGATTGCCGCCGCCACAGGGCCTTCGATAAGACAAACATCTCTCGCTCCTGAGGAAGAACAAGCGTTGTAAATAGAACGCTTTTGCATCTCTGTTATGGAGCTTGGCACCGCAACCATAACACGAGCCTTAAACATTTTGTTATTGGCAACCTGGTTCAAAAACGCACTGAGCATACTTTCAGCAACATCATATTCCGCAATAACGCCGTTTTTTATGGGGCAAACGGCGGTAACACTGGCAGGAGTCCTGCCCAGCATATTATAAGCATCGTCACCTGCGGCAATAAGCTCACCGGTCCTTGTTTCGTAAGAAACTGCAGTAAGCTCATCTAAAACTATGCTTTTTCCTGAATAAATTACGGTACGCTGAGTACCAAGGTCTATACCAAAATCGGTTGCCATTTATCTTTCTCCTTTAGACTATATACATAAATAATTATACGATAATTATTACAACATTACAAGTACCCATATTTGTTATTTTTCCTTAGATTTTCCTCTTGTTGCGGCGGTTACACAATAAACACCCGCAGCACCCTCTAACCTTAGCACTCGTGCACACTCACTCAAGGTGGAGCCCGTAGTGATAATGTCATCTACCAGCAGGATGTTTTTGTTGAAAACGTCGCCCACAACCGAGTAAATCCCAGACACATTCTGCTCTCTTTCCTTGGCAGGTAAAAGGTGTTGTGGCTTGGCACTTACAGTTTGCTTTAACACATCTATAACCGGCAGTCCCAAATACTGACTTAAAGCATCTGCCAAAAGTCTGCTATGGTTGTAGCCCTTACGTTTTTGCTTTGATTTGAACATAGGTACAAAGGCGATGCAGTCAAAAGTCATGCCGCAATACTCACCTAAAACGCTTTGTGCCATATATTTGCTAAGAAAATCTGCGGTTTGCTTAATTTTGTGGTGCTTTATATTAAGCACCGCCAACTTTGCAGAGCCGTTATAATAAAAGGGTGAAACACATCTGTCAAACCACTTTGGATGGCGTTTGCAGTCACAACTGCCCTCAGGTGCACCGCAGATATTACATAGCTTACCGCTAACCTTATCAAGTCCGTTTGCACAGTCATCACATATACTGCTTTGGGCAGAAATCACTTGGTTACAGCAGACGCAACGGTTGGGTAAAAATATATGAATTATCTTATCTAAAAGCATACTCCACCGTCCTACATCTCATTAGCAGCGTCCAGCAAAAAGCTTGAAAACGCAGTGTATCTCTTAGTTTTTTTACTGTTTGCCACCATCTTGGAAATATCCGAACTTGTGCCGATAACTATGAGCAGCTTTTTCGCACGGGTAACGGCTGTGTAAAGCAGATTACGGTAGCTCAGCTGAGGGGGTATATCCAAAACCGGCAGTATTACACAGTCAAACTCGCTGCCCTGACTTTTATGCACCGTAACTGCATAGGCAAGCTCCAAATCCTCTATTTCCTCACCTGAATAAGTGGCGGTTTTATCATCAAACCTTACCTTTATCTCCGATGTAAACTTATCAATTTTTACCAATGTACCTATATCCCCGTTAAACACGCCGCTGCCCTCTGTACCGTCATCACGCACCCACATTACGTCGTAGTTGTTTTTTATCTGCATAACCTTGTCGCCCTCACGCATTACAAAGCCCTTGTGGGTCATTTCCGACTTGTTTTTAGCAGGTGGATTGATACGCTGCTGCAACAGGTTGTTTAAACTGATAGTACCCGTATTGCGTTTACGTGACGGGCACAGCACCTGAATGTTATCACCGGGTAAAAAGTTATATGCCTTAGGCAAACGTTCACAGTAAAGGTCAGACACAAGCTGTGCCGCTACCGAAGGACTGCTTTGAGGCAATATAAAGAAATCTTTGTCCTTATCGCCGTTTTGCGGCATCTGCCCTGCAATTATTTTATGGGCATTAGTAACGATAAGACTTTCCATTGCCTGACGGAATATGCGTGTAAGCCGTATTACCGGCACTACCCCTGAGTCAATAAGGTCATTCAGCACGTTTCCTGCACCCACTGAGGGTAGCTGGTCCACGTCACCTACCAGTATCAGGCGGCAGTTAGCGGTCATGGCTTTAAGCAGTGCGTCAAAAAGCTGAATATCCATCATAGAAAGCTCGTCCACCACGATAACCGTGTGCTCTAAGGGATTGCACTCGTTACGCTTAAATAACTGCTTATCGTTTTCGCCCCACTCAACCTCTAAAAGTCTGTGTATGGTTTTAGCTTCCTTGCCGGTAAGCTCACTCATTCGTTTTGCCGCTCTGCCCGTTGGTGCCGCTAAGGCAATATCCTCACCTGCCTCCTCAAGCAACGCAATTATTGCGTTTAAGGTGGTGGTCTTACCGGTACCGGGACCGCCTGTTAATACTAAAAGTCCCTTAGATAAGGCTTGGGCTATGGCTTCCTTTTGCAAGGAATCGTATAAGATGCCGTTTCGCTCCTCAAACTGAGCCAGTCTGCTTTTATGAACAGGCACCTCATCAGGTGGAATTTTCATCATAAGTGCGATTCGGTTAGCGCAGTATCTCTCTGCCCTGTACATATACGGCAGAAATACAAACTCCTTTTCCCCTATCTCACACTGTGTCAGCACACCGTTGTGCAGCATATCCTCCAACACGCTCTGCACCTCATCAGGCTCACAGTTAAGCAGCAAAGCGGCTGTTTCAACAAGTCTGTTCTTAGGCAGGCAGGTGTGTCCGTTACGCAGATTGTGGCGCAGCACATACTCAATACCTGCTTTGTATCGGTATTTATAAGGCACACTGTTATCTAATGAACGGGATATTTCATCTACCCTCTCAAAGCTAAAGCCAATTCCCTCACTGCACAGCATAAAGGGGTTTTCTTTAATTTTATCCACACTGGCATTGCCCAGCTTTTTATATATCCTGACCGCTTCGTTAGCGGTAATACTCATTCCCGACAGACTCAGCATAACCTCTCTGATGCCAAACTGCTTTGAATACTCCTCAGATATTTTCTCAGCCTTAGACTTGGAAATGCCTTTAATTTCACTTAAACGCATAGGCTCGTTTTCGATTATATTAAGTGAATCCTCACCAAATTTCTCCACAATAAGCTGTGCTGTAACGGGGCCTATACCCTTTACTGCACCCGATGACAAATAACGCAAAACAGCCGCACTTGTGGCAGGCATACTGCGTTCACAAAGCTCGGCTTTAAATTGCGGACCGTAACTGGGATGAATGGTGTAGTTACCCTTTAAAGTAACACGCTCACCGATGTTTATGTAAGGCATTGTTCCCACTACCGTGATCAGCTCATCATTACTGGCGATCTCAATAACACAATACCCCGTATCATCGTTACGGTAAGTAATATTTTCAACTGTACCTTTTAAAATCAGTTGCTCGTAAGATTCCATTTGATCATCCTGCTTTAATTTATAAAAACTTATCCTTTAGTTTTTGATTCAGCTCATCAACACTGCAAAAATCAACGTCATAATCCCTGCAGATCACTTTACATATATCCTTACCCATACTGCTCAGTCCCATATCCACCGCGATTATCTCATTGTTTTTGCCCACTCGGTTCCAGTTTATCTGCTCAACGGCATCACGTAGCACCATCTCAGCACTGTCGTTTTTCAGGCACACGATATGGCACAAACTTTTCTCCCAGTCGGTGGTAAACAGTGCGTAAACGATGGCTCTTATCACCGTCACCATTCCAAGCAAACACAAAATCGACGCTATAATATACAGTACTACCTCCATTATGTATCACCTCAAAAAGTTGGTACTATATTTTATGAAAAACGGCGATTTTGGTGAGTGTGAAGATATATTTTATTTTAACATAACAATGCTGTTTTGTAAAATAAAAAAATCGGCGAACCAACAAGTTCGCCGATTTTAAAATTCAGTAATTATTTAACTCCCAGATAAGGTGCGGGATTTACCTTTGTACCGTTTATAATAACCTCGATATGCAGGTGAGGTCCGGTGGATTTACCTGTGCTGCCAACCTTTGCAACACCCTCGCCCATCTCAACCTTCTGACCTACGGTTACGTCCATTCTGCTGCAGTGAGCATACAAGGTCTTCATACCGTTGCCGTGGTCGATAACGAAGTGCTGACCGTAGCTGCCGGTGTACTCAACGCTGATAACAGTACCTGCTGCTGCAGCGTAGATCTGAGTGCCCATAGGAGCGGCAATGTCAATACCGGTATGGTTTCTGCCTGCACCGTAGTAGCTACTGATATAAGTGTAGCCAACCTTTGCAACAGGCCATGAAAGCTTAGCATTATCATTAAGGCTGATCCATGAAACAACACGGGTTCCTATAATAACCTGCTCATCAACAGGCTTTTTAATAACTTCACTGCTGAGCACCTCAGTCTCAGTTTCAACGCCGTTTACAAACACACGTCTAACCACTGAACGCTCAAGACCTTTTTTACCGTAAACAGATACTCTGGAATATCCTTCGTACTTGGTGTTATCTCTGGTCTGAACTGTTTTATAAGCTATGTCCTTATCAACAGTTTCGGTAACGGTAGTGATAACCGGCAGAGTTTCTGCTGTAAGCACTGCTTTAGTTGACTTAGCGTCACGGATCTGATCATTAAAATACAAGCCGCTTTTTACATCAACGGTTGCGCCAAACTCAACGTCCTTAGTGGAATACTTCTTCTCTGCCTCAGCTTTAATGCTGCTAAGAGTGTTATCTAAAGTAGCCTTATCGGTAGCTGCAGTAACAAACCGGTTGTTTACATACAAACCGTAGCCCTTAGTTAAAACGTCGGAAGAACGCTCGATGATAGCGTTAGAAAGCTTATCAGCATCAGAAAGCTGATCTGCATTTACAAGAGTAATGTTATAAACAGGTGATGTAGCGATCTCAGAAACGTCGCCCTCTACCTTCTTATTAACAAGCTCAGATGCCTGATTAAAAACGTCTTCATCGGAAATATAGCCGATAGTTTCGCCTGAGTATTTAACCTCAAAAGCAAAGGTTACGTTAGACAGCATATTAACTGCAACCAAGATAACCACAACAGCAACAGCGGGAGCAACATAGTTTACAACACGCACAACTGTTTTCTTATTCTTATTTAAGCACTTTTTGATCTCTTTTGAAAATTTAGCTACGCCGCTTACAAATCCGTTATTACGGGCGTGACGTACTGACTTTTCAAGCATCTCCTGCAGAGCGTTGAAAAAGGGGCTAACTTTATTTGCAACATATTTAAGTGATGCAAATACTACGTTATTATAAAATTTACTGATCAGAGTTAGGAATTTGAAAAATCCGATTTTTACAAGACCTGCAAATGCTTTTGATCCTCTAACACAAAAACGGACCGCATCTAAAGTAAATGCGCCCACAGTGTCACACAGATGTAAAACAAATGATAACAGGTTTTTCATATCCTCTCTCCTTTCCTGAATTTAAGCAAAATTAAAAAGTTACAATTTTGTAACCTTTTGCTATATGTTATTATAGCTAATTATTACAAAATTGCAACCTTTTTTGGAGATTTTCGGCGTATTGCATAAAAAATACCCCCAATTTAGGGGGTATTCAAAAATTATGCACAATAAAAGTTACAAATATGTCATATTTTTAATTGTAAAAGGTTTCAAAATTGTAACCATTTGGGCTGCTTCAGCCTTGGCAGTTTCAAGATCGTGGTCCAAATAATTGCCACATTCCTTGGCTGTGGTACCGGGAATTTCACCCTCATACTCTGCAATAAACTTAAAAGCAGCTCTGATAAGGTCCAGCACAGTTTGGTTATCCAATGAGCGTGTCAGAAAATAAAAACCCGTACGGCAACCCATAGGTCCGAAATAAATAACGCTGTCTTTATACTCACTGTTTCGGGCAAAGGTGGCAAACAGATGCTCGATAGTGTGGATAGCGGCATTATCCATAACCTTTTCACGGTTAGGCAGACGCATACGTATATCATAGGTGGTAACATCACCGTCAATTCGGGATACGTAAACACCCTTTTCCAATATTGTATGGTCAACGCAAAAACTTGCTATTCTTTCCATTACATCACCAGTCCTGTTTTAAAACTAAGATTGCCCATAAAATCAATTTTTGTATTACCCTTATCAATTTCAGCCTTAAACTGTCTTATCAAGGCTTCCGACTTTTCCGTGGCTTTCTCGGATAGCTCGAAAAAGCTGTAGTCCACCTCACTTGCATTTTCATCAAAGGGATTTTCCCACTGCTCCTTTTGGAAGTTGGAGTAATCATACTCACCGTCTTCCATTAAAGGACGTATAAACGTAGATGCACTTTTAGGCTGTAAAAGCAGTGTTTCGGCTATTCTTGTTAAGGTATGCTTTACGCCCAGCGGGTCGTGGGTCATACCCTCATAGCGGCGAAACTCTTTATATGCCTTAATAAGCTCATTCGAGGTGGTTTTTTCCTCATCTAACTTACCTATTAAATACTGCATAACATCAGCACAGCCCACTAAAACGTCCTTATCTTTAGTTACACACTGCTTAGGGCTAAGCTGAGAGGTCATCATACCACGCTTTTCCCTGAGCATTATTACATCTAATATATACTCTATCTTGCTGTGGATAAAGAAAGGGTTGTACCTTATATCTTTTTCATCTACTATTTTATTCTGCAAGCTATATACAAAAGGATGGGCAGTACTGTCTAAACAATAGTGACAGATAAATCCCATAGCATAGGATAAAGCTATATTATCATCGGGGTGCTGTGAGATATACTCTGCAAAAGCGGTGAATATATCGTCTGCCTTAAGGGCGTGAAGACGCACCCCTATCTGACGGTACTTTTTGTCCAAAAGCAGTAATTTTCTGTAATAAAGAAAATCGGGGCCGTATGCACCCAGACAAAAAGCATCTTTATTTAATGATAAGTCAGAAAGCTTATCATACACGTCACAGCTTTGCAGATAATGGGTTATAAGTGCAGGCATAAATATCTCCTTTAAGAGTTTTTATCTACCTGATGAAAGGTTTTCAAGTTTCCTGTTTTATTGCTGCGTTTGTCCAACTCTGCATACAGCTCATCAAGAGTAACACCCTGATTTACCATTAAAACAGTAAGGTGATATAAAAGGTCGGAAATTTCCAAAACCAACTCGTTGTTATCACCGTTTTTAGCAGCGATAATAGTCTCGGAACATTCCTCACCGCATTTTTTTAAGATTTTATCAAGTCCCTTATCAAACAGATAACAGGTATATGAACCTTCCTCTTTGTTGCTTTTTCTATCTAAAACTGTTTGATATAAAGCCTCTAAAGTCTCCATTTACTATTCTCCTTTATAAAGTGTTCTGTAAAAGCAGGAGTGATTTCCTGTATGACAAGCCGCTCCTGTTTGCTCCACAATTACAAGCAACGTGTCGCAGTCACAATCGTATTTTATCTCTTTAACCTTCTGCAGATGACCTGAGGTGGCACCCTTGTTCCACAGCTCATTCCTTGAACGGCTGAAAAACCAGGTGTATCCGCTCTCCAAGGTCTTGCCAAGGGACTCTTTATTCATATAGGCAAGCATCAAAACCTCGTTAGTGCCCTGCTCAGTAACCACAGCAGGAATAAGCTCGCCCTTTTCAAAAAACATATCTAAATTCATATCTGTTCACCTGAAAGCTTTATGGTTTCCGCTAAATTAAGTGTACCTTTATATATAGACTTGCCGCAAATAGCACCGTACATATTTATATCAATAAGATTTTTAATATCGGTAATATTTGCAATACCGCCACTGGCAATAATATTACAGCTAACAGCACGGTTAATGTTATCAAGCTGTTCTAAGTTAGGACCGGTTAAAGTACCGTCTTTAGAAATATCGGTGTAAATAATAGTTTTCACACCAAGCTGCTCCATTGATTTAGCAAGGTCTATGTAACCCACCTTAGAGGTGTCCAACCAACCGTTAGCGGCGGCAAAACCATCTTTAGCATCAATGCCAACAGCTATCTTATCGCCGTATTTTTCACAGGCAGACTTTACAAAATCAGGGTTCTCAATAGCGGCAGAGCCCAGTATCACACGGCTAACGCCTTGTTCAAGATACATTTTTACAGTATCCATATTTCTTATACCGCCGCCTACCTCTACTTTAAGTCCCGAGGTTTTGGCTAAAGCCAATATAAGCTCACTGTTTTTGGGCGTTTTATCCTTAGCACCGTCAAGGTCAACGGTGTGAAGCCACATAGAGCCTGCCAACTTAAAATCAGTGGCGGTTTTATGAGCATCCTCTGCCACCTTATGTACGGTGTCGAAATCACCTTTAACCAGTCTTACGCAGTTGCCGTCTTTAATATCTATTGCGGGTAAAATTATCATTAAAGTGCTCCTTTGGTGCTTAAAACACCGTCAATGGGTTTTATCGCATCTTTAAATGCGTGGGCAAAGGCTTTGAACAATGCCTCGATTACATGGTGAGTGTTAAGTCCGTACTCACATTTTAAGTGGAGAGTAATACCTGCGTTAAAAGCCACTGCACGCATAAACTCAACGCACATACAGCTATCAAAGTCGCCCACCTTCTGCTCGTTTAGCTTAGCGTCAAAAACAAGATAAGGGCGGTTGGAAATATCCAGTGAACAAAAGCCCAGTGCCTCGTCCATAGGAATAAAAGCGGAGCCGTAACGGGCAATCCCTGACTTATCTCCCAATGCTTTGGCTATTGCCTGACCAAGCACAATGCCTGTATCCTCAACGGTGTGGTGACAATCCACCTGCAAATCACCCTTTGCAGTGATCTGCAGACCAATACCGCTGTGCTTTGCAAAAGCAGTGAGCATGTGATCGAAAAATCCGATACCTGTATCAATTTTAATGTCACCGCCGTCTAAATCAAGACGCAGTTTAATATCGGTTTCGGAAGTGGTTCTGTAAATTTCACCTGTCCTCATTTTCAACACCTCTTACTAAATTTTATTAAGTGCACGTAAAACCGCCATATTTTCTTCAGGTGTACCGGCGGTTATTCTTAAATATCCGTTGAATTTTCTGATTAAAATACCCATACTCTTCAGCTGTTCAAAAACATAATCCGAACGGGGAGTTTTAATAAACACAAAATTAGTGCAGGTTTCGTAAAGAGTGAAATTACGCACCTTCTGAAGCTGCTGAATACTTAAATAAAGCTCGTTTCTGGACTCAACTGCAGCATCCACCGCACTGTCAATAAGACGTTTATTTTTAAGCACCGCACAAGCTGCCGCCTGAGTAAGTGAGTTCACGTTGTAAGGCGACTTAATGGCTCTGAGCAGGTTAGTAAGCTTTTCGTTGGCAACGGCAAATCCCAAACGAATAGCAGCCAGTCCCATCATTTTAGAGCAGGTGCGAAGCAGTATGGCGTTATCGTAGTTATGGATCTCATTGATAAGTGACTGATCCCAGAAATCCATATAAGCCTCGTCAACAACTACCAATGCAGAAACGCTGTTAATGATTTTTCTGACCTCATCCTTTTTAATACCTAAGGATGTGGGGTTGCAAGGGTTAGAGAATATCAGCATTTTAGCACCACTGTCGTTAACGGTTTTGATAAGGTTATCCACGTCAATGGTAAGATCCTCATTTTTACCTGCGTTAACAACCTCAACACCGCTTACCTCAGCGTAAAATCTGTACATTGAAAAGTCGGGCTCTGCAACGCACAGCTTATCCCCTGCCTGTAAAAATCCGTTGATTATAATGGATATCATTTCATCGGAGCCGTTAGATGCAGTAACAAAACGGGGGTCTATATTATAATACTGTGAATACAGCTTTGTGACCTCAGTTGCCATAGGATCGGGGTATCTGCGAAGCTCCACCTTTGATAAAGCGTTGAGTATCTCGTCCTGCAACAGCTTAGTAGGATGCAAAAAGGATTCATTAGCATCCAAACGGATAGGATACTCACCCACATTAGGCTCATAAGGAGTAACGTTTTTAAGTTTTTCGGGAATTTGATACATATTTATCAGTCCTCTGTTCTGACTATAATAGAATTTGCGTGAGCAGTTAATCCCTCTGTATTTGCAAGGCGGATAATATCCTCTGCATCACGCTGCAATGCCTTTTCGGAATAGTAGATAAACTGAGTCTTTTTAATAAAGCTATCCACCGATAAGGGCGAGAAAAATCTTGATGTACCGCCGGTGGGCAACACGTGGTTAGGACCTGCAAAGTAATCGCCCAAAGGCTCAGGTGAGTTATTACCAAGGAATATGGAACCTGCATTTTTAAGGCGGTTAAGATACTGCATAGGATTATCAGCACAAACCTCTAAGTGCTCAGGAGCAAGTTCATTAGCAAGTTCTACTGCCTCATCCATATTATTGCACACTACCACAGCGCCGTAATCCTCTAAAGATTTCTTTATAATATCGCATCTTGAAAGTTTTGCCGACTGAATTTTAAGCTGCTCATTAGTCTGCTGTGCCAACTTTTCATCAGTGGTGATAAGGATAGCTGATGCTAACATATCGTGTTCTGCCTGTGACATCAGATCAGCCGCTAAAAACTTGGGATTAGCTGTGCTGTCAGCAATAATAAGTATCTCACTGGGACCTGCGATCATATCAATATCCACCACGCCGTAAAGCATACGCTTTGCAGTGGCAACAAAGATATTGCCGGGACCCACTATTTTATCTACCTTAGGCATTTTCTCAGTACCGTAAGCTAAAGCAGCAACAGCCTGAGCACCGCCACACATAAATATTTTATCAACACCTGCAATTTTTGCAGCCGCTAAAATATTCTTGTTAGGTGTACCGTCTTTTAAAGGCGGTGTTACCATAACTATTTCCTCAACCCCTGCAATCTTTGCAGGAATTGCGTTCATAAGTACTGATGAAGGATATGCCGCAGTGCCGCCGGGTACGTAAATACCAACCCTCTGAAGTCCTCTGACAGTCTGACCTAACACCGAACCGTCTTGCTTGGCATCCATAAAGCTCTGCTGTACCTGACGTTTGTGGAAATCAGCAATATTATTTGCAGCCTTGGTAAGTGACTGAATAAGCGCATCATCACACTGACTCACAGCCTCATCCACCACGCTTGTGGGCACCTCATAATAAAGAGGCAGCTTACCGTCAAACTTTTCGGTGTATTCCAAAACCGCAGCATCTCCACGCTGCTTTACATTATCAATAATATCCCCCACAATAGCAGTTACCTTTTTATCTACCTCACTGCTACGTGCTTTTAAGGACATCAAAAAATCCTTTTCAGTTTTACCATCTGTCTTTACAATTTTAATCATTTTTCTTCACCGTATCAATTATATTACTTTTTCTTAGCATCTTCAAGTGCTTTAAGAAAGTCCTCAATTTCAGCTTTTCTCAGCTTCAAGCTTGCCACGTTAACTATAACACGTGCGGAAATAGGCATAATGGTTTCAACCACTTCAAGTCCGTTTTCTTTTAATGTGGAGCCTGTTTCCACTATATCAACAATAGCATCTGTCAGTTCAAGCAGCGGTGCTAACTCCACCGAGCCTTCGATCTTGATGATCTGCACGTCCATACCCTTAGATTCAAAGTATGCCGATGCCACTGCAGGATACTTGGTTGCCACACGCTTTACGTTATAGCCGCCGAAAAAGTCGGTACCTTTTTTGGTAGCAAGTGCAAAATTGCATTTGCCTATTTCAAGGTCCATAACCTCGTAAAACTCACCGCTGCTTTCAGCAATGGTATCCTTACCGACAATACCGATGTCGCACACACCGTGTTCCACGTAAGTAATTACATCCGCCGCTTTAGCCAACACAGCATCGTAATCTCCAACGGGTAAAATAAGGCGTCTGCCTTTGTTTATTATCTCACTGCAGTCCAGTCCCATTTTTTCAAACAGCTCAACTGACTTTTTCTCAAGTCTGCCTTTAGTAAGTGCAAGACGTAATCTTCTCATAATGTTCTCCTTTATCAGATCTCCAGGTTAGAGGTTTGCTCAGCAACGGTAACTATTCTCTTAATACCGCGCTTTTTAGCATACTCCACCGATTCCTCAAACGTATCAAAAACACTGCTTTCCACAGTCTTGCCCTGATTTGCAAGGCTGTCGCAATAGTTCAGTGCTTTAAGCTCATATCCCTTTTCTGCAAACACCAGCATATCCGGAGCAGTGGTCTTACTTATCTGACCGCTCTGCAACAGTATTTCTGCCATAGCATCGTTTTGCACCGCAAAGCCGATAGCCGCCATATTAACACCAAACTTGCTCAGCAACTCATCGTATCTGCCGCCTGACAAAACGGTAATACCCGAACCTGCAATATATCCTCTAAACAGCACACCTGTATAATAGGTGTTGCTGTGGACAAGTCCCAAATCAAGATAGATGTTATCCTTAAGTCCCAATTCCTTTAAGGATGAGAATATGTCACCTAAGTAGCTGAGAGCGTCACCGCAGATATCACCGCAAAGCTCTTTTGCTTCACTGAGTACGTCCTCACCGCCAAACAAATGGGGCAAACGCTTTAATATCTTTGCCACCTTCTGATTTTTAAGACCTAAAAGCACGTCGTCTAAAGCGGCATAGCACTTAGTTTCAATTAAACTGCGAATGGTTTCTATTGTTTGCTCATCCTCATCCAACTCACCGATAAGTGACTTAAACACCCCTGCGTGACCAATCTCTATTTTAAAATCGTTAGCACCGCAACGGGAAAGGGATTGTGCTGCAAGCACCAATATCTCTAAATCAGCACGTTTACCCTGTGCACCCAGCAGCTCAACGCCCGACTGAGTGATCTCATCTCTGTGTCCGTGTAAGCTGTAATTGGAGTTGTAAACGCTTTCGGTATAGCAAAGTCTTAAGGGCAACTGCTCATCCTTCAAACGGGTTGCCGCAAGTCTTGCAATGGGCATAGTAATATCAGGACGCAGCACTAAAAGTCTGCCTCGGTTATCGCAAAGCTTATACATTTTTTCAACAGGCATCTGCTCACCATCAAGGGCAAATACATCTAAAAATTCCAAAGTAGGAGTGACCACCTGATGAAATCCACGATGTGAAAAAAGTCGCATAAGACGGGAATTTATTTCATTTAAAGCTTCGCTCTCCTCAAACAGATAATCACGAAAACCTAAAGGTGTTATCTTATTGTTTTTTTGCATAATATTACCTCTTTCACTTTAGTGCGCTACTATGATAACATATTAAACTGATAATGTCAACACATTTATGTAAAAAGCACCTGACTATTGCCAAGTGCTAAATCAAAGCTCTTTCAACTGCAGTGTCCACCATAAGGACGTTCACGTCACAAACGGCTTTATCACCAATCCTAACGTCACTGCCTGATACATCAATAAGGGTGTACTGATTGCCTACCCTGCCCAAAACGTTATAGCTTTTACCGTTTATCTTAACAACGGGCTGTTTTTTGTAGCCACGAATATCGTGATATACACTTCTGATAACATCAATAAAACGGAAGCTGTCGTTTTGTCGGGTCAGACCCAAGCCCTGACGGTAACCCAGTGATATTACAGCGGCAGTAACATCGGATTTAGCACGGTACAGCATAGAATAACCTGATGTCTGCCCCTTTTTAAGTGTTGTTATGTCAACCACATCTGCTTCCATGAAACCAACTTTTCTAAGAGGCAGCGCTGTTTTTGTAATAAGTCTGCCCACCAATGCGGAGCCAACACGCACTGCATCCAGTCTTGTGTCGGGGAATCTTATGGCGGCACAGGAATTGGCTATATGACGCATTCCCACGTCAATGCCCCTATCCTGCAAATGCTTTACTGCCTGCAGGAATTTATCCAGCTGCACTTTAGTCTGATTATATTCCTTTTCAAAGGACAAAGCAAAATGAGAGAAAATGCCCTCATATTTTATGCCCTTTACATTATATATAGCTTCAAGCTCATCAACGGCATCGTAACCTGCACCGAATCTGCCCATACCGGTCTCAACCTTAACGTGGGCACGGACATTATAATCACCCACCGATGTAGCCGTCATAGCACACTGCTTGGATGTAACGGTAAGGATAACGTTGTTTTGGAGCAGTTTTTTCAGTATATCCTCATCATAAACCGGTGACATCAGCAATATATCCACATCACTGTATCCCAGTTCACGTATCTGTAACGCTTCAATGGGCTCGGAAACAGCAAAAAATCTAACGCCGTTTTCATACCAGGCTTTAATGGCATATTCCATAGAGATGCCGTAGCCGTTGCACTTTACAACAGCGATTACGGGAGTTTTAACGTAATCAATAACTGACTTAACGTTAAAATCAATATCCGATTTTTTAACCGTCATCCGATTTTGCATAAAAGCATTCTCCGTTATCTTAAAATCTTCTGTGCCAGATCCACTGCCTTTTTAATAAGGGGCTTAAACACTATTTCAGTTTCACCGATAAACTCGATCATATCTCCTGAAAAGCCTTTTTTGAAGCGGTATAATCCGTATAAGGGGTTATCAGGACTGGTATCGCCTGAAACACCACGAAAATCATAAATCCTGCACTTTTTCTCCAGTGCCCACAGTATCATATGCCACTGCAGCAGATAGTTTGGCATAACGTTTCTGTGCTGATTGGAGCTGGCACCGTAAAGGTACCACACCTTATCACCGTAGTAAATGGCAATGGTGGCGGCGATGGTTTTACCATTAAGCTCTGCTACGTAAAGACGCAGATTTTCCTCAGCCATACAGTCATACATATGCTCAAAATAGGAAAGGGGTCGGATATTGAAATTATCACGCTCACCGGTTTCCTGCATTATCTCGTGGAATCTGGGCAGATCGGATTTGTCGCCCAAACGCACTGTAACTCCCTTACGTTCAGCCAAACGCAGATTGTAACGGGTCTTTGAGTGGAAATTGTCAAACAACTCCTGCTCGGTTTTATCCTGAATATTCAGTCTGAACACAAATCGGGGCTGAATACCGTCAAAATTCTTGCCGGTTTCTTTAAATGTAAGACCTGCTTTTTTTGCAGTTTCTATAAAGGTTTCATCACCAATCTCAAATCCGGGATCGGCTTTGAATATATAAGCGTTTTTCTCCTTAGCAAGTGCCTTCACACCGCTTATCAAATCACACAAGCCCTCTGCCTCATCAGAATCACAAACGGGGCCACGGGGTGCATATAAAAATGTATATGGTAAATGAGGAACCTTTCTGATAAGCACCAGCATAGCCGCTCTTATCTTACCGCTGTCATCACGGCTGACTATTCTCACACTGTCCCATTCTTTTTTTACGCTTGACCATACACTGGCCTGCAAAAAATTGCAGTTGGGATGAGCAGACACAAACTCCTCATACTCTTTGGTTTTATCATTTAAAATAAACTCAAACATTAAATAGCTCCGTTTCGTTATTTTTGGTAAAGGTTATCGGTTGCGTAATGGGGCTCACAGGTAATGTTTATTTTCAGCTTTCTGAAAGCATCCTCATCGGAAGCCCTGAGCATAACGGTGGAATGAGCGTCACAACTGATAAGCTCACTTAATTTTGATACAGCAAGCTGAACAGTGGGGTTAGTGGCGGCGCAGATGTTTACTGCAATAAGCACCTCTTCCAGATTCAAGGTAGGATCCTTTATGTTAAACACACTGCGTTTCATATTCATAATAGGCTCTAAAACAATGGGAGAGATAAGGTGCAAGGAATCGGGCAAATCAGACAGTTCCTTTATAGCATTAAGCACCGCACTGCAGGAGGCACTCATTAAATGAGTGGTCTTGCCGGTGATGACTCTACCGTCTTTAAGCTGCAAGGCAACGCAAGGAACACCCGTTACATCAGCCTTTTCTCTTGCAGCGGCAACAGTTTTTCTGTCGGTCACCGAGCTACCCACTTTTTGCATCAGCATCTCGATCTTCTTAACAGTTTCAATATCGGTTCTGCCAAGCTTCACATCGCAAAGGCTCTTATAATATCTTCTGATGATCTCCTCTTTAGCAGCCTCTCTCACCTTTTCATCGTCAACAATGCAGTTACCTGCCATATTAACGCCCATATCGGTAGGTGATTTATAGGGGCACTCCTCACCTGTTATCTTATCCAAAATACGCTTAACCACAGGGAACACTTCAACGTCACGGTTGTAGTTAACGGTAGAAACGCCGTAAGCATCCAGATGGAAGGGGTCGATCATATTAACGTCGTGCAGATCGGCGGTTGCGGCCTCATAAGCAAGGTTAACGGGATGGTTAAGAGAAATATTCCAGATGGGGAAGGTTTCAAATTTAGCATAACCCGCTTTAACTCCACGCTTATACTCGTGGTAAAGCTGTGAAAGGCAGGTAGCAAGCTTACCGCTACCGGGACCGGGAGCAGTAATAACCACCAGCGGACGGGTAGTTTCGATATAAGGGTTAGCACCGTAACCCTCGTCACTTACGATAACGTCAACATCAGTGGGATAGCCCTTAGTAAGGGTATGGATATAGGTCTTCTCACCCATATTCTGCAGTTTTTTGATAAACACGTCTGCAGCAGGCTGACCCTTATACTGAGTTACAACAATGCCGCTTACATATATGCCCAAAGCACGGAGATTATCAATAAGACGCATAACGTCAGCATCGTAAGTAATGCCGTAGTCAGCACGGATCTTGTTGCGCTCAATATCAGCGGCGTTGATACAAAAGATGATCTCAGCCTTGTCTTTAAGCATACAAAGCAGCTTGGTTTTTGCATCACTTTCAAAGCCGGGAAGCACACGGGAAGCGTGGTAATCGTCAAAAAGCTTACCGCCGAATTCCAGATAGAGCTTATTATCAAACTTGTTAATACGCTCAATTATCTTTTCTCCCTGAAGCTGTAAATATTTCTCGTTATCATAAGATTTTATCATATTAGCACGACCTATACCAAAAAATTATAATATTATCTATAATAGAATACCATTTTTCAACGGCTTTTTCAATGATAAAATTCAAATACGCAGCTATTTTTTTGTTTTTTTGTAAATTTTAACAACTTATTCTAAGAACGTAAAAAAGATGTTGAAAATAGAAAGATTGTAGAGTATAATAAATTGAATATATTTTTTTATTTATATGGAGGAAACTATGGCTGACAATAAAAAAATGGTGGACCAGATCACTTCTATGGATGAAGACTTTGCCAAATGGTACACTGACATAGTAAAAAAAGCCGAGCTGATCGAATATACCAGTGTTAAGGGATGTATGGTAATCCGTCCTTACGGCTATGCTATATGGGAGAACATTCAGAAAATTTTAGATAAAATGTTTAAGGATACAGGCCACGAAAACGTTTGTATGCCTATGTTTATCCCCGAAAGCCTGCTTCAAAAGGAAAAGGATCACGTTGAGGGCTTTGCTCCCGAAGTTGCCTGGGTAACTCACGGCGGTAGCGAAAGCTTGAAGAGCGTTTGTGCGTTCGTCCTACATCCGAAACTCTTTTCTGTGAGCATTACGCAAATATTATCCACTCTTACCGTGACCTGCCTAAGCTGTATAACCAGTGGGTTAGCGTTGTAAGATGGGAAAAAACCACCCGTCCTTTCCTGCGTTCAAGAGAGTTCTTGTGGCAGGAGGGTCATACTATCCACGCTACTGCAGAG
Source organism: Clostridia bacterium (assembly GCA_017407705.1). Taxonomy (GTDB): domain Bacteria; phylum Bacillota; class Clostridia; order Oscillospirales; family Acutalibacteraceae; genus RGIG2202. The sequence goes on from JAFQWA010000013.1 coordinate 102,682, forward strand.
GAAGCTATCACCGAAACAGAAAAAATGCTTAACGTTTACGCAAGCTTCTGTGAGGATGCACTGGCTATCCCCGTTGTGAAGGGTAAAAAGACTGAAAGTGATAAATTTGCAGGTGCTGTTTCAACTTATGCTATCGAAGCCTTGATGCACGACGGTAAGGCTCTGCAGGCAGGTACATCCCACTATTTTGGTGACGGCTTTGCAAAGGCTTTCGACATTCAGTTCTCAGATAAAGAAAACAAACGTGCATATCCCCATCAGACCTCTTGGGGTGTTACTACCCGTCTTATCGGTGCAGTTATTATGACTCACGGTGATGACAACGGTTTGGTACTTCCCCCTGCTATTGCACCTATTCAGGCAGTAATTATTCCTATTGCTCAGCATAAAGAGGGTGTTTTGGAGAAAGCAAACGAGCTGCTCAATTCACTTCAGGGAAAATTCAGAGTTAAGCTTGACGATTCCGACAACAGCGCAGGCTGGAAATTCTCACAGTATGAGATGAAGGGTGTGCCTGTCAGAATTGAAATGGGTCCCCGTGATATTGAAAACGGTGAATGTGTTCTGGTTACACGTCATAACCGTGAAAAGACAGTTGTTAAGCTGGATGAGCTTGAGTCTGCTATTGAGAAGAAACTGCAAGAGGTACACGACGGTTTGTATGAAAAAGCATTGAAAAACCGTGAAAACCGTACCTACGCTTGCCATAGCATAGATGAGATCAATCAGTCATTGGTTGAAAAGGGTGACGGATTTATCAAGGCTATGTGGTGTGGTGACGAAGCTTGTGAGGATGAGATCAAAGAGAAAACCGGCGTAAGCTCACGTTGTATTCCCTTAGAGCAGGAGCATTTGAGTGACGTTTGCGCTTGCTGCGGTAAACCTGCAAAATATATGGTTTACTGGGGAAAAGCATATTAAACTATTTTAACAGATAGGTGGTTTAAAGATGTCAAAATTATATAAATTACTTTCAGCTTGCCTTGTGGCAGTGTTTTTAATAAGCTGTCTGTCGCTTATATCTATCGCCGAGGAAGTTCCCACTGAAGCCCCTACCACATCGGCTTCCTTGTCTGAAACAGGATCCGAAACCTCTACCTTAGAGCAGCCCACAGGCTCCACCGGTGAAGACCCTACCGAGAGTAACACCTCTGTCAGTGAGGAAACTACCACTTTAGAGCCGATTGAAGATACTACTACGGTTATTTACAGTGTGAATATGTCCACCACTGAATACACAGAAAAAAACGATACTCCCCGTTACACCACCAAGAGAACCACCACAAGAAAGTATGATTCTCTTACCAAAACCACCAAGGCAACCAAACCCACCAAACCCACCACTGTTAAAAAGAACGTAACTGACTACGGCAGCGCCACCAATAAGTACATTTGGATCCCCATTACTTTAATGATACTTTCTGCCGGCGGTCTGGTAGCAGTAAACACAATAAATTATAAAAAGAAACATCAGAAATAAATGATTAAACCGATGCCTTATTGGCATCGGTTTTTTGTTACTAAAAATGGGAATATTACAAAAAATCAAGGGGAAAATTATAAGGATAACCGCAAAAAAGGATGATCTTATGCTCCCTATTTTTTTATACGGCGATCCCTGTGACACAACTGCAAAAGACCTAAGCAAAGCCTTAAGGGCGTTTGGCTCGGTAATACACATAACCTCGAGCGGCATACATCAGCAGGGTGCAGACAGTCAGTGTTTTTTCATTTGCGAGACCGCTCCGAAAAACATAGATATGCCCTTTGGTATTGCTGTTATAAAAAACAAAATATTTAAAGATATGCAGTTGAATATCCCTGCCCACTTCCCTGTTATCGTCAGCTCCGATAATAAAACGGCATTGTCTATGCTTCAAAACTCACCGCATCCTATAATCACCTGCGGAATGTCTGTCACCGACACTATCAGTATCTCCAGCAAATGTGAAACGTCGGCGTCGGTAAGTCTGCAACGGAGCTTTCGGGATTTTCACGGCAATATGGTGGAGGAATGTGAGATACCTATAAAGCTTAACTGCCGTATCAGTGACTACGCTATATCAGTGGCGGTAGCGGTGCTGTTGCTTTGCCGTGGCGGTACCGACGGCATTTGTTTTTAATTTGAAATTACCTGATTTTTAAAGTTTTTCTGGCAAAAATTTTCACAAATAATCCTTATTTGCAGGATAACAATAATAAGGCAAACGCAATAAGTTTTTTGCAAAAGGAGTGAATTAGAAATGTCAAGAAACGGTTCTTTGGTACCTCAGGCAAGAGAAGCACTTGATCGTTTTAAGATGGAAGCTGCAAGCGAGGTAGGCGTTAACCTTAAAAACGGTTACAACGGTGACTTGACCGCTCGTCAGGCTGGTTCTATCGGCGGACAGATGGTTAAGAAAATGATCGAGTCTTACGAGAACAATATGAAGTAAGCTATTGCTTTATAAATTGCATCCTATAAAAGAAGCGCTTCGGTAATAACCGAAGCGCTTTTGTTTGAGTGATAAGGTGTGAGCGTTGGTTGTGTGAATTGTATTCACATCGATGAGTGGGAAAATGGGGCGGGGTTAAATGCCCGCCCCTTTGGTTGTTTAGTCGTTAGTAAACAGAACCGTCCCCTGTCTTATTTTTATGTGTTATTTTTTGTCTTATGTTTTTTCAAGCTAATTACACTTGACAAAACCGGTAGCGCAGCAAATATCAATGATACAACAATAAATAATATGTCTAAAACAATTCGAGATGGATGTATTCCCGACATAAGCAATTTAAACTCAAAAATCAAGATGTATACAGAAAAGGCAAACAGTCCAACACCTACAATAGCATTGATAATCTTAAAAATTATCATGGCCTTTCCATAATCTTTAAAAGTCACGCTAAATATTAAAATGGTAATTATAAAACTAATGCCGGCGTGAATTAATGAATTTATGCTTATCTCATAAGTCAAAAAATCAGCAAAAATTATAGCTAAAGAGCACCATAACATTAAAGGAATAGAAAAAATTAAGGAAATATACTTTGAAATTTTTACCATATTATCA
>JAFQWA010000014.1 GCA_017407705.1 Clostridia bacterium
CAAAGGTTCTGGCTAAAAGCTCGTTTGTGCTGAAGGTGTCAATATATTCTTCCATCCCGTTTTTCTCAACAATCTCACGGCGGACGGTTTCAGCCTCTGTGCCATTCATCTCTACGTATAAGTGCGTATGTTTAGCATTTGTTTCTGCTTTTTTATATGCGATAAAAGCCTCAACATAATCTAATGCTTTTTCACTGCTCGGGCAAACTATGTTATAACGGGTTGCTGTGTTAAACTGTCGGGAGGCAAGCAATTGCTCGGTAAAGCCCTTATGTAAAACGGCGTAGCCATCTCCAATAAGCTCTTTTACACAGTCCTTGCTTATGCTATCGTCAATTAGCAATACCGTGTTGCAAGTCTTGGCATAATGGAGCGCCTTGGGACTGTTGCCAACTACAATATCACAGCTCTCTTTTTTGAGTGCCTTTGCCACACGGAAACCATTGATAATCGTATTACTGAACACCTCGATCGCCGTGCTGATGGTGGTGAGCAGAGCAATAAGAACGCCCAAAACATATGCGACTGCAAAAACCGTAAAAACATTAGCAAAGCCTGCTACGGCTTCCACATTAGGCTCTCCAACGAATAGCATCATTGCCGAGCCAAAGCATCCGAGCAAACCAAAGGGGATGTTGGTTTGTTCGCCAAGCTCAATTACATTGTAAAGAAATGGAAGCAGGTGCATCGAAAAATTGACTACAAAGACGGTGGCAATAAACACTACCGTTTCATTAATTTGCTTTTTCTTAAATCGACCGATAACAAAACCGACAAGCAGCAGAATCTCGACAATCAGAATTAAAACACTAATTATGTACCACATACAAACATCTCCTTTTACGCTTCTTTTTGGACGTCCATCATATCTCCGATATTGCAATCCAATTTATCGCAAATGCGAAGCAGAACATCAATCGACACCGGTTCATCTCTACGCATTTTGGTGAGCGTGTTGGGCGCAATTTCAGCTGCTTTTCTTAGATCCGCTTTGCTCATTTTCTTGTCAACGAGTAACTTCCAAAGCTTGTTGTAACTAACCTTCATAGCCATATTTGCGATTTTCCTTTCCTCTAAATAAAAGTTTACTTGTATATTATAACACAAAGAGGTGCATATTACAAGAGACTTTCGCACGCAAATGCGAAAGTCTCTTGTTTGACAGCTCTTTACCTATGATGCATCTTTTAACTTGCTGCTTTCTGCCACCCCTTGCGCCATCTCCAGCATGGTTTCAGCAAAGATGGCGTAGCCCTTGGTGGGGTCGTTGACAAACACGTGGGTCACTGCACCTATAAGTTTACCGTTTTGTATAACAGGACTACCGCTCATTCCCTGAACTATTCCACCGGTTTTACTTATAAGCTCCTTATCCATTACACGTATTACCATATTCTGAGCGGCTTCATTTGATGAATATTTTACCTTCTCGATCAAACAATCATAATACTTAGGTCCGTTGTTATCAATAGATGTAAGTATTTTTGCCTTACCCGTTTTCACCTCTTGTTTCAACGCCACCTTCATAATGTTTTTTGAAGCCATAGGTTTATCCATCACGCCGTACACACCCATATCGCAGTTAGATAGCAAATCCCCTAACCTTTCACCCGTAAAAACGCCACACAACTCCCCTGCTTTACCCGATGTTCCTTTATTTATAGAATTTATTTTCGCATCAACGATTTCCCCCGACTCTAAAGGTAATAATAATCCTGTATCCACATCACAAATTGCGTGTCCAAGTCCACCGAAAGCTCCCGTGGTGGGGTTATAGAAAGTGAGTGTACCGATACCTGCTGAGCTGTCCCTAACCCACAGTCCTGCTTTATATTTGTTCTCCATTGCCGATTTTATCGGCCTAAGCTTCACCGAACATTTCTTGCCTCTTCTCATCAGCACCACGTCTATCTCTTTACCGCCGCTTTTTTCAATGACTTTAGCCACCGTTTCGTTGGAATTTACTTGAGTCCCGTTCATTGTTACGATAACGTCACCGATTTTTATACCTGCCTTTTTTGCAGGGTTTACAAGTCCGCTGTCAGAGTCCACGTCGGTCATACCCACCACCATAACGCCTTGTGTGAATATTTTTATACCAAAGGTCTTGCCGCTGGGCACCACATACATTTCGTCTATAACGTCCACCTGAACTGTTTTAATAGGTATTAGTCCAAACAGTTTAAGTTCCGCCTCATAGTCATCTGCTGACAAACCATCTTGCTTATCCGACACTGCATCTACCTTATCTATGCTCTTAGCACTTATGCTGAGCTTTGATTGTATGTTAAGATCATCGCCCTTGTTTACTTGATAGTAATCGGGTAATGATTCAGAATATATAAGTCCCGTTGATAATGCTGATATTGATAAAACCGACATCAAAACGGCAAAAATTTTAACTAATTTTTTCATAAAACTTAAACCCTCTTTTCGCAAATATTTTTATATGACTATGGTTTGCAGATAAAAATTTTTTATTTGCGGAAGTATTTGAGTTTTAAGGTAATTTAATTGAAAAAATAAAAAAATACCGCTTCAAATCAATGAAGCGATATTTTTGGAAATAATTTTAAATTTAATTTTGCAAAATTTTGCAAACTATATCTCCCATCTGAGACGTTGACACAATCGGCACATCATCCCCTGCAATATCGGGAGTTCTTGCAACTTTAAGTGCAGCGTTTACAGCACTCTCAATGCTGTCTGCCGCCTCTTGCTCATTAAGAGAATATTTAAGCATCATAGCGGCGGAAAGTATCATAGCCAAAGGATTTGCTTTGCCCAAACCTGCAATATCGGGTGCAGAACCGTGAACCGGCTCGTAAAGTCCAAAGCTGCCCTCAGACAGACTTGCAGATGCCAGCATACCGATAGATCCGCTTATCATGGATGCCTCATCGGACAAAATATCTCCGAAAATATTTGATGTAACGATAACGTCAAACTGCTTAGGATTACGTACAAGCTGCATAGCACAGTTATCCACATACAAATGCGAAAGTTCAATATCGGGATAGTCCTCAGCAAGCTCTATAACGGTCTCTCTCCAAAGTCGTGAGCTTTCCAAGACGTTTGCCTTATCCACAGAACAAACTCTGCCGCCACGTTTTTGCGCTATTTCAAAAGCCACTTTTGCAATACGCTGTATTTCAGGAACAGAGTAGCACTCAGTATCGTAAGCAGACATAACACCATCCTGCTCTTTTCTGCCACGCTCACCGAAATAGATACCGCCGGTAAGCTCTCTGACCACCATAATGTCAAGGCTTTCACCTATTATCTCACTCTTTAAAGGTGATGTGTTTTTAAGCGGTGCAAATATCCTTGCAGGACGCAGATTTGCATAAAGTCCCAGTGCGGAACGTATGCCCAGCAAACCTGCCTCAGGACGAAGATGCCCCGGTAAAGTATCCCACTTGTATCCGCCAACTGCCGCAAGTAAAACTGCATCGGAGCTTTTACAAGCATCAACTGTCTCGTTAGGCAACGGCACTCCCGTTTCATCAATGGCAGCGCCACCTATTAAAGCAGTTTTGTACTGAATTTCAAAACCAAATTTGTTGCAAACGCAGTCTAAAACCTTTATGGCTTCGTTCAGTATCTCAGGGCCGATACCGTCACCGGGCAACAAAGTTACGGAATATTTTCTCATAAACTACTCCTCCTTTGCGTGCTTCATAGAACGGTTAACGGCACAAATAACACCTTTAATAGATGCGATAAGAATGTTGTTATCTACACCAACACCGTAGATCTCAGAGCCGTTAGGCGATCTCAATTTAATGTAAGCCACCGCTTTAGAGTCAGCACCGGAAGAAAGTGCGTGCTCTGAATATGTGATAAACTCAAAGTCGTGAATACCAATACTCTTAACAGCGCTAAAGAACGCATCAACAGGTCCGTTACCCTTCGCCCTAACGTTGTAATCCTGATGTCTGTATCTGATAACACCCTCAAACTCAGTGGTGCTGTCATTGTTATCGATCAAGCGATAAGACTTAAGATTGTAGGGATAATGTATGGACAAGTACTCCTGTTCAAACAAGCTATATACCTCATCGGGTTTAAGCTCAGCACCTATTCTGTCACACTCAGCCTTTACCAATGCACCAAACTCGGGGTGCATAGCTTTCGGCAGGTCGTAACCGAAGTTGGTGTGCATAATATAAGCGGCACCACCCTTGCCCGACTGAGAGTTTATGCGGATAATAGGCTCGTATTCCCTGCCAATATCAGCAGGGTCAATGGGCAGATAAGGTACCTCCCAAAACTCAGACCCGCTATCCTTCATATAAGCAATACCCTTGTTGATAGCATCCTGATGTGAACCTGAAAAAGCAGTAAACACCAAAGCACCTGCATAGGGATGACGCTCGTTAATATTCATTTTAGTGCACTTTTCATACACTGATTTTATGTAAGGCATTTTGGAAAAATCCAGTTTCGGGTCAATGCCCTGAGAAAACATATTCAAGGCAATTACCATAATATCTGCATTGCCCGTACGCTCACCGTTACCGAAAACAGTTCCCTCCACACGCTGAGCACCTGCCATAATTGCCAACTCAGTAGCAGCAACACCGCAGCCTCTGTCGTTATGAGGATGAACGCTGATAATAGCACTGTCTTTATTCTTAAGGTGAGTGCAGAAATACTCCACTTGATCTGCAAAGCAGTTGGGTGTTGCATTTTCAACAGTGTTGGGCAGATTGAGTATCACCTTATTTTCGGGAGTTGCACCCAGCGCTTCCATCACTTTATCACAAATCATAACTGCGTTTTCAGGCTCAGTACCCGAAAAGCTTTCAGGAGAATACTCATAGGTGATATTCATATTTTTATCCTTACGGTTTTCAGTAAGCTCACGGATAAGCTTTGCACCCTCAACCGCAATATCAATAACACCCTCCATCTCCTTATGAAAAACAACCTTACGCTGTAAAGTAGATGTGGAGTTATAGAAATGGATAATAACGTTTTTGGCGCCGTCAATGGCATCAAAGGTCTTTCTGATAAGGTGAGGACGTGCCTGCACCAGCACCTGAATGGTAACGTCATCAGGGATCAAATTGCGTTCTATCAAAGCACGCAGTATTTCGTATTCAGTTTCACTGGCTGATGGAAAACCTACTTCTATCTCCTTAAAACCTATTTCCACTAAGGTCTTGAAAAACAGCAGTTTTTCCTCTAAATTCATAGGCTCAACCAACGCCTGATTACCGTCACGCAGGTCAACACTGCACCAAACAGGTGCTTCTGTTATAACCCTGTCCGGCCAACTTCTTTCAGGCAGTCCAATCGGAACAAAAGGCCTATACTTCTCCCACGCCTTTTTCATAATAAACTCAACTCCTTAATACAAGTCGGTCAAAATTTATTTTATATAGTTTTTAACAAATGCATCGATCTGTTTTTCATCTTTTGCATCGGGAGTTCCTATATTTTTAAACAAAGTCCACTTCTCGGTATGAGTTGCAGTCTCTGATGGCTGTAATGTATGTATATTACCCAGTGTTTCCATCTCTAAAATAACGTTGTTGGTATAGGTTTCAAAGGAAACACCAAAATCATCATACTCTTTGTCTTCAAAATGAGTGTACTGCTTTACAAAAACTGCATCTTCCAGCACATACATAGCGTAACCGTTACGGTTATCCATACCCATTTTATAAGCACAAGCAGCGTTTACATCCTGCTTTAAGGTTATGTAATTCTCGCCGAAATAAACACGCTCATCAGCCATATTGGCATAAGGCCACATAATTATTCTACGGTTAGGAAGCAGTCCCTTTTTCTCGGGGTTCTGAGGAATAATCTCCAGACCGCCTTTGTTAAGAACAGTAATGGCCCAGGGTGAAAGCACTTTAGTTTCATTTGAAATGTTAGTAATAAAATGCTCAACGTTTATGTTGTTATCATCATCCATTGTGACCTTTATCTTAAACTGCACACCGTTTTGAGTCTGAGGCTCCTGAGTAAAGATAGCGCCGTTTTCAAGTATCTCATACTCAACGGGATTGTTATCGGGATAGTAAGTCTCGGGCTCTGATTCAGGTGATGCCCACAAACGATGACCGCCGTAAATTGCCCAGTAAGCGCCTTTATAGTAATACTTATCGTAAGCCTCGCCTTTGTTTAAAACCTCACGCTTATAATCGTTATAAAGAATATTTACGCCGTTTATAAAACCGCATTTAATAATTCTCGGGCCAACGTCAACAGTTACCATAAGAAAAATTTTGCCGTTGGAAATCTCAAGACATTTACCGTAATTTTTATATTCTGAAAACAGTTTAGTTGAAATAGCCATTATAATCCCCCTATTTTAAGATTTGCCACAAGCCGAGCTTGACCTGTGGCAAAAATTATTTATTCTTCAATTTGTTCTACAGTTTCAGTAACCTTTTCAGCTTTTTCTTCATCATTATCAAAGCTGAGCTCTTTACCTTCCATAAGAAGTCTGAAATCGTCTCCGTCGATCTTCTCGTGGTTAAACAGTATCTCGGCTACCTTCTTAAGCTCATCCATATGCTCTGTCAACAGCTTAATAGCTTTTTCGTACTGAGTTGTAACAATACGCTCGATCTCCTCGTCGATAACAGCTGAGATCTTCTCAGAGTAGTTGGGTGTTGAGCTGAAATCTCTGCCCAAGAATACCTCACTCTGATCGTTACCCAAAGCAATAGGACCTATTTTCTCGCTGAAACCGTACTGAGTTACCATCATTCTTGCGTTTTCAGTAGCACGTTTGATATCGTTAGAGGCACCTGTGCAGATGTCATCCTGAGTGAGCTGCTCAGCAGCACGTCCACCAAGCAGTGAACAGATATCCTCAAGCATCTTGTTTTTGGAAACGTGACGGTCATCACGGTCAGGAATGTACATAGTGTAGCCTGCCGCCATACCGCGAGGAATAATAGAGATCTGATGAACGGGATCCTGAGTAGGCAGGAAATATGATACCACAGCGTGGCCTGCCTCGTGATAGGATGTGATCCATTTATCGTGATCGGTAATAACGTGGGATTTCTTTTCAGTACCCATCACTACCTTGATGGTAGCCTCTTCGATATTTTCCTCAGTAATAGCTTTTTTGTTCTGTCTTGCAGCCAACAAAGCAGCCTCATTAAGCAGATTTTCAAGGTCAGCACCGGTGAAGCCTGAGGTTGATTTTGCAATGGTTTTTAAGTCAACATCAGGGCCTAAGGGCTTTCCTCTGGAATGGACCTTAAGTATCTCCTCACGGCCCTTAACATCGGGATAATTTACTGTTACCTGACGGTCAAATCTACCGGGACGAAGCAAAGCTTTATCCAAAATATCAGGACGGTTGGTAGCAGCAATAATGATAACGCCCTCGTTAGCGCCGAAGCCGTCCATCTCAACCAGCAACTGGTTCAAAGTCTGCTCACGCTCATCGTGACCGCCGCCAAGACCTGCGCCACGCTGACGTCCAACAGCATCGATTTCATCTATAAACACGATAGCAGGTGCGTTTTTCTTGGCTTGCTGGAACAAGTCACGCACACGGGATGCACCCACACCTACGAACATCTCAACAAAATCAGAACCTGAAATTGAGAAAAACGGAACTCCTGCCTCGCCTGCAACTGCTCTTGCAAGTAATGTTTTACCGGTTCCGGGAGGGCCTACAAGCAATACACCTTTGGGAATTCTGGCGCCAAGCTCGTTAAAACGCTGAGGATTTTTAAGAAAATCAACGATCTCGCTAAGCTCTTCCTTCTCTTCATCAGCACCTGCCACGTCAGAGAACAAGGTCTTTCTACGTTCATCGGCAGTGCTTTTAAACTTAGCCTTGCCAAAGTTCATAGTTTTGTCGCCGCCGTCCATACCGCTCATTCTCTTGTTAAGGAAAAAGAATACGCCGACAACGGAAATTATTATAATCAAAGTGGGGATTAAGTTGAAAAGCCAAGCACCGTCATCACCACGCTCAAAGTCATAAACCAAAGCGGGAGTTTTATTGTCCTTAGACTTATTCTCCTCAATTTCCTCGCTTATTTTTCTTACATCCTGAATAAATAAATTGGAATCCGGAACTTCATAAACAATACCCTTTTCGGTATCGCTGCGAAGATAATAAACCAATTTTCTTTCAGCAATATTCAACCTGTATTCAGCCACTTTATCCTGTCTGAAAAGGTCTAAAAGCTGAGAATATTTAGTACGGGTCTTACCTAAGTTCATACCCCACATAGTTGCGATTATTATAGCAAGTAACAAGGGTACTGCAATATAAATCAGTATGTTTTTGATCTTACTTTTATTGATAATGATCCTCTCCTTCAATCTGGATAACAAGCATATTTTCAGTGTTTTCGGTCACTGCGGCAAATTGGCTGACGCCAAATCCTTCTGCCCAAAGCAGCCTATCACCGTCACTGATAACTGCATACTCACCTCTTAAATTAAGAGGTATTTTGCTTTCGCAAAACAGTTTTTTCAGCGTTTTGGTACAGCCTCTGCCCTGCAACTTAATAGCGTCACCCTCACCACGGGACCTTAACAAAGCATTTTCACTTATTTTATCACAGTCAAGTGTATATTTAAATAACAATTTGTTAACTTTTTGTTGATTTTCATATTCCGCTTTAGTAAGCCTTAAAACAGTGTAATTTTTATAAGGAGTTTTTATATTCCCCACAGTTAACGGCACACAAAACGGCTGTGTATTCTCTTTTACGGTGTTGGTTAAAATAATATTGCCGTTTTCCACCTTCAAAAATGTATTTTTCGGCAGCTGACAAACACCCGTACCCTCCAAAACAGTCTGCACTGCGGCTTCTACGTGCTTACTTTCAAGGGTTACTGACAACTCGTTTTTGCATCTTAACTCAATGTATTTGCAAAGCAGTACCTTGTCTATATTCTTAGCATCAGCAGCAGTAATGCCCTGCTCAATAAGTGCTCTTGCCTCATTTTCAACGTACTCATCCACCATACGGGCAGAATTTATAAGTCGACTTGCGGCCTGCAAAAAAGCGGGGTTTATCTCACAAAGCTTAGGGATGATATTATGACGAATATCATTTCTTGTATAATCATCCTCTAAATTAGTGGAATCAGTGACAAAAGACAAACCATTATCTGCGATATACAGCTCCACTTCATCTCTGCTAACCTCAATCAGCGGACGGATAATATTATCACGCACCGGCGGGATTGAGCAAACTCCCTTTATACCACTGCCTCTGCAAATATTAAAAATCAGAGTTTCAGCGGCATCAGATAAAGTATGTGCCGTTGCGATCTTACCGCTATCACCTGCAATTTCGGAAAACAGCTTATACCGCTGTATTCTTGCACATTCTTCAATACCTGTTTTAGTATCTGCACAAATTCCTTTAATATCAACGCTTATTACATCAAGAGGGATATTATTTTGTTCACAAAAATCTCTTACGAAATTTTCATCACGCAGAGACTCATCTCCCCTTAAGTTATGATTAATATGAACCGCTCTGATACTGATATCTAAAACGGATTTAAGATCCCACAGCAAATGAAGCATTGCAATGGAATCTGCACCGCCGGAAACAGCGGCAACAACAGTATCGCCACTGTTTAACATATTGAATTTTGTAATGGTATTTAAAACTTTAGTTTTCATCATAGTTGTATTCCGGTGTAGTAAACCTGGTAAACTGACCGTCCCAACGGAGGTGAGCAGTACCGGTTTCACCGTGTCTGTTTTTAGCGACTATACATTCTGCCGCATTCTGATCCACCTCTTCAGGTGCAGAAGTTTCGTTTGCATAGTAAAATTCACGGTACAAGAACAAAACTATATCAGCATCCTGCTCGATTGAACCTGAATCTCTAAGGTCAGCCAGCTGAGGACGGTGGGATTTACCCTTTACCTCAGTTCCACGGGAAAGCTGAGCGCAACAGATAATCGGCACCATAAGCTCCTTAGCCATAACCTTAAGGCTACGGGTGATCTCAGAAATCTCCTGAACACGGTTATCGTTTTTGGTAGCTGAATGCATAAGTCCCAAATAGTCGATAACAACAAGGTCTACCTTTTTCATTCTACGCAGTCTTGCTTTCATTTCAGGAACAGTAATACTTGAAGTTTCGTCAAGATAAATATTTGTGTTAGACAAAAGGTCACTTGCCTGAGCCAAACGGGTCCACTCATCGGGGTCCAACATACCTGTTCTGAGCTTCTCACTTTTTATAGATGCTTCATTTGCAATAAGACGTTCAGCAAGCTGTTCTCTGGTCATCTCAAGCGAGAAAAACGCAACTGTCTTTTTAGCCTGCACCGCAACGTTTCGGGTAATATTCAGCGCCATACTTGTTTTACCCATACCGGGACGGGCACCGAGTATTACAAGGTCGGATTTATGTAATCCGGTGGTAATACGGTCAAGGGCTGAAATGCCGGTGGGAATACCCACAAATTCATCTTTCAGCTCAGGATCGTTCAGCTTATCAAGACGGTCCATTGTTTCGCCTGTAATAACCTCACGGATATGCTTAAGTCCCTGAGCCTCTCTGCCCTGACGTATCTCATAAATACGCTGCTCAGCTGAGTCTAACAGCATAGCGGCGTCAACATCGCTTAATGAGGCTTCGTTAATAATCTCTCTTGCGGCTAAGATAAGGGAACGGATATAGCTTTTCTCACGAACTATTTTAGCATAGCTTTCAACGTTAGCAGAGGAAGGTACTATCTGTGCCAACTGCAAAAGATAAGACTTACCGCCTGCATCATCGTAGACGCCCTGAGTTTTAAGCTCTTCCAGCACAGTAATAGAGTCGATAACCTTTGCCATACTGTACATATTCCACATTATCTCATAAATAGCCTTGTGCTGAGGCAGATAAAAGTGCTCAGGCTTTAAAATAATAGCAAGTTCGGAAATACAGGCAGGATCAATAAGCACAGCACCCAGTACCGACTGCTCTGCTTCAAGTGAAAATGGCAATACCTGCCCGTCTAAATTCAATAAGCTATTGTCAACTGCCATAGCTCACACATCCTTTTAATTATTACTGCGGAATTACCGCAACAGTCATAGAGGCAATAATGCCTTGATAAAGCTTTACTTCAAAATTGTAGCTGCCAAGCTCCTTGATATCGGGAACTGTAAGCTTTCTCTTATCAACGTTAAGTGAAAACTGCTTATTTAAAGCATCAGCAATTTCTTTAGCAGTAACGGCACCGAACAGTCTGCCGTTATCTCCTGCTTTTGCAGTTACCTTAATGATCTTACCCTCGATCATTTTCTTCTGATTTTCAGCCTGCTGTTTTTCCTCAGCCTTATGATGAGCCACAGCGGCATTTTTATTATTAAAATCATTCAAAGCCTGTGATGTTGCTTCAATAGCCAGACCCTTAGGTAACAAAAAGTTTCTTGCATATCCGTCAGATACGTTTTTAAGCTCACCCTTTTTACCGGAGCCTTTAACATCCTGCTGAAAAATAACTTTCATATATTATCCCTCTTTCACTTTAGTAATTGCTTTCAAAAGCAAGTTTTTAGCACCTTCAAAGGTTTCGTTTTCAAGCTGTGCCGCCGCCATAGTCTGATGACCGCCGCCACCTAATTGTTCCATAACCAACTGAACGTTTACAGCTCCCAGTGAACGTGCTGATATATTTATAGCATCTGCATCTGCAAACAAAACAAAGGATGCATTAACGTCTGAAATGGAGAGCAGCTCATCTGCCGCCTGAGAGGATGCAATTCTTATATTATCCCCTGTTTCCTCACAAAGAGAAATGGCACAATCCTTAAACACCTCAGCCTGAGCCACGATAGCAGACCGCTCTTTATAAGTGTCCATAGAACCGGAGAACAGCTTCTTAACTTCAACGGGATTAGCACCCCTTGAACGTAAAAACGCAGATGCCTCAAAGGTTCTGACACCGGTTCTAAGCACAAAATTACGTGTATCAAGCATAATTCCCGAAAGCAACGCTTCTGCCTCGGTTTTGCCGATAAGCTTGGGACCCATATACTGCAAAAGCTCGGATACCATCTCACAAGCTGATGATGCAGAGGGATCGTGGTAGAAAAGCAGTGCGTTATCAATATAATCAACGGTTTTTCTGTGATGGTCTATAATAACCGTTGCCGCCGCCTTTTCGTAAACCTCTTTACTTTCAACAAAGGAAGCTCTGTGGGTATCCACGATAATAAGCAGTGTTCTTTTATTAACCAGCTTTACTGCCTCAGAGGGAGGTGCCATAATATCACCCATATCCCCTGCCGCTACCATAGAAATAAGCGGTAAAGCCAAAGTCTTTTTACGGTCAACCACTATCTTAGCAGGTTTTTTCAGTTCAGTAACCGCACGCCACAGTGCAAATGCGGCACCGAAGCTATCCATATCGGAATAGCTGTGACCCATAATCAGCACGTTATCGCTGCTTTCAATAAGCTTATTCAAAGTAGCTGCAACCACTCGTGTTCTTACTCGACTGTTTCTCTGTGCCGCCTGAGTAACGCCACCGTAAAACTCAAAACCGTCTTTAGTTTTAATAACCGCCTGATCTCCGCCTCTGCCCTGAGCCATATCAAGTGCCTGTGACGCAAGTTCAACGCACTCACCGATAGACTCACCGTCACGGCCCACGCCGATAGACAAGCTAACATTACCACGGTTACCAAAGTCCAAAGCTCTTACAGTTCTTAAAACCGAGAATTTATCCTCGATTATTCTGTCAAATCCCGATTTTTCTATGATAAGCACATACTTATCTGAAGAAATTTTTTGGAAAAATCCGTCGGAGAAATTAACAAGGGTTTCAATTTCTCTTTCAATAGCTCCGATAACAGTTGCCTTCTCACTTTCAAGAGCGTCTTTCAGCATAATATCAAGGTTATCAGCCTGAATGTACATAACGCAGGGTCGGGTCTTTTTATATTTTTCTGAAATCTTTATCAGACCGGTTTCGTCATAGAAGAAATATATCTTTTGCTTAATACCCTCAACGTTGGTACGGTACTCAAAAACCACATACTTACGGTCGTTATAATCAACGTCAGCGTGTTTTTCGTCTTCCAGCTGTTTCAATGCACCTTCAGAGAAAATAACGTTCTGTTCCTCACCGTAAATATCCTTACCCTTCAAAACGGAGGTTCTGAAATTTTCGTTATACCAAACTATCTCACCGGTATCTTTAGTTATCATAATAGGCATAACGAACTCTGCTAAGGATGCAGAACCGTTTTCCTCAAGGCTTTTGGAAACCTGTGTGAAATAATTATAAATATCCTTTTGCAAAGAAAGCATTTTCATAACAGCATATCCGCATACAGCCACTGCTACAATCATTTCAACGGCAAAAAGACGTATATCAAAAAAATAGGATACGCCTGCTAAAACTACCGTTAAAACGATCAGAATATTTATAACGGGTAATACTCGAAAAATACTTTTCTTCTTCATTACAAATTACTCCATTTTACTCAACTTCGGCAACGTTACCGCCAAAATCATTTATAAAATCATCTAAAGGATCTGCTTTTTTAGGCTTGTCAACATTCTCGGGCTTTTTATAGGGCCCTAATCTGTACCTTGTTCCCGTCACAGCCAAAACAGCATTTTTAATAGATTCCTTATGACGTGAATCCCCTCTTATGAGATCGGTAAACTGAGAATTAGGTGCGTCGATAAAGAGAATGTCACCCTTTGTATAAGCCACAGAGCCGGTCATAACTGCGTGAATAAGGGGTGATACCTTCTGCAATCTGCTCATAACCTCTGCCCACTGCAAAAATGGTTGCATCTCAGTGTCATCACTTGGTGCAGCTGCAACGGGTGTTTGAACCTTCTCAGGCTCAGCTACGGGTTGTTCGGCAACAGGCTGCTGGATTATCTCTTCAACCTTTTCAGGCTGCTTTTCCTCCACCTTAACTTCAGGCTGCGATACCTCTTCCTCTGCTTTTGCATTGGGTACTGCTTTAGGCACTATACCGGTTACCACGGCATCCTCCAGCTTAGCAATTCTTGCAAGCACTGCCTCAGGTGCAGTATCCATAGCGGGATTGCAGAGTCTTATTAAAGCGGTTTCCAAAACAGTGCGTTTTACAGCACCTTTTTTCATATTTTCCAAACAAGCCGCCAGCTTTTCCACTGCATTCAAGATACTCTCAAATTTCACAGCTTTAGACTGAGCGATGATATTATCTATCTCTTCATTAGTGGCAGTAATAAGCTCTCTGGGTGACTTACTTGTTTTTGCTACCAAAAGGTTGCGGTAATGGGCAATCAGTTCGGTGCAAAGACGTTCAATATCGCAAGATGCAGCATACAAGCTGTTAAGATGCTGCAGCACACCACCTGCATTCTTTTCCTCAATAAGCTTTGCAAACTCAAAAAGATGCTGATTTCCAACCAGACCTGCACAGTTTGCTACCAACTGCTCGGTAATATTTTTATCAGTACCTGCACAAAGATCAAGCAGTGATAAAGCATCACGCATACCACCGTCTGCCAGTCTTGCAATTAAAACAGCAGCGTTATCGTCAATCACTATCTGTTCAAGATTGCAGATGTATTTGATTCTCTCTGCAATAACGTCAGCGGAAATGCGGAAGAAATCATATCTCTGGCAACGGGATAAAATAGTTGCAGGGATCTTGTGCACTTCGGTAGTAGCCAAAATGAATATAGCGTGAGCAGGTGGCTCCTCTAAAGTTTTAAGCAAAGCATTGAAAGCGCCGGGAGAAAGCATGTGAACCTCGTCGATAATATAAACCCTGTATTTTGCTTTTACGGGGGTATATTCGATCTGATCTCTAAGCTCACGAATGTTATCAACACCGTTGTTTGAAGCAGCGTCTATTTCAACAACGTCTAAAATAGAGCCGTTATCAATACCACGGCATATCTCACATTCATTACAGGGGTCACCGCCAACGGGATTAAGACAGTTTACCGCCTTTGCAAATATCTTTGCAGAGGAGGTTTTACCCGTTCCTCTTGAGCCGGTGAACAAATATGCGTGAGAGGGACGTTTATCATCTATTTGATTTTTCAAGGTTTTGGAAATATGATCCTGACCGCACACATCCGAAAAGGTTTGCGGACGGTATTTTCTATACAATGCCTGATACAAATTAAATCCCTCCTGATAAAAATTCGAGCGATACATGCGCTTAAGTCTGCGGACGAACAGGTTTATCTGCGGCGCACAGGCAAAGCCGCTTAATGCTGCTCGGTTCCCCGCCTGACATGGTTCACGGCGGCCCGTCGCACAGGACCCGAACGTCCGCATACTTAAAAGCACGGACCGCTCAACAGTAGATACACATATTGTCTTATAATTATAATATATATTAACAAGAAATACAACTATTTTTTATAAATTTAATAAACATTTTTGACGTATTTTAAATGTTTGAATATTATTATTCCAAAAAGCCAAAATAATATTGATCCCACCTGGGATTTATAGCTTTTACAAATAAAATCTGTGCGTTGTAAAAGCCTATAAAACAGCTTGCACAGAGCGGTAAGGAGATTATTATGAACTCTCATGCTAATCATTGTATTGCTTGCAGCGTAACCAGCTGTAAAAACCATTGCCAGACTGAAAACTACTGTGCTCTTGAGCAGATCAAAGTAGGTACCCACGAAAAGGATCCTACAGTAGATCAGTGCACCGACTGTCAGTCTTTTGAGAGAAGATAGGTTTATTAAAACCGTCTTTTCAACAAACAAAAACCCTACCTAAATCGGTAGGGTTTTATATCTTTTAATCAATCATTTTCTTTTGCTCTTTACAAGTACAACGCCTGCTACTGCAGCCAATGCCAAAATTCCGTAAGGGAATGATGTACCTGTGGAAACGTTGGGCTCATCAGGCTCTGAAACAGTTGTGGTAACTACCTGATTATCATCATCGTCGTCACCTTCATCGCCGCCCTCTGAGGGAATATCCATATCGTTGTAAAGGTTGATAAGCTCAGCGTAAACAGCAGATGTGATCTGATACTGATCTGCAAGATACTGAGCAGATGCATCGTTCAAAGTTGTGTAAGCCTCAAGGAAAGCTTCCAGTGCTAAGTACTGATCAAGTGTGAACTCTGCTGTGAGATCCTCGGGAATCTCAGTGTAAAGATCCAATACCTTCTGAACAGCATCCATATCTGCGGGTAATGTGGTGAGAGCGGGATCAGCTGTAGTCTCAGGAACCTTATCAAAAGATGTGATCTTGCTGATGTCGAACTTAACGTTTGTTACAGCAACACCAAAGTAAATACCCCAAGTATTTGTTTCAACTTTAATGTTTGTGAACTCAGGAACCTTTGTAACATCCATAGGAGTTTTATTACCATCGTTAGTTACAAAATCTTTAAACTCAACGATAACGTCCTTCTCCTGACCAAGCTTAATGGTCTGCTCAGCAACGTAAACAACCTCGGGCTGTGCCTCGGGATCATCAGGAGCGGTAAAGAGATGAACAACAAGGTTGAATTTTGTAGGCGGATTGCCTGCACTTTCAATCTTAGAAGCATTAACAGTCATATCAAATCTTAAGCCCAAAGCGTCAGCAGAAATGGGAGCTGTGAGAGTTTTAGCCTGTACTTCATAAACTCTTGCTTCTCTTGTGCCCCAATCAACGGAGATATCACCGTCTTTGATATCTACGATAGCGTTAGGATCATCTGCATCAACAGGCTGGCTTACCCAAAGGTTATCCTCGCCCTCGGTCCATGAAACAACGACATTATCCTCTGCAACTGCAGGAATACCTGTCATAACTGCCATTGAAATAGCAATAACTAAAGCTAAAACAACAGCAATGTTTCTCTTAAAGTTTTTCATAAATATTACCTCCTGATATAAAATATATCTTTGCCGAAATTATACCATAATTTTCAAATAAAATACAGCACTTTTTGATGCCCATAACAATTTTTGTATAAATACACAAAAATTATCCTAATTTTTCTACATATCAACCAATTACATAATCTTATTTTCAAACTCAACTCTACGGGTAATATCCTTCATAGCATTGTCAAACTGCTCAAGATCCAAGGACTGAGGTCCGTCACACAAAGCGTTGGCAGGATCGTTGTGCACCTCGATAATAAGTCCGTCGGCACCAATGGCAACGGCAGCCCTTGATAAAGGCTGAACCAGGTCACGCATACCGGTTGCGTGAGAAGGGTCAACAATAACCGGCAAGTGTGATAACTGCTTGATTAAGGGAATTGCAGAAATATCAAGTGTATTACGGGTGGCAGTTTCAAAGGTACGTATTCCCCTCTCGCAGAAAATAACGTTCTGATTACCGCCGGACATAATGTATTCTGCACTCATTAAAAGCTCTTCAATGGTGTTGGCAAGTCCCCTTTTCAGCAAAACAGGTTTGTCGCTTTGTCCAAGCTGCTTTAACAGATCAAAGTTCTGCATATTTCTTGCACCGACCTGAACTATATCCACATCAGCGAACAAGTCAATATGGTTAAGGTTCATTATTTCACTGACGATAGGCAGACCTGTCACCTTCTTAGCTTCAAGCAAAAGCTTAAGTCCGTCAGCGTGTAAGCCCTGGAAAGCATAGGGTGATGTACGGGGCTTGAAAGCACCGCCACGAAGCAGCTTTGCACCGCTTTTCTTCACCGACTCTGCTATCCTTATCACCTGCTCCTCACTTTCAACAGAGCAAGGTCCCGCAATAACGCTAAACAACCCCTCGCCTATCTTGACACCACCTGCATCAATGATAGTATCTTCCGGATGCATTTTGCGGTTTACCGCCTTAAACGGCTCCGAAACACGCTTTACTGTTTCGACTATTTCAATGGAACTTACTATATCAACATTAAGCTTTGAAGTATCACCGATAAGACCGATAATAGTATGAGACGTACCTGAGCTGACGTTGGTAGCAAAGCCTTTACTGTGAAAATCCTCAATAAGCTTATTTATTTTATCCTGTTGTGCATTTTGTTTTAAAACTAAGATCATATATCTCAAACTCCTTAAAATATATTTTACCGCTTTAAAGCTTTTATGTGCTAAAGTATAACACACAATTATATAATTGTCAATAAAAAAATTCCTGCAATTTCTTGCAGGAATTTTCCGTAAATTATTACATTATAACTTCGATGGTATGCTCTTTAGCATCGCCGAATATTGCGATTCTGTTACCCTCGATCTCTTTACCGTCAACAATGATCTTTTTAGCACCACTCTGAGCACCGTCAGGATTGCTTATAGTGAGCTTATAAACATCACCACGGAACTTTCTGCTAAGTGTAACGTTGTTCCACTCTGCAGGAATACAGGGATTGATAGTAAAGCTATCGTAATCAGGATGGAAGCCAAGCATATACTGTGTGATAGCTCTGAACATCCAACCTGCAGTACCTGTTACCCAAGCAAACAGAGTCTCGCCCTTTCTGGGGTTATCAGGACCAAAGTACATATTAGTAACAACATAAGGCTCACAACCGGTTTCGGTGGAGGGATTTGTTTTACCGTCAGGCAGAATCTTACTGATAGTTTCGTAAGCCTTGTCACCCAAGCCCTCGATACAGTCAGCAACAACCTTGAATGTACCGCCGTGGCAGTAAGGAGTACCGTTCTCCCAAATACCGGGGATAAAGCTGGTAAGTCTGCCGATCTTGTTGTTGAATTTAGTGTATGTGGGATACAGAGTAAGAGGACCGTAGTCGCTGTCAAGATATGTGTCAACAGCCTTTAGGCACTTTGCCTTTCTTTCCTCGTCAGCAACACCTGAAAGCACTGCCCAAGTCTGGCTGTTAAGGTAGATCATACCCTCTTTCTCGGTATGTGTACCAACCTTGTTGCCTAAATCATTGATAGCGGCAAGATACCATTCGCCGTCCCAACCCTGCTCGTTAACTGCTTTCTTGATCTTTTCAGCACGGCAAAGCATCTCATCACGGATATCGTTATCCTTCAAGATGTTTTCTGCAATCTCAGCAGCGTTCTTAAGTGCATAATGCAAAGCGATAGATGTCCAAACACTCTCACCCTTGCCCTCAAGACCGATCATATTAAGAGAGTCGTTCCAGTCACCGTCACGAGCTTTAACCAAACCGTGAGGGCCTAAGTCCTCAGATACAAAACGCATAGCTGTAAGGATATGTTCCCAAACAGTGTCCTCACCCTCGTCAAGATATTTAACGGGATGATTAAGGAAGTCAACGTCACCGGTTTCTTTGATGTAAGCGTTGATAGTAGGAGTGATCCAGGTAGGACCGTCAGAGTAGATATGGTGATCCAAAGGCAACCAACCACGAACACATCTGCCGTCGCTGTACATATATGTAAGAGTTTCTAAAATCTTCTCTTTTGCAAGCTGAGGATTAAAAGAAGCAACAGCCCAAGCGTCCTGCAGCTGATCTCTAAAGCCCTTACCGGTATCACGGCCAACCTCAGCGCAAAGCTGAACCTGCTGTTTCAACCAGTAGTTAGCAAAGTTGTTGATTCTCTCATCGGGGGTGTTAACGAAAATATCGGTAGAAATACCCTTCTTAGAATCAATAAGTGCTGCAAAATCACTTTCGATCTTGCCATCAGCAAATACCTTCTTAGCAAGTGCCTTACCGGTTTCCATAGTATCAACAGCACCGATAATAACGCTGAACTGAACTGATTTACCGCTTTCAATGGTAAAGTCGTGCTGGAAAGCACCAACCATAGGCTCACAGGTTGAAAAACCGTTTGTAAGCTTATCTTTCTTAACACCGTCGGGATCAGCAATAGAGCTGTAAACACCAACAAAAGCACGTTTGCTGGTTTCAAATGCAACAGGCTTTACGTTGGTTGAGAAAAATCCGTTAAACCACTCGTGAGGACGCTCCATAGCACCGTTAAAGCAAACGATAGTGTTGGTTTCCTCGTCAAACTCACTGTGGAGATAGGAGTTAGCGTCACTATAACGGGAGTAGCCGTCAAGCTGGAAATCAACGAATGAATATGCGCTGATCTCACGGGTTTTATCTGAATTATTGGTAAGAGTGATAGTCCAGATCTCACAGGGATCCTCAGCGTTTACAAAAACACGTGCCTTTGCAAAAATGCCGTCACACTCGCTCTGAATAGTGCTGTAACCCAAGCCGTGGATACACTCAAAGTTCTCTACCTCAGTTTTGCAAGGATACCAACCGGGGTTGAAAACCTTTTTGCTATCCTTATCCTTAATATAGAAATAGCGGTTACCGTCACGGATAACAGTACATCTGCCCTTACCTGTCTGATCAATGTAAGCCAGTGCACGCTGACCGTAAGCGCCGTTACCTCCGCCAAGATGATTAACACCGCTTAAAACACGTGCGTTCCAAATATAGTTGAGCAACGGTCTTGCAAGCTGTGTCTTATGAATTCTGTATTCGTTTCCGTTTCTAAATTCACCGAAATTAGCCATAATACCCTCCAAAAAATAGTATTAAGTATATTATATATAATATAATTTTTTTGTCAATAGATAAGGAAATTTAATTTTGTGATATAAAAGGATAAAAAGTAGGGGCGGTGTTCACACCGCCCCGTTGATTGTTTAGTTGTTAGGATATAAAAATAACGCTTGTCTTAGAATTATCTTATTGCGTTGTGTTTATAGTGCTTTGTGGTTCTATTTCATCTAAAACCTCAAGCCTCATCATAACATTATCAAATTTATATTTGACATAATATATTTTTACTCTCATACCATCTTTTAATATTCCACCATCTTTTTGGCGCAAGGGATATCCCCATATTGTTGTAAAACCCGGAACTATAAATTCACAGTCGCCAACATAAAATACATCAGAGTGTCTACCTGGATCTGCGGGTATATTATAATTATAGATTTCGCCCTCCACAATAGAATAATCACCTGATTTATACTTACCATATACTGATGATTTAGACTCTATATGCGTATAAATTGAAGATGAAATTACAAGTGTTAAAATCAATATAGCAATTGCAAAAAATATTTTAAAACCTATATCTGCCTTTTTAATCCAGCCATATATATAATATATTATAAGCGCAGCATAAACTAACAATAAAATGATAAAAACAGGAGATAAACCTCCATAACTCGGTTGAGCATCATATATTACATTGCTCATATTTTCACCTCATTTTTTACTATAACATAGGAAGGCAGTAATGTGCTGTTAGATTTACTCTTTAACTCTTTTAAAAGTAAGTTTTTGAATTTCATCAGGGAATATATCAGATTCATCCTTTGTTATTTCCATCGTTAACTTAGTTTTAAACAAACTATAGTCAAACCATGTAAATACTGATTCCTCATTGTTACCGTGTTTTATAAGCACTTCTGCACTTTTACTAACACTGAAAAAAATACGTACATCATATTTTATTTCATCTACAGTTAGGATTCCTACAACTTCAAACGGTGTAAACGGCTCAAGTTCTTCAATATTATAAACCGATTTGTAATAGTCAGATTGATTAGAAAACAAAACTAAATCTATTTCTTTTGCTTTCCAAGCACAATTTTGCTCTTCAAAAATATGCTTGGTAGCAGCATATCGATAACTCATTCTATCAACAAGTAATACTGCAAAAAAGGTAGCTACTACTAAAGTAACAGCAACTATTGATAAAATAATTTTTGTTTTCTTCTTCATAACATCACTCCTATTTTATGTATAAATATCGTGCGGCTTATGACACAGTATCAACAGCCCAATGCCAGTTTTCAAAAACAAAATCGATAGTTTTGTTTTCTTCCACTCGCTCCACAACATCATCGGTATTCGCGTTATGAACAACATAGTGAATTTTGTATTCAAGTGTTATTTCATTAAAAGCAAGTTTTCTTATGGCAATCGAACTTACTCCTCCGTTTAAATAAATTTCATTATCTGAATCATTTATAATTCTAAGTTTATGATATTGCTCATCGGAAATTATATTATTTTGATGAAACTCATAAGTATCGCTATTATTAGCAGCGAAAATAAGATTATTTGCCAGTACAAAAGGTCGAGAGTAAAGTACAATTATTAAAATCAACAATATCCCCAAGATCACAGCTGATAATAATATTATCTTACCTTTTAGTCTCACACATATCATCTCCTTGATAAAAACCTTATCTTCAATAATACAGAACGCAGTTCTATGTTTTTTCACCGCTATATTTTCCTTAATTTCATTATATATGATTATCCTTCCTATTTCCATTATCGTATTGCACAAAAACGGCTATGCTTGTTTTAACAAAATAACCAAACAAAAACGGAGTTGGGGTACGATGGCAGAACGGCGTGAGTGGGGGAAACGAAATCGGAGCTGGGGTGGGTAAACGAAAACGGAGCGTCGGAACCGCCGCTCCCTACGGTATGCACGTCAATAGATGTGGGCGGAGTGTGGTGAGAAAAAAGTAGGGGCGGTGTTCACACCGCCCCGTACTCCCATGAATTTATTTTTCACACTTGTAATGGACAAACTTTGTTCTTTCAAGTGGAAAAGGTATGTCATCAGAACGAAACTCCTTAACTGACGCAACCTTTGCCATTTTTTCTTCATTTTTATAACCATAAGGCACATAAACATAATCCCCTTCTTTTATGGTTATATCATCAGTCCTATACCATAAGCCGTTTGGCGATTCATCAAGCACAACCTCACAATAACGATAATATTTACCGTCCCACTGCTTGCCCTTTCGTTTTGCAGCAAGGTCAGCTTCCAAACGCTGGATATTATAATTTAAGTTGGTTATGGTTTTTTCAAGTCGTGTGATTTTAGATTTTAATGCCCTGTTCTCGTTTGTTAACGACGCTAAAGTATCAATGTAATCGGTTTTTGATGTAGCAGTATTATTTTGATTCGCTCCAACTGTACTGCAGTTTTTCTGTTTATTTGCATTTAATTGTTCATCAACAGTGTTATCGCTAATATCAACACCAAAAACCTGATCAATGGGTTTTCCGTCGTAATTCAGAGATGTTTCGGGACCAATGGTAATAGAGAGTCTGCTTACATCAAAATCATCCGGTACATACACTACAATTTCATTGTCTTCTTCATCATCCTCGTCATTATAACCATCGTCATAATCGTCATCATAATCCTCGTCGTTATAGCCATCATCATAGTCGTCACTGTAATCATCGAAATCATCATCATCGTCTAAAACGGAGTAGTCATCATCCTTACTACCCATAATCTGTTCATACTCATATTCTTCGTTTAAATATTCAGCGAAATCAACTCTGCCATCACCGTCTAAATCACCGAGACCACCTGTTAAAAAGCTATAATCTTCATCAAACATAATAAATCCTCCTAATCGTTGTGTTCGTTATAATAATCTTCCGCATCATAATAATCAAAGAAATCATCATAATGATCATAATAAAAATCTTCTTCGTTAGAATAGTCTTTTGCATTATATGGGTCATCATCGTTATCTTTAGACGGAGACTTATGGGGTGTAAATGAATATTTTTTTGAGGTACTATATTCTGTTTTATTTTTATCATTTTTTATTGCATCCTTATGACTTTGGGAGTTTAAATAGTCATCATGTATTTTCCGACCGTTTTTATATATTGATTTTGTGTAAGGGAAAATTTCATAAGTATTACCGTTGGATGTATATTTAGAAATATACGCATCATCCACCTGCATAGAGTTATCAAGAGAATACATTTCACTATAAGATAGACTTTCCAAATTAGAACAATCAACTGTTACCTCATAAAAATCATAATCCTTCATCTTTGAGCCAATAATTATTTTTATATCCTTCAAGCCGTAAGATTCGGCAATGGCTGTTAATTCAGTGGTTATTCTGTTATTTCTGGTTATAGCATTCCCGATAAATACAGACAAG
This sequence comes from Clostridia bacterium, assembly GCA_017407705.1. GTDB lineage: Bacteria > Bacillota > Clostridia > Oscillospirales > Acutalibacteraceae > RGIG2202. The sequence continues at coordinate 23,834 of JAFQWA010000014.1, forward strand.
ATAATCACAACAATAGCAACAACAAAGATAGTTATTTTTAACTTAGATGAAATTGTTTTCATAATAAACCCCCACTTAAATTCAAAAACACAGAGAAAATCCAACTAAATCCTCACGCAACAGATTTTATTTGCTCACCGCCACGCAGGTGGTTGTTTTTCATATCTGCCACTATACGACGGCGCTGCTTGATAATACTTACATAGCAGACTCTATGTCCGAACATACCTATCAAAAGCATCCAGATGCCGATCATAGTGCGAAGCACTGTCTGAGAAAGTGTGAGCAGCTCCATATCACTGGCACCTGCTGTAAACATCATAAATACAACGCTAAAAACGCATAAAGCACTGCACAGCGCTTTTACCGCCTTAATTGCTGTCAAATTACGTATTTTCATCTTCTTTTTCATTTTCATCATCCTTTCCTTTGTCTAAAGTATATAGGATGATATGTCCAATAAACGGGACTTAAGTTTGCTTTTAAAAATAAAAAACATCGCAGATAGAATGTCTGCGATGTTTACAGTTTGTGTTATAAAATTACTCAGCAAATCCTGAAAGAACAAGCTTAACCAAAGACTCAACAGCGTCTGTCTCGTCTGCACCGTCAGCAATAATGCGAATAGGTGTGCCGCCGAGGATACCAAGTGAAAGAACACCCAGCAAGCTCTTTGCGTTAACTCTGCGTTCCTCTTTCTCTACCCAAATAGAAGATTTGAACTCATTTGCTTTCTGAATAAAAAAAGTAGCAGGACGAGCGTGAAGACCAACCTGATTCTGAACAACTACATCTTTAACGAACATATCGAAACACATTCCTTTCATAGCTCCGCAATGCTTGTCTGCGGATAAAAACAACATATTACATAACGAAATAAATACCTTAATAGTTATTATACCACATTTTACGCTAAGGTCAATCAAAGATTTCATTATTTTGCCCTTTGGACTAAAAGTTCTAACTCTTTGTCAAACTCGGTCAAAAGGGACATTTCCATTTTGTGCAATTTCAATAAAAATTATTTAACAAATTCGTCAGTGTAAAGTCGAAAAATGGGTTATTGGATTTTACTGAGAAACTGGATATCCTTGTCTGTAAGGGGTGCAGTCTCCAGCATTTCAGGGCGTTTTAGCTTGGTTATCTCAAGACTTTTCTCCCTTTTCCATTTAGCAATATTGGCGTGATGCCCCGACATAAGTATTTCGGGCACTTCCCTATCCTGCCAAACAGGTGGACGGGTGTACTGCGGATGCTCTAAAAGGCCGTTAAAATGGCTTTCCTCAGTGAAGCATTCCTCGCTGGCTAAAACACCCTCTACCATACGTGAAACCGCATCAACAAGCACTAAAGCGGGTAATTCACCGCCGGTTAATACATAGTTACCGATAGATATTTCCTCGTCACACAGCTTATCCAAAACTCGCTGGTCAACACCCTCGTAATGTCCGCACAAAATAGCGATGTTATCCATTTTAGACAGCTCCATAGCACGTTGCTGTGTCAGAGTCTTGCCCTGAGGTGACATATATATAAAGTGGGGTCTTGCATTTGTCTGCTGACAAATTGCATCAAAGCAGCTGTCAATAGGCTGAGGTGTCATAACCATACCCATACCGCCACCGTAAGGGGTGTCATCGGTACGGTTGTGCTTATCTTCGGTGTAATCACGGATGTTATGACAATGTATTTCGATTTTTCCTGCCGCTTTTGCCCTACCGATAATGCTTTCGTTAACGTAGCTTTCGCACATATCGGGGAAAATGGTCATTAAGTCAATCCTCATCGTCAAAAATTCCTTTCAAAGGACGAATTACAATCTTCTCGTTTTCAACATCCACCGAAACAACAACGTCCTTAATAGCAGGAACAAGGTATTCCTTGCCGCTGTTTTTAATATGCCAAACGTCGTTAGCGCCGGTTTCGGAAACGTCGCAAAGCTCACCCAGTACAGCATCGGTATCTGCATCAAAAACAGTACATCCTATAAGCTCCTGAATGAAATAGGCACCCTCTTTAATTTGGGCATCTTCCCTACTGATAAACAGCACTTTGCCTCTTAATTTTTCCGCATCCTCAATGGAGTTTACTCCCTCAGCCAAAACCAACACGATATTGCCGTGGACACGGGATGATTTTATATTTAAAGCAGTACCCTTATCATCAAGATACAGCCTTTTAAACTTAGTTAAAAACTGGGGTGTGTCGCACCAGGGCTGGACTCTCATTTCACCTCTGATGCCGTGAGTCCCCACAATTTTTCCGGTTTCAAGAAACTTCTTGATCATTTTGATTATCCTTTCTCCTTGTAAAATAGCAGGCTGACGAGAAAAACCGTCAGCCTGATACAAGGAAATCAAAAATTAATCGATTTCAACCATAATTTTTTCGTTGCTGCGATTGGCAACAGCACGCATAACAACACGGATTGCCTTAGCAATTCTGCCCTGCTTGCCGATAACTCTGCCCATATCGTCTGCCGCAACGTGGAGATGATAAACAGTAACACCGTTCTCATCGGGCTCGTCAACAGTAACGTTAACTGCCTCGGGCTCGTTAACCAAGCCCTGTGCAACAACCTTCAACAGTTCCTGCATTAAACTCATCCTTTCATTCCATTAGCTGAACGAAATTAGAGAATCTCGCTCTTTTTGAACAGATCCTTAACTGTATCAGTAGGCTGTGCACCCTTTGCGATCCAAGCCTTAGCTTTATCAGCATCAATGTTGATAACAGCGGGGTTCTCCATAGGATTGTAGTAACCGATCTCATCGATACATCTGCCATCTCTGGGTGATCTTGAATCAGCAACAACTACACGGTAAAAAGGAGCTTTTTTAGCACCCATACGACGAAGTCTGATTTTAACTGCCATTTTATTCACCTCCAAATAAGTGATTATATATTCAACGACATTAGCCGAGAATTAACTAAAAATTCATACCGTTAAAGCCACCGGGGAAATTCATACCACCAAAGCCCCTACGGCCTTTTTTACCTTTAGCATTTATCTGCTTAAACATTTTTCTCATCTGCTCATACTGTTTAAGCAAACGGTTGACGTCCTCAACCTTCATACCGCAACCTGCAGCAATTCTACGTTTACGTGAGGCGTTGATAATTTCAGGTTTCTCACGTTCTTTTGCGGTCATTGAATAGATGATAGACTCAACTCTTAAAAGCTGACGGTCATCAACATCCACGTCTTTAAGCTGTTTTCCCATACCGGGGAGCATATTCAACACTTGTTTTAACGGTCCCATTTTTTTAACTTCCTGGAACTGAGAAAGCAAGTCGTTCATATCAAATTTGTTTTGTAAAAGCTTCTTTTCAAGCTCAGCGGCTTTTTTCTCATCCAGCGCCTGCTCTGCCTTTTCGATAAGGGACATAACGTCGCCCATACCGAGAATTCGGGATGCCATACGCTCGGGATGAAACTCTTCCAAGTCCTCAAGCTTTTCACCCACACCGGCAAACTTGATGGGTTTTCCTGTAACTGCTCTGACTGACAATGCAGCACCGCCACGGGTATCACCGTCAAGCTTTGTAAGGATAACACCGTCAATCTCCAGAGCCTCGTTAAAGGTAGATGCAACGTTAACGGCGTCCTGACCTGTCATAGAGTCAACTACCAGCAGGATTTCGTTAGGCTCTACCGCGGCCTTAACTCTTTTAAGCTCATCCATCATATTTTCGTCAATATGCAGACGACCTGCGGTATCTAAGATAACGAAATCGTTACCGTAATCTCTTGCGTGTTTAATAGCCTGAACAGCTATTTTCTCAGGCTTTTCGGTGCCCATTTCAAAAACGGGAACGCCCACCTGCTCACCCACGATCTTAAGCTGTGAAATAGCAGCAGGACGGTAAATGTCACAAGCAACCAGCAAAGGTCTGTGGCCCTTTGATTTAAGCCATCTACCAAGCTTTGCACTGTGAGTAGTTTTACCTGAACCCTGCAGACCGCACATCATAATAACGGTGGGGATTTTTGAAGATGTATTTATTCTTGCGTTCTCACCGCCCATTAAAGCGGTAAGCTCCTCATTAACAATTTTAACTACCATCTGAGCAGGAGTAAGGCTTTCCATAACCTTCTCACCGATACAACGCTCAGTTACCGAAGAAGTAAAATCACGGGCAACCTTATAGTTAACGTCAGCTTCAAGCAATGCCAAACGCACTTCACGCATAGCGTCTTTAACGTCCTGCTCGTTAAGCTTTCCTTTAGAGCGGATCTTTTTAAACGCAGCACTGATCTTCTCGGACAAGCCCTCAAATGCCAATGAAATTACCTCCTTTTATATTTCTTTACAAAGTGAAATTATCTTATCTGCCAAATCGGCACAGTCATTATTTTTACTCTTGATCTTAGCAGCCAGGCTGCAAATATCGTCAGCAAGCTGAGATGTTTTTTTCATCTGCTCCAAATGTTTAAGTTGCATCTCACACTCAAAAAGCTGTGTTTCCGCACGTTTAATGGTATCTCTTACACCCTGACGGGTAATACCCTCATTCTCAGCAATCTCAGCTAATGACAAATCATCGTTATAATAACATTCGATCAAAAAACGCTGCTTTTCGGTTAAAATGCCGCCGTAGCAATCTAAAAGATCGCTGACCTCAAAATTTTTTGAAGACATAAAAGCAGCACCTCCAAGCAAACAGGTGTAAAGCAAAAATACTTTACACCTGTTTATTATAACACTATATCATAATTTGTCAAGCATTTATTTTAAAATAAATGTTTAACTTCAAGTCTTACTCCTCTTTCGGTATTAGATATTTCAATTCTTGCACCTATTCTCTCTTTAAGCTCGGGTACGTGGGATATAATTCCCACAGTTCTGCCCTCACGTCTTATTTGCTCTAAAGCAACCATAGCGCAGTCTAAGGTATCGGAATCAAGTGAACCGAATCCCTCGTCTATAAAGATAGAATCCAGCATTATACCGCCGGAATAAGACTGCACCACCTCAGCAAGTCCCAAAGCGAGGGACAAAGATGCTAAAAACATCTCACCGCCGGATAAGGTGCTAACCTTACGCACACCGCCGGTATGACCGTCTTTAACCTCAATATCAAGTCCGTGCAGACCGCTTCCACTGGATGAATCCACTCGTATAAGCGAATATCTGCCCTTACTGAATTTGGTTAAATATCTGGTGGCGGAAAATACCACGTCGTCAAGGGTAAGTCCTAAAACGAAATTGTTGATAGGTGTTTTAAAGGAGTTTGCACCCGAAACAAACTTGTGAAGTCTTGATATTTTGCCAAACCAAACCTCTTTTTCGGCAGTTTGCTTTGACTGCTTTGAAATAGTCTTTTTTGTATCGCAAAGCTGTGTGTACTGCGACCTCAGCTGACCCACCCACTGAGCAACAGCGGAATTTTCCTGCTTTTTAGACTCAAGCTCTGCTTCAAGCTCAGTCAAATCAACCATCGACGTGCCCTCTGTCTGACCTTCAAGCTCTGCTTTTTTATGGGTAAGTATGCTGATGTTACTGTCATACTCACTTAAATAAGCGCTCTCAGTCTCAAACCAAGCATTTTCTTTAATCAGTGTACTTATCTGAACATCCTCAGCAATACCCAAAGAGCTCAGCTTCTCTGCCACGTCCAAACGGCCTTTTTCCACTGTTTTCAAGGTAGTTTCAAGCAGCCGTTTTGCACTTTCAGCCTTAGTTTTTGCCAGAATATGCTCTTTCTCTGCCTTAGCTACCCTTTGCTCTGACTTTAAGATCTCATCCGTAACATCACTTAAACGCTTTTGTTTGAGTCTTGCCTCGTCCTTAGCGGCTTTATAGTCAAAATCCTCGGGTAATCTTGAGCGGATTTCTGTAATCTGTGCCTTAAGTGCGGATAACTGAGCGGTAACTAAATTGATCTCGTTTTCAAGCAGTTTTGCGGCATCCAAAATATCCTGCTTTAACTGTTTAAACTCTGCGATTTTATTTTGGTACGTTTCATAATCAATTTTCGCCTTATTTGACTGCTCAATAAACAGTGTAAGCTCATTTTTACGGGCAGTACAGCTTTGCTCATCCACGCCAAACCCATCACACTCTGTATTCAGCGCTTCAAGTTCCTTTTGCTTTAATGAAAGCTGTGCGTTAACCGTATCAAATGCCGACTTTCTATCCGACACGTTTTTCACACACTGCTCAATTATTTTATCCACCGCCTGCTGATTTACCTCAGTTAACGGACTTTCTGCCAACTGAGGATGGTGTGTGGATCCACAAACGGGGCATTTTTCTCCTTCTTTCAACTGAGCAGCCAAGGAATATGCCTTGCTATGAGATAGTATCTCCTTTATACGCTGTGCCTCTACCTGAGAAGCATCCAGCTCCATTTGAGCGGCATCTAAAAGTGTTTTAGCTTGTTTTAATTCAGCATCAAGCTTTAGGAGTTCCTTTTGAGCGGTTGTTTTAAGCCCAAACTTTTCCAGCATACGAACAACCTTATTTTGTTCCTCGAGCATTGATTCCAACGGCTTTATGGACTTTTCAAACAGCTCTGATACGTAGTTCTCACCGTTTTCAATACGTTTTACGTATTCATTGGCTTTTTCGTTTTTCTGTTTGAGCTCATCAGACTTGCCTTTAAGCTTTTGCTCAGTTTCACTGAGTTTGGGCAACAAGCCTTCAAGCTTTTCACAGTCGGGCAAAAGCACGTTTAACTGAGTTATTCTCTCAGTCAACTGGCTCTGCTCCGTTTTAAGTGTTTCCACCTTATTGGCCTCATCATAAGCCGCTTTCAACTCAGCTTGGGCAGCATTGAGCACAGCGTAAGCGTTTTCAGACTCTTGCTTACACTTAACAAGCTGCTGCTCATCAGCCTGATGACGCTGTATAACGGGGTAAAAATCCTTTATTTTACACAGGCGCTCATACTCTGCCCGTCTTGTTTTCACATCATCGGCTATGGCTTTTAACTTATCAAGGTCATGGCAAACAGATTTAAGCTGAGCCAATTTTTCATTTTGGCTCACAGCAGTGTTATATTTATCCTGAACCTTTTGCAATGCTTCAGCAGATACTTTAAGCTTTTGCTCAGAGGTTTTCAGTTCATCACTGCTCTCAGTTATCTTGGACTCCAGTTCATCAACTGTTTCACAGTTTACACCATTAAGCATGGTTTTCTTAACCAAAAGATCGGCTTCCAGCTCGTCATTAAGGGCTCTTGCTTTTTTGGAAAACTCCTCAATTATCTTCTGCCACACACCGGTAGAAAACAGCGTTTGCAATATAGACAGCTTTTCCTTAGAGCTTGCCACCAAAAGCTTTCTGAACTCACCCTGTGGCAGTACTACCACCTGAGAAAACTGATCCTTATCAAAGCCTAATATTTCGGTAGCTTTTTTGGTGACAGCCTCAGCACCGCTGGTAATAAGCTGCCAGTCATCCCCTGCTTTGATATAGCATTCACCGTTTACCTTTTCATCCACATCACCGTTTCTTTTCTGATGAAGATGAACAGTACGCTGAAATTTATATACCTTTTCACCTAATGAAAACTCAAAAGCAGTAAGAGTGTCCAGCTCTTTGGGAGCGGCAGTATTACGCATATCTCTGAAATTACGCAACGCTCCGGTAGCCTGACCGTAAAGCGAGAAGCATATTGCATCTAAAATAGAGGTCTTACCGCTACCGGTAGGGCCGGTGATTAAAAATATATTACTGTTTTTAAGGTCGGCAAAATCGCATATCTGCAAATTGTTATAGGGACCGAAAGCCTGCATGGAAACTTTTAAAGGTTTCATTTGCTCTCACCTCCCAGATTTTCAGCAACAGAATTAAATATTTCAACATCCTCATCCGTTGCCTCAACACCGCATATCTGCTGTAAAAACGAGGTAAACAGCTTTACCTTATCAGGCTTTGTGCGACGCAGTTCTTCCCTGAGCCCTGCTCTGTCGTCGCTTGCCTGAGTTTCTTCCTCGCCGTTTATAAGTCCTAAAATATTAGGATAAAATTCCTTTAACTTTGCCATAGGCTCAAACACGGGAGTGCCGGTAATTCTGGCATAGATATAATCCTGATTGTTTTCATCTTTTTGAGCGGCTGAGATCAGCTCATCAAAGCTGCCTTTAATGCTTCTCATATCCCTTGTAGGCACAATGGGAATTGCAGTAATTTCAATGTTGTTGCGGCTTATATCCAGCATAAACACACCTTTTTTCTGATGCTCCTCATCAAAACTGTATTTAAGCGGAGAGCCTGAATAAGCAGCATTTTCACCTATTTGCTGCTGCTCGTGCAAATGGCCCAACGCCACATAGTCAAAGGGACTGAGCACGGCGGTATCAAGCGGCTCAAGTGAGCCCACATACCCACCGTCACTACGAAGCTTTGAGCCTGAAACATAGCAATGTGCCATTGCAATATTCACTGCATTTTCATCCAGCTTTCCGGTAACAGTTTTAACCACCGCAGAAAACGCCTCATCTGCTGAGGATAAACTGTCATCACTCATATACTGCTTTGCAGCAGCCACGTCGAAAAACGGAAGCATATAAATATTCACCTTGCAATCATCATCGCAAAGTGTAATGGGTTGTATCTCACCCTGAAGTTTGCTTGAAATGTAAAATCCGCTGTTACGAAGCAGCTTTTCACCTAATGAAAATCTGTCTGCTCCGTCGTGATTTCCTAAACTTACAAGCAGCTTGATATTACGTTTTATGCATATTTCTTCAACAAAATCGTCAAATAGCTTTATGGCATCGGCAGGTGCAATAGAACGGTCGAAAACATCACCCGATATCATAATAGCATCAGGTGTAGTTTCATCGGTTAAAGGCAAAAGGAATTTGTATATAAAATCCTTTTGGTCCTCTAACATAGATTTGCCGTATACAATTTTGCCCAAGTGCCAGTCGGCAGTATGCAATAATCTCATTTTACCGTTTGTACCTCCCCGTTAATGGGAACTAAATTTTTAAACACCGCAGTATGGGTGGGGGTAATAACCTTATCGTAATGAACAGAGCCGAAATACCATCGCTTGAACTTACACTCTCTGTTAAGCTCCTCTAAATAGCCGTTGAGCTTGTTAACATAGTTGGTCTTACCTGCCCTGAGCTGAATAGCGCTTTTTACCACAGAAGGCGGCTCGTGGGTGACGATATAATCCACACAGCAGTCTGCTTCGTCAATATTTTCAGCACCCTCTGCCATTTGAGCAGGTGTGGGCAGTTCTTCCTTGAACCATATCTGGTTTTCAGCACGTATATCCTTATCCGGACTTTCACCGCCACCGAAGGTAAATATCTTCATACCCTCTAAATTGAATATCTGGCCTCTGCACATATGAAACAGATTGCCCGATATTCTATGTACTCTGCCGCCCTTCCACACAGTTTCACGGCAAGCATATATTCTATCGTAATTATCGTGAGGACCGTCGATAAAGCAGATGTTAAACTTTCTGCTGCCAAGCCATTTAAGCAGTTGTTTCTCACGTTTACTACCGTCCCAAACAAAGCCGAAATCTCCTGCTATTATCAAAGTATCCCCTTGTTTTAATTTTCTGAATTCCTTATCATAAAGACGAGTTTCGTCTCCGTGCATATCGCCGGTAACATAAACCATAATTAAAAAATCCTTTCAAAAATTCCTAAAAAGCACTTTAAATTTTTTCTTTTTATGATATACTGTTATTGTAACATATAATATATACATTTTTCTACCTATATTTTATGGTTTTTTATTAAATCGGAGGATATTTATGAAAAAAATTGCTTTTCTTGTTAGTCTGATATTGATAGCCGTTACTATCCTTACTCCTCTTACTGCATCGGCTTATGAAGTCACGGATTTTGAAGTGAAATCAGAGGCAGCTATGCTGGTAAGCTTGGACACCGGAGATATTATGTATCAGAAAAACGTGGACAAGCAGAGGTTCCCTGCTTCACTTACTAAAATTATGACTGCATTGGTGGTTTTGGAGAACGTCACGGATATTGACAAAAAGATAACTGTTCCCGAATACTGCATTACAAGTCTTTCAGGCACCGGAGCTACAATGGGTAATCTTAAAGCCGGTGAGGAGCTTACAATCCGTCAGCTTCTGGATATGACTATGATAATCTCAGCGGCAGATGCAGCGAATACCCTTGCTGATTACGTAGGCGGCGGCAGTATCCGTTCTTTTGTGGATAAGATGAATGCAAAAGCAAAAGAGCTTGGTATGGACTCAACTAAGTATGCCAACGTTCACGGCTTACATAACGATGACCACTACACCACTCCTGCTGATATGTACAAATTGGCTGTTTATGCCACACAGCAGCCCATACTTATGGAAATATGCTCAGTGAGTCGTAAGACCATTGACCCCACAAACAAGAGCGATAAGCGTATTTTATCCACAACTAACCTGCTTATCGACCCCAACACAAAGTATTACTACAAATACGCTAAGGGCATCAAAACCGGTTATACCAGTAAGGCTGGCAGATGCTTAATCACCACCGCATCTAAAAACGGATATAACTACTTGTGTATTATTATGGGTGCCCCTGAGAGTGATGACGGTTCTGTAAGACAGGAATTTATTGATTCGGAAAATCTTTATAAATGGGCTTTTGATGATTTTGAGTACCGCAAGATAGCAGATAAAAACATAACGGTTGCTGAGATGAAGCTTGAGCTTTGCTGGGATAGAGATTATTTACAGCTTTACCCCGAAAAAGAGATCTCCGCCATTGTCCCCGAAGATATTGATGATTCAACAATTATTTACGACCCCGTTTTAAAGAGCGACACTGTTTCTGCTCCCATTAAAAAAGGCGACGTTTTGGGATATGCACGTATTATATGTGCCGGTAAGGAAATTGGTCAGGTAAATCTGATAGCCACTGAAAATTACGACAGAAACATTTTACTGTTTGCTAAAAAGGTTGCTTCAGGCATCTGTTCATCACCTTATTTCATCGCATTTGTATCAGCACTTGGTGTTTTGCTTGTAATCGTGATAATCGTAAATATTATTCATAACAAGCGTAAACGCAGCGGAACAAAACGAGTACATCACATAAGAAAATTCTAAATTAATAAACATCCACCTGCATAGGTGGATGTTTATTTTCTTTGTGCAAACTTATAACAAAATTGATATTTTTAAACAATCCCTTTAACAATCGCTTTAGTTATGTTATAATACAGCTACCCGATAAATAAGAATGTGAAACAGAGTGTTTATTATGGAATTTAACAAAAAATTACAGGAACTTCGAAAACAAAAAGGACTTACCCAAGAGGAACTTGCAGAGTCGCTTTACGTATCCCGAACTGCAATTTCAAAATGGGAATCCGGCAGAGGATATCCCAACATAGACTCCCTAAAAGTAATAGCGAAGTTTTTTAGAGTAACTATTGACGAACTGCTATCCAACGATGAATTGTTGACCATAGCAGAACAAGATACCAAACAAAAAGAAAAACATTTTCGCGACTTGGTGTTTGGATTGCTGGATTGCAGTATCGCAATGTTCTTTTTCCTGCCTTTCTTTGGGCAGAAAGCAGATGGCGTATTGCAGGAGGTGTCTCTTTTATCCCTTACCGAAATCGCACCCTATTTTAGGACAACTTATTTTGTTGTTGTAATTGGAATTATAGTATTGGGAATTTTGACCCTTGCTCTGCAAAACTGTTATCAAGCATTTTGGGTAAAAAATAAAAGCAAAGCGTCGTTGATATTAAATGCGGTTGGAGCACTTCTTTTTATCATTAGTTCACAGCCTTATGCAGCTGCATTTCTGTTCATATTCTTAACAATAAAGGTGTTAATGCTTATTAAATGGTAATGATACGAAAAGTATCATTACCGTGACACCCCGTTTCTTGTGATCGTTCATACCTGCTCTTAAAATGTGTTTAGACAAAAGTCAAATACAAAAAGGTAGGTTGAACAAATGAAAAAAGAAAGACAGAGATATTTTTTCCTTGCAATATGTATGCTTGTGGCATTTTTGTTATGGACTGTGGCAATCCGATTTATTGATGTTGAGGCAATAGGGCCACGGGAATCAACTGTTGGATTTGCAACGATTAACCGATTCATACATAACCTTATGGGTGTACATATGTCCCTATATACTATCACGGATTGGTTAGGTTTAGTGCCGCTTATGTTTGTAATGGGATTCGGCATTCTCGGACTTGTTCAATGGATCAAAAGGAAAAATCTCTTAAAGGTAGATTACAGTATTCTTGTTCTTGGCGGATTCTACGTTGTTGTAATGGCTGCATATATTCTCTTTGAGATGTTTGTTATAAATTACAGACCAATACTCATCAACGGCTATTTAGAAGCGTCCTATCCATCGTCAACAACAATGCTTGTAATGTGTGTGATGCCCACTGCAATAATGCAGTTTAATTCCCGTATTAAGAATAATGTTCTCAAATTATGTGTCGCTTATACAATTACCGCTTTTATTATTTTTATGGTAATTGGCAGACTGGTTTCCGGTGTGCATTGGTTTACCGATATCGTTGGTGGAGCATTATTGAGTGCAGGACTTGTTTTGATGTATCGTGCAATCACTAAATAGATTAAAAAGGATGTGTAGAAGTTTCTACACATCCTTTTTTACTGTCATTTAAAACACCGTTACATTATTTATTTCTTTTCAATCTTAAATGCGATTATTTTGCAGTCGCCTACCCAGTTTTGAGTGGTTGTACTAAAGGATGCAAAATACAGATAACCGTTTTTATCCATTACGCCGTTACCGGTGTAAACGCCCATAGGCAGGTTGTAAATGGTATAGCTTATATCACTTTCAATGTCATACTCAACAACGCCTGAGTTTTTGTACATAGAAGGCAGATAGTAGATCTTTTTACCGTCGGAAGATAATGTTAAGGAATAAACAGTGTTGATCTTGCTGTTACCATACCAGCTATCTAAGGGAACCATAGATGTAACGTGTGATACTCTGCCACTTAAATGATCTAATTTATAAAGCTCACCGCAGCAGGTGGATATAAAGGTTGTTTTACCGTCTAAAGTGGTAACCTGACCGTTCCAGAAACCGCCGTAACAAGTATCATCAGTTTTGGTAAGGGTATCCTTTGCATAGTCATATACGTAAACGTTGAACTCTTTAGCGCTGTTACGGGGTTCCTCAACGCCTCTGTACATATAGATCTTATCACCCGAAATGACGATCTCACGGCTTAAGGGATTGCCGTATGACCAGGGAATACCCTGCACCTGACGCTCGATCTTACCTGTTTTGATGTTATAGAACACCAGGTTTGAATGAGGATGTGTAAGACCTACCAAAAGGTTTCTTTCAGGCATAAAGTTCAGTGCCAAAATACCCTCGTTCTTTACTGCAATACCATCGGGCAAGGATGCAGATAAATCCTCAAGCTTACCTTTAGCAATATCGTAAGCATAAATATGACCGCCACGGTAATTGGAAAGTGTGCCTATTCCCTCTTTAAAATCGTGGAAGCCCTGAGAGCCCATATACATCTTACCGTCGTGGTAAATAAACTTGGTGTGTCCTTTGGGTATCTGCTCACCGGGTTTTAAGTTACCTGCTTCCTCAGATGCAGTCATAAACGAACCCAAATATTTAACCTTAGCGGTAGAGGGATTATATGAAAATACTGCGAAATCCTCTTTTCTGTCATTTCTTCTGGTACAGGTCCAGCCGAAATACACAATGCCGTTGTTATCAACGCCCATAGCATCCCAAGCAGACGTGGGAATTAAGTTGGAAGGGATTTCAGAATCAAAATAAATGTTCTTAAAATCAGTTACTGAATAAGTCTGGAATTCAGGGGTGTCGGGATTCCAACCGCCCTGAGTAGGCTCATCACTATCAACGTCGGGCTTACCTGCAGCAGTGGTAGTAGCATTAGGCTTACCTGCAGCAGTAGTGCCGTTGGGCTTAGTAGTGTTGGCTCCCTGATCCTTTTTAGTAGTGTTTTGGGGAGTAACAACAGAAACACCGGTAGTACCGCCCGCCTCAACTATCACAGTCTGATTTGCAGTGGTGGACTCTCCGCCGTCAGCAGTAGGCTCATTGGTGCAAGCTGTAAAAGTTGACAGTACTAAAAGCATTGCTAATATGAGCGCAGATATTCTGATCTTTTTCATATTAAATCTCCTTTTAAATAATCAACACATTTGGCAAAAGTTTATCACAGTTTTTATTCCCTTGCAAGTAGTCGCCAAAATCTTTGTCATTTCTCACATATTAGCAAAATATTTTTTAGTTATACTTACCAAACCCCCTCATTTATTTGTCAATATTTACAACTTATTCTTCAACTTTGGCTCAGTTTGTTAATTTTCTTACAAAGTCGTCGTAATCACTTGCAATTTGCAAAATTATTTATTATAATAGTCTTTGGCAAAATTAAAAACTTTTTCGCTTTGAAAGGAATGAAGACAATGAACTATTCACAAGAAGTACAGCATATGTGCGTTGTGACAAAAGGTCCTAATCATGGTCCCGCTCCCATCCCCGAAGAAGGCAGATGGGTACAGGCTAAAGAAATTAAGGACATCTCCGCTTACACTCACGGTGTGGGCTGGTGTGCTCCCCAGCAGGGTGCATGTAAGCTTTCCTTAAACGTTAAAGAGGGTATCATCGAGGAAGCTCTCGTTGAAACAATCGGTTGCTCAGGTATGACTCATTCAGCTGCTATGGCTGCTGAGATCCTCCCCGGCAAAACTCTTTTGGAAGCTTTGAATACCGACTTGGTTTGTGATGCTATCAACACCGCTATGCGTGAGTTGTTCCTCCAGATAGTTTACGGTCGTTCACAGTCAGCTTTCTCTGAGGACGGTCTGGTAATCGGTGCAGGTATGGAAGACTTAGGTAAGGGCGAACGTTCAATGGTTGGTACTATGTACGGTACTAAAGCTAAGGGCGTTAGATACCTTGAAATGACCGAAGGCTACTGCACAAGAATGGCTCTTGATGAGAACGATGAGGTTATCGGTTACGAATTCGTTTCTTTAGGCAAAATGACCGACTTCATCAAAAAAGGTATGGAGCCTAACGAAGCTTATGAAAAATCAATGGGTACATACGGCAGATTTGCTGATGCTGTTAAGTACATTGATCCCAGAAAAGAATAAGGAGGTACACTGAAATGAGTTTGTTTGAAGGTTATGAAAGAAGAAGAGACAAGATCAACGGTGTGCTTGCCGAGTACGGTATCAAGTCTGTTGAAGAATGTAAAGAAATCACTCTTGCCGCAGGTATTGACTGCGATAAGATCATCCGTGAAACTCAGCCTATCTGCTTTGAAAATGCTGTTTGGGCTTACACAGTTGGTTGTGCTATCGCACTGAAAAAGGGTTGCACCAAAGCTGCTGACGCTGCTGCTGCTATCGGTATCGGTCTTCAGTCTTTCTGTATCCCCGGCTCTGTTGCTGAGAACCGTAAGGTTGGCTTAGGCCACGGTAACTTGGGCAAAATGCTCCTCTCCGAAGAAACCGAGTGCTTCTGCTTCTTGGCAGGTCACGAGTCTTTTGCTGCTGCTGAAGGCGCTATCAAGATCGCTCTTAACGCAAACAAGGTTCGTGTAAAGCCCTTGCGTGTTGTTCTTAACGGTTTAGGTAAAGACGCTGCTTACATCATTTCCAGAATCAACGGCTTTACTTACGTTGAAACTGAGTTTGATCCTTATGCAGAAGAAGTTAAGGTTATCAGCGAAAAAGCTTTCTCAAACGGTCCCAGAGCTGACGTTAAGTGCTACGGCTCTGACAACGTTCCCGAGGGCGTTGCAATTATGAAGCTTGAGAAGGTTGGCGTTTCCATCACAGGTAACTCCACTAACCCCAC
>JAFQWA010000015.1 GCA_017407705.1 Clostridia bacterium
ATGCTTTTTTACTTTATAGGAAATTCCTTCCTATAAAGTAAAAAGATTATATGTCCCGCCGAACGGGAAGTAAACTTCCCTCGGCGATGGACTATACGAAAGCGTTTCGCCGCAGGCGTACGGCGAAGCCGTTTTCTTGTTGTGATTTAAGGATTGACAAGATTGCCGAGCATCTGAAAGAGCTTGCAGACTATGTCAACAAGAAGAGCATAGGAAATAGGCATAATAAGGTCGAGTCCCTTTGTGTTGATAACGGGCTCTGTATTTTCACCGAGACCGAGCTCATAAAGAACTCCGAGAACCTCACGGGCAATGATCTCATTACCTGCTGCACTGGGGTGAATTTTGTCGTCTGCAAAATTATTTCTGTCAGAATTGAGAGCCTCGCCTACTTCTACGATAACGATCTCACCGGGATGCTCCGTATCGTATTTTCTTATCATTTCATTGAGCTTGTTACCGCCCTCGGCATATACGATGCCTGCTGCCGCATCCTGAGGATTATAAAGAGTCTGCATAAGAACAACGGCATCGGGATTTATCTCATTGATCTTATCCATTATTGCACAGAATTCGCTGTAGAAAACCTCTGCGATCTGATCAAAATTCGTCATATCCTTTTTTACAAGGCAATCAAAGGCAAGGCCTACTATGTTATTTGTGAGATAGTTATTTCCGCCGATAGAGATGCTGATGATCTCTGCCTCTTCAATGCTTGCTCTGATCTTTTCGCCGTCAGAGACCATAGTAAGGAGAACACCTGAGGTGATTCCGGGAATAGAGTGGTTTACATAATTATATCCGTTTGTCTCAGCAACGATCTTTCCGTAGCAGGCATCAACGGTATTTACCATTCCCGCACCGAAGGCTATAGAGTCACCAAGCACAACATAGTCTATAGGCTCCTCTTCGGCAAAGGCAATGATGCTCATACAGGAAAAAGCAAGAACGATACTTAATAAAACTGAAAGTAATTTTTTCATTATGTTTCCTCTTTTCTGAAAAATTCTAAGGAAATTATACTCCCGAAAAATTAAGATGTAAATAAAAATTTCATATTTTTTCCAAAAAAAGACTGCACGGAGAGGGTGCAGTCTTAAAAAATGCCGTATAAAAGCGGTATGCTTAACAGATTTACATAAGCTTGTTTTTCAGATATTCTATCGCTTCTGTATATCCCTTAAGACCGTGGCCCGCTATCTGCTTTTCGGCATAAAGGGAAACATAAGAGAATTTTCTGAATTCCTCACGGGTGTTGATATCTGAAATATGCACCTCAACAGTGGGAATACCTACAGCCTTAAGTGCGTCAAGTATCGCAACGCTTGTGTGAGTATATGCGGCAGGGTTGATAACTATACCGTCAAAGCATTTGTAAGCAGACTGTATTTTATCTACTATATCGCCCTCGTGATTTGACTGATATATTTCATATTCTATGTCCTTGCAGGCATCCTTTATCATCTCACAAAGTGTGCTGTAATCCTCTTTGCCGTAAATAGCAGGCTCTCTGAGTCCCAATAAATTGAGATTGGGCCCGTTTATTATAAGAAGCTTCATTTTACATCCTCCTTATTGCCTTCAAAATTTCTTCTGTTGTTTCCTCTTCGTTTTCGCTGACCTTTACGACAGCATCTGAGAATTTTTCATAAAGGGGAGCGCGTTTTTTATAAAGCTCATTTATGTCATTATTCTGTGATATGGGCCTTCCGTCAACGGGGAGAAGGGAGGTGTCACGCTGAAGCCATACTATAAAGGAATTCTGATGAAGAGGATAGTAATTTTCCTCTCTTGTTATAATTCCTCCTCCGGTTGCAATAACAGCCCCCGATACCTTACCTGCTTCCTTTGCCGCCTCGTGCTCTCTTTTCCTGAATTCATCTTCACCGTAAAGGGAGAATATCTCGGGAATGCGCATATGGGAATTTCTGATAATTATTTCATCTGTATCAATGAAGGGACGGGAAAGCTTTTCGGAAAGGAGCTTTCCTGCAGTGGATTTACCGCAACCGGGCATTCCTATAAGCACAATATTTTTAAGCTGTCCTTCGATACTCTTTACGATCGCGGGAGTGGGATCCTCCGTTATCTCCCTGCCCGTAAAAAGCTCTGCCGCTCTTTTTGCCTGTGAAGACAGCATGGAAAGTCCGTTGATGCAGGGGATGCCAAGGGCTTTCGCATCATACAAAAGCTTTGTAACGGAAGGGTTATATATGAGATCAAGCACGCCGGAAAGAGCATCGAAAATGCTGAGATCTACAGGTGAGGCGCCGTTATTCGGATACATACCTACGGGAGTTGTGTTTACAATAACATCCGCATCTTTGTGACGGCTTATGTTTTCATAATTATCCTCACCGCTTCTTGATACGGTGATAATTTCCCCGGCACCGAGGTCATTGAGCACAGCCTTTACCGTAAGAGATGCTCCGCCTGAGCCTAACACAAGCACCTTTTTTTCTTTTATCTTAATACCGCTGAGGGATACCATATATGAAAAGCCGTAATAATCCGTATTATAGCCGTAAAGCTCACCGTTTCTTCTTACTATGGTATTTACCGAGCCTATTCTTTTTGCTGTCTCAGATATTTCCTTAAGATAGGGGATAACGGTTTTTTTATATGGGATGGTGACATTCAGCGCATCAAGTCCGCAGGAGAAAAGAAAATCTCCTACCTCATTCTCTTCCATCTCATAAAGCTTATATTCGTAATCTGCAAGAAAGGAATGTATCTGCGGCGAAAAGCTGTGACCTAATTTTTTACCGATAAGACCGGTCTTTAATTCTTTGCAATGTAACATATTTATCCTACGCTTTCTGTATAGCTTCCGAGATATCTGAATTCACCTGAGTATCTTTCAAGCTCCGACAAAACAGTCTTCAGCTTCGGAGAATATATTGAGACATCAAGATCAAGATAGAAGATATATTCAAAATCACGGGTAGGCATAGGACGGGATTCAAGCTTTGTGATATTGATTCCGTGAGCGAAGAATAAGGATAAAAGCTGATAAAGAGCACCCGGGGTATCTCCCGTTGCTGCCATTATTGTTGTTTTATCCGCACCGGGATATATTTCCAGCTTCTTTGAGATACAGATAAATCTTGTGTAATTATTTCCCTGATCCTGAACGCTTGAAATGAGATTCTGAAGTCCGTAAAGCTCTGTACAGTGTCTTGAGGAAAGAGCCGCAACATCATTTCTTTCGGAATTTGCCACCGCAAGAGAAGCCATTGCAGTATTTGCTACTGGAGTAAACTTTATTTCGGGATGCTCCTTTATAAACTGTGAGCATTGGTTAATTGCCTGCTCGTGAGAAAAGACCTCCTTGATATTCTGAAGGCTTGTTCCTCTTTTTGCAAGAAGACAGTGATCTATTTTGATTCTTACCGAACGGACGATATTGAAATTATGATGCATCATAAGATCGTATATTTTTACGACGGAGCCTGCCGTTGAATTTTCCAAGGGTAAAACACCGTATTCACATTCACCCTTATCCAATGCATCAAAAACGCTGTCAAAGGAGGGACAGTATGTTATGTCGGGCAATGAAAAAAGTCTTCCTGCTGCAATGCCCGAATATGCCCCCTCAACACCCTGACAGGCAACCCTTGCTGTTTCGGGGAATATCTTTTCGGTTTCGTCAAGAGCTCTTGTTATCTTATCGTAAACATCGGATTCCACACCGAGAAGAGCTCTCTGATATGATTTTGACAGTGAAAGAATGGTTGAGTAAAGCACCTTGCTGTAATCTGAGAATTCGTTTCCCGCAAGAGCGGATATCTTTGTAAGAAGCTGTCTTTCACGCACGGGATCGTGCACGGGAAGGCCCTTTTCTCTTTTGTAGTCAGCAACTAAAGAGGCAACATCCATTCTTTCCTTGAAAAGACGGACAATGTCCTTATCTATTGTATCTATTTTTTCCCTGAGTGTTTCTATAGGGATTATTTCCTTTTCCATTTTTTATTGCACCTCATCAAGCATAAGATCAAGAATTGCGATTGCCGCCGCCGCTTCTGTAACGGGAACGCATCTCGGGACGATGCAGGGGTCGTGTCTGCCCTTTATCTGATGCTTTACATTCTTTTTTTCTTCAAGATCGACGGTATCCTGCTCCTTGCCGATCGAGGGCGTGGGCTTTACTGCCGCACGGAAGATAAGCGGCATACCGCTTGTCATACCGCCGAGAATACCACCCGCGTTGTTGGTCCTTGTCTTTACCGTGCCGTTATCGTAGTAGAAGGCATCATTATTTTCGCTGCCGTGTAGAGATGCACACTGAAAGCCGTTGCCGAACTCAACGCCCTTTATTGCAGGGATGGAATATACCATAGCTGCAATAACGCCTTCGACACCTCTGAACATATGCTCCCCGAGACCTGTCGGCAGGTTTATTGCGGCGCATTCGATTATTCCGCCGACTGAATCGGCATCAAGTCTTGCCTTATTTATTTCCTCCTGCATTGCTTCTCCGCGTGCCTTATCCAGCACGGGGAAATGCTGTCCTGCAAGAAGCTTTTTTTCTGCTTCACCCACATTTACCGCATCAAATGGTATATCGCTGATTCTTCCGACAGAATAGATATGCGCAAAAATATCTATGCCCTTTTCCTTCAGATACTGCATGCAAAGTGCACCTGCAATGCATATAAGAGAGGTAAGTCTTCCCGAATAATGGCCGCCGCCGCGAAGATCCGTATCCTTGCCGTATTTCATTACGGCGGTGTAATCTGCGTGGGAGGGACGGGGAATTCTTCCTGCCGTGGAGTAATCGGAGGAATGCTGATTCTGATTGTATATTACTGCATGTATGTCCTCACCGGTGGTAATGCCGTCTCTGAGTCCCGATAAAAATACGGGTTTGTCAGGCTCTTTTCTTGAGGTTGACCAGGCATTTTGCCCCGGTGCGCGTCTTGCCATAAAGGATGAAAGAAAATCCTCATCGACTCTGAGGCCTGCAGGGAAACCCTTGAGCAGCATTTCTATTTTTTCATCGTGACTGCCGCCCTCTATATATAATTTTATATTGTTACCGTAAGGAAAAAGCATATTCTCACCTTATTGTATTTCATCCCAGAAGGAGGGATAAGATTTATTTACTGCTTCCGCATTGATTATTTCAACCTTGCCTTCGGCTGAAAAAGCCGCTGTTGCCGCGCTCATTGCAATTCTGTGGTCGTTAGCAGAATCCACCGTGCCGCCGGGGAGAGGGGAGCCTGTTATAAAAAGCTCATCGTTTTCTTCATATATAGTGCCGCCGAGGGCATTTATCATATTGATGACAGTTTCTATTCTGTCGCTCTCCTTGAGTCTCAGCCTTGAGCAGTTATATATTCTTGTCGTGCCCTTTGCATTGGCCGCCGCCACGGATAACACGGGGACAAGATCGGGAATATCTCCCGCATCAATATCGAGGGCATAAAGCCTGGAAGGGTATGCCGATACGCTGTCGGCATCTGTTTCTATTCTTGCCCCGAGGCTTTTCAGGATACTGACTATTTTTTTATCGCCCTGACGGGAATTCATATCAAGTCCCTTAACCGTGATCTTTTCCTTGCCGATGACACCTGCCGTAATGAAAAACGCGGCATTTGACCAATCCCCGAAGCTTTTTACCCTTTCAGGGGAAATAAGAGGTGCTGTTTTCGGAATGACGACCTTATTTTCCGTAAGAGCAACATCACAGCCGAAAAGACTCAGAGCATCCGCAGTCATTTCAATATAGGGAAGACTCTCTGTTTTTTCCGTAATATTGATAGTGCCGCCCGTTCTTGTCAGCATAAACATAAGCCCCGAAATAAACTGTGAGGATACATTGCCTGCTATTGAAAACTCAGTTTTATTGCATTTACCGCAGAGCTTTATATCCTTGCCTTCTATCTCAATTGCTGTTCCGCCTTTTTCAAGCTCTTCCTTTAAGGGAGACAGCGGTCTTTCGCTGAGTCTGCCTTTTGTTTCAAACACGCTGTCGTTTCCGAAATATGCACAAAGGGGAATAAGAAATCTCAGCGTCGAGCCTGATTCGTCACACAAAAGACGGGGAGAGAAGACAGGTGTACTGATCGGTGTTACCGTAAATACACCGTTTTCGTATGTTATATCACTTCCGAGTGCGCGAAGACACTCGGCGGTTGCGAGAATATCGCGGTTGACATTTTCACATTCTACCGTTGTTTTTTTATCTCCGAGAGAAGCACAGATAAGAAGTCTGTGTGCTTCGGATTTTGAATTTATTGCTTTTACCGTTCCCGAGGTCCTCGGGGAAAGTAATGTTTTTATCATTTATCCCATGCCCCCGAAATAAAATCATTCAGCAAGCTGACATCTGTTTTCTTCAATACGCATTTTCCCGCTTTTTCGGGAATGACGAGAGTAATGCTGCCTCCCGCACGCTTTTTATCATTGAGAGCCGCCTTGGAAATTTCTTCGGGAGAAAAGACTGTGCCGGTGGGAAGAGAGTATTTTTTTAACAGCTTTTCAAGAATTGTGAGGGCATCTTTGTCGCAGAGTCCTGCCTTTACGGATGCTTTTGTTATTATCATCATTCCTATTGCAACGGCACTTCCGTGAGATACGGTAAATTCAGATAAAAGCTCTATTCCGTGAGCGGGTGTGTGACCGAAATTGAGAAGCTGTCTTACACCGAGATCCTTTTCGTCCTCATTTACGATATCTCTTTTTGCCTTTACGCAGGTCTCTATTATATCGCATATATCGGCTTCTGTTTCAAGTACCCCGAGAAAATCGGGAAGGGATATCATCCCGTATTTTATGACCTCTGCCATACCGTCTGCAAAAATACATTCGCTTAAGGTATCAAGAGTGTCGGGATCGCATATTACAAGTGAGGGCTGATAAAAAGCACCTGCCAGGTTTTTTCCTCCTTTAAGATCAACTGCGGTCTTTCCTCCCACGGAGGAGTCTACCATAGAAAGCAGAGTTGTGGGAATTCCTATATATTTTATTCCTCTTAAAAAGGTCGCGGCGGCAAAGCCCGTAAGATCTCCCGTGACACCGCCGCCGAGAGCAACAAGAGCATCGCTTCTTGTTATATGGTTCTTTGCAAGAAATTCCCAGAGTTCAACCAGTGTATCTGTGTTTTTTGAGCTTTCGCCTGCAGGAAATACAAAGGAAAGCACATTATAGCCTTCATTTTCGAGCGAAGCCTTCAGCTTTTCTCCGTAAAAGGGAAAAACATTGCTGTCCGAAACGATGACTGTTTTTTCTCCCTTGTGTATATTTTTTATAAGTCGTCCTGCAGATGAAAGAAGTCCTTTTTCGATAAGGACCTCATAAGTGAGGGATGCCTCAACCTTTACAGCTTTCATAATTATGCCTTCTTTACCGAATTACCGTCTATTTTTTCTTTCATTATCCTTCCGTCTCTTAAAAGAGAGCAGAGTGTTTCATTATCATTGTTTTCAAGTGCTGTCTTATATTCTGTAAGAGAGAATATGATATTGTCAAGCTCTTTTATAAGAAAATCGGAATTTTCTGAGAAAAGCTCTGTCCACATTTTTTCATTAAGCCAGGCAACTCTTGTCATATCCTTATAGGAGCCTGCTGAAAATCCGCCGTGGCTTTTTGCCGTTTCGCTTTTTATATATGCATTGGAGACCACATGAGCCAGCTGTGAGGTGAAGGCTATCATCTCATCGTGCTTTTCGGCAGTGGTAACGGATATGCTCCCGAAGGAAGCGGGGGAGAGGAGCTGCTTTATTTTGTCGAGAAGCAGTATATCGTCAAATTTCGGAGGTACTATTACCATGGGAGCACCTCTGAAAAGATCCTTTCTTGAATATTTGATGCCTGAAAACTGTGTGCCTGCCATAGGATGGCCGCCTACAAATGTAAATCCGAATTCCTGCGCTTTAGAAAAGCCCTTTTCGCATATTCTTCTTTTTGTTCCGCAAAGATCTATAACAATGCAGGCGGGATCTATAAATTTTGCATTCTCATCAAGATATTTTTCCGCGGCCTCGGGATAAAGCGCAATGAATAAAAGTTCGCATTCCTTCAGGTTTTCACTCGTCAGCTCCTTATCGGCAATTTCAGATAATAATGCATAGCCGATGGTTGCCGTATCCTTATCAGCACCGAGCACTGTATGTCCAGCTGCTTTATAGGCTCTTGCCATAGAACCGCCTATAAGTCCTAATCCTACAACACCGACTGTCATTATATGATCTCCTTTAATGCATTTCTGACAGAAATAACTGCCTTCATCATATCACCGAATTGCTCAGATGTCAAAGACTGTGCTCCGTCGCAAAGAGCGTGGATGGGATCTCCGTGTACCTCTGTCATAAGGCCGTCGGCACCTGCGGCCACTGCTGCAAGAGCCATGCTCTTTACATATTTTGATGAGCCTGTTGCGTGTGAGGGATCGATAACAACGGGAAGATGGGTCAGCTCCTTCAGTACGGGAACGGCAGAAAGATCAAGACAGTTTCTTGTGTACTGGCTGTCAAAGGTCCTTATTCCTCTTTCGCAGAGAATAACATTTTCATTTCCGCCTGCCATAATGTATTCGGCAGACATAAGCCATTCCTTTATGGTGCTTGAAAGACCTCTTTTAAGAAGAATTGGCTTGTTTGTTTTTCCTAATTCCTTGAGTAATTCAAAATTCTGCATATTTCTTGCGCCGACCTGAATTACATCCACATCCTGAAATAAGGGAAGATGTGCCGCATCCATTATCTCTGTGACGACAGGAAGTCCCGTTTCCTTCTTAGCCTTCAGTAAAAGCTCGATTCCCTCAGCCTTTAAGCCCTGAAAATCGTAGGGAGAGGTTCTCGGCTTGAATGCTCCGCCGCGAAGCATATCACAGCCGTATGCTTTTACTTCTCTTGCGACATTAGTGAGCTGCTCTTCGGATTCAACTGAGCAGGGACCTGCAATAACTGCGAAATTGCCGCCGCCTATTTTTATACCCGAACAATCAATAACTGAATCATCGGGATGGAATTTTCTGTTCGCGCTCTTGAAGGGATCGGATACTCTCTTAACCGCTTCAACCATGCTGAGGCTTGCAATAAGATCGGCATCGATCTTACTTGTATCGCCGATAAGTCCGATAACGGTCTGAAACTGACCGTCAGATATATGAACATCAAGTCCCTGACCTTTTAACCATGTGATGAAGCTTTCCTTCTGTTCTGCTGTTGTCCCGTGCTTTAATATTGCAATCATTTTTTATTCCTCTTTCTTATCAAAAAATGCACTTATCAAAAAAATGCACCGAGTTTTCACTTCGGTGCATCTGAAATAACTTATGTTATAACTTTTATGCAAGCAAGCGAAAACCTTTACTGTTTATGATAGTAAAAGTAAAAGTAATAATATTCTGCTGCAAAAAAGTTCTTTTTCATAAAAATTATCCTTCTGATATTTTCTATATGAGCAGTTTAGCACCTTAAAGCGTGAAAGTCAAGAGTTTTTTCAGGTATTTTTTTTGCAAAAACTGATAAGTCTTATCAATTTTTATTATGCAAGAGTATATGCGGTGACGGTTAATGAATCATCATAAGAGTCAGAGGCTTTCCTGAAGCCTACCGTTCTTTCTTCACCGGGCAACAAGGAGAAGCAGTTATCATCGAAAATATATCCGCCCTCAAGCTCAACAGCGTGGATATATTTATCTGAATATAATGTAATGCTGTTGTCAGTTTTCTTCTTAACGGTGACACCGTCTGCTTTTTTCAGATTGAGTGCCCCCTTGCGGTAAAATGCCCTGTCGTAAACATCTTCACCCTTAATTTCAAAAATTACCGTTGATTCCTCAGGTACTGAGTCGTAAGGGATAGAATAAAGCTTTGCCGATGAAGCGGCTGAGGATACTGCAGACAGAGTCTTTACGGGGAAAATAAGTCCCTTATGTAAGCAGGATATCTTAAGCTCCAGCTCCTTATCACCCAGGGAGTCGTTGCAGACATAAAAGTCATAGCCCTCTGATCTGTCAACGGATGCAAGGAATTTTCCCGCGCACCGTCTGAAGCTGTAGAAGGAGTCCTTCGGGAGACAGTAGTAGTCCACAAAGGACCAGCCGCTTGCGGCAGGCCAGCAGTCATTCCACATCCAGTAAACGATGCCGTCAATAAAGCCGCAGTTTCGTCTTATGTTTTCCATAGATACTCTTATCCATTCATACTGAATGTATTTCATCTTGAAGTATCTGTCCTTGCCGTCACAAAAATCGCCTAAGACCTTTTTTGTAAAATTGAGAAGCACATCGAATAATGAAAAAGACAGAGCAGGATTGCTCTTTGTGTGATAGTTCCACATTTCATCGGAATTAAATATATCATCCTCAGTCATAAAGCGTCTGAGTGAGGGGAGATTTATTGCACCTGTAGTAGGCTCTTCGGCAATAAAACGGGCAAGATACTGTGAAAAATGCTCCTTGTAATCCGTCATATCGCTGTTCATGATATATGGGAATATTGAGCAGCCGAGATACTGTGTATTATGAGTAGTTCCCTTTGTTTTTGATGCATAGGGAGTTCCGCCTGCGGGGCTTGAAAGAAGAAATCTTCTTTGAGGATCAAGTCTATTAAGTACGGGATATATACCTTTGTGGATCGCTGTTCTTCCGTGATAATCCTCAGCTTGATCATAGCCGTGCACTGCATTTTCATTGTCACCCGACCACCATACAAGACAGGGATGGTTTCTGAGAGAATATGCGGCAAATTCCGCCTCTTTTCTTATATGCTCTATAAAATGACCGTCATATTCGGGATATTCCCCGCAGGCCATAAGAAAATCCTGCGTGACAAGGATTCCGAGGCGGTCGCATTCATTATAAAAATGCTGCTTTTCGAATATTCCGCCGCCCCATACACGGAGCATATTGAGATTTGCAGTTACTGCAAGAGATAAAAGAGAGGTTATCTTTTCATCCGTTTCGGCACAGGGCAAGGGCTCTGAGGGAACCCAGTTTGCTCCCTTGCACATTACGGGAACATCATTTATAAGAAGGCAAAAGCCTGAAAAGCTCTCATTTCTGTCATATTCTCTTCCGCTGACACTGTCCTTTATTTCAAGGCATTTATTATAATAAGGACTTCCTTTTTCATCGGGAAGCTCAAGTATTTTTACCTTTCTGATGCCGAAGGAGAATTCCTTATTACAGATACGCAGTGTATATAATGGCTGAGCGCCGTAGCCTGCGGGATACCAGAGCTTCGGAGAGGGAATGTCGATATATTCCTTCAGGAAGGCTTCTTTTCTGAAATAGCGGTTTGACCATACGGTTTTTTTGTCGGGAGAAAGAATCTCAACATCAGCATAGCCGCCGTTTTCATAGTTTACGAATTCTGCTTCGATCACTATACCTGCATAGCCGTCACCGATATGATCCGTATAGATATATACATTATCCACATCAAATCCGTTATTTCCTGTAATGTATACATCACGCCATATTCCGCTTGTTACAAATCTTCCTACCCAGTCCCAGCCGTAGGTGCACTGTATTCTTCTTGTGTGCATTCTTTCACAGGTAAATGCACCGCCGAGGCGGGGAAGTCCCTCTGTTCTTTTTATAGGGGAATAAAAATGCACCTTAAGAATATTCTCGCCGGTTTTTAATACCTCTGAAACATTAAATCTGTGAGGAATGAACATATTTTCGGTGCTTCCTATATGAACCGAATTCAGGTATATATCCGTATATGTATCGAGACCTTCAAAAACAAGTCTTGCGTCGGCGGGTATCTCCTGAAGTTCAAAGGTCCTTATATATTCAAAGTCCCTGTTTTCTATCCACTGACAGCCCTCTGCGTTATCACGGTAATATATGTCATCAGGAATTCTGATTCCCTTAAGATCCGTATGTACACATCCGGGGACCGTGCCGTCAAATGTAAATTCCTCTGTATTGTTTTCAGAAAAGCATATGCCCTGCCATTTTCCGTTAAGCGATATTCTGTTCATATTTTTCTCTCCGGATAAGTTTTTATAAAATAATATATCATATGTATTTTATAATTGCAAATGAATTTGTCCGTGATAAACCGGTTGTCCCGCTGTATTCTTCGATATCGGATCACGGCAGATAAGTACGCTTCGCGTGATGATAAGTACGCTTCGCGTGATATAATAACCGTTTCTTCATATGCTGCAGGCATACATCACAGAGCGAAGGTCGACATCACGCACCGTGTTCCGCAAGGAACGCATCACTCAAAAGTAGACCGAGGTAAGAAAAACTAAAAGTACGCCGCTTTTGCAAAAAATAATAATGTTTTCTCACAACCACTTGACAGCAGTCTTTTTTTGTTATAAAATAACATATGATATATAACGATAGATATTTATTGGAGGTGTACTATGCCACCTAAAATTAAAGTAACAAAAGATGATATTATAAATGCCGCTGTTGACATTGTGCGCAATAGCGGTGCACAAGCAATTAACGCAAGAACGATAGCTTCCGTGTTGAATTGTTCTACACAACCGATCTTTTCCAACTTTGCCACCATGGATGAACTGCGTCTTGCTGTTGTAGAAAAAGCTGATATTTTGTGTCAAGAGTATATGCAGCGAGAGGTTGTAATCGGAAAGTATCCTGCATATAAGGCAAACGGTATGGCTTACATACGATTTGCTAAAGAAGAAAAAGAGTTGTTCAAACTCTTATATATGCGTGACCGCTCAAGTGAATTGATTCCGGAAACAACAGAGCAAACCGACAAAATGGAGTCGATCGTTCATAATAATACAGGGCTTAGCGGTGCTGATGTAAAATTGTTCCACCTTGAAATGTGGGCGTACGTTCACGGAATTGCCACAATGTTTGCCACAGGCTTTTTGGATCTTGATTGGGAGCTTGTCAGCAAAATGCTCACGGATTCCTATCAAGGACTTAAAAAACAACACGGTGTGGAGTGATCAATAATGGATGCCATTAGAATTGAAGGTTTAACAAAAAAATATAAAGATGTGGTTGCGGTTGATGATCTTCGCCTTTTTGTTCGCAAAGGAGAGTTATTTTCTCTGCTTGGTGTAAATGGTGCCGGCAAAACGACTACTGTTAAAATGTTGTCCTGTCTTACACAGCCTACAAGCGGAGATGCTTTTCTGAACGGGAAAAGTATTTGCAAAGATAGTGCCGCCGTGAAATCACTTATTGCCGTCTCTCCGCAGGAAACTGCAGTTGCACCCGGTCTGTCCGTTCGTGAAAATCTCGAATTGATGTGCGGTGTTCACGGCTTTTCAAAAGGCAAACAGAATGCAAAAATCTCAGAACTGACTGAACTGTTCGGTCTTGAATCTGTTATTAAGAAAAAAGCCGGCAAACTGTCCGGCGGTTGGCAGCGCAGATTAAGTATTGCAATGGCACTCATCAGCGAGCCGGACACATTGTTCCTCGACGAGCCTACGCTTGGGCTTGATGTGCTTGCTCGAAGCGATTTATGGGATATCATTCGTTCCCTGAAAGGTGATGTAACCATTATTCTTACAACACATTATATGGAGGAAGCAGAGGTTCTTTCTGACCGCATCGCTATTATGAAAGACGGCAAACTCCTTATTTGCGATACCGCTGATAATATCAAAGGAACCGCGAAAACGGATAATTTCGAGCAAGCATTTGTTCGTATCGTAAAGGGGGTGGCAAAATGAGAATGCTAACATTTGCGGGCAGAAATACGAAAGAAATACTTCGAGACCCTCTTAATCTGGCTTTTGGCCTCGGTTTTCCGCTTGTGTTAGTCCTCTTGCTCAGTGCAATACAGGCAAATATCCCCGTAAAATTGTTTGAGATACAGCACCTGACTCCTGGCATAACCGTTTTTGGCTTGTCATTTATGACATTGTTTTCGGCAACCATTATCGCAAAAGACAGAGGTAGTTCGTTGCTGCAGCGCTTGTATACAACGCCGCTGACGCCAATGGATTTTATCCTAGGTTACACTTTGCCGATTATTCCGATTGCTATCGCTCAGTGCGTTGTCTGCTACATTGCTGCGATCATTCTTGGACTAAGTATTACAGCAAATATTTTATATGCCATCGTATTTATTATTCCTATATCTATTCTCTATATCGCATTGGGACTGCTGTTCGGAAGTGTATTGAATGATAAGCAGGTCGGCGGTATCTGCGGTGCTTTGCTTACCAACCTTTCCGCATGGTTGTCTGGTATTTGGTTTGACCTTGACCTTGTTGGCGGAGCGTTTAAGAAGATTTCCTACGCACTTCCCTTTGTCCACGCCGTGGATATGGAACGGGCTGTGTTGGCAGGAAATTTTGCAGGAGTTTTTCCTCACATATGGTGGGTACTTGGATATGCCGCCATTCTGCTAATATTAGCGGTATTATTGTTCTTGCGGCAGATGAGGAAGCAGTAAAATTATACAAAAGAGGTTTCTTTTTTGGTGCGAGTGACGGGACTTGAATTGCCGACTTCGTCGCAATTCAGCCCACTTGGTGGGCGGCGTTATTGCTAGTCTGTCTCGCCGTTCATGCTTCACGGCAACCGACAGACACTCGCATTCGGGTTCAAGTCCCCTTTCCTGCATAAAAATAAAAAGCACAGACTTTTCAGTCTGTGCTTTTTATTTGGTGCGAGTGACGGGACTTGAACCCGTACGCCAAAGACACACGCCCCTCAAACGTGCCTGTCTGCCAGTTCCAGCACACTCGCATATTTTGCGGTTTTTGTAAGCCGCAAAATGTATTATATCAAAGAGATGTTCAGTTGTCAACAAAAATATTCATTTTTCTCAAAATATTTTTAACAACCCATTCTGCCCCGTTTTAAACCCTGAAAAGCTCCATTATCATACTGTAAACCTCGGGGAAATCTTTTTTAATGTTATAGGGCGATGTGCTGAACAACACCGTCACTCCTCTAAACAGAGTTATTGCTATCAGCACCACTGCAGCTGCACATATCAGCCTATGCGCCAATCTGTTATCCCTTACTCTTTCCTCTAAGCACAACAGTATCAGCACCGACGCAATACTCAGCATCAACGCAATATCCGACACATACCGTATGTTTATACCGCCAAGGCAGAAGTCCAAAAACGCCACCGCCGCCGCCATTACCGCTACCGTAAACAGTGATACCGGCACCACGCCCCACTTTTTCCCTTTTTCTTTCAAAAGCGGAAGTGCAAGTACTAAAAGTGTTAGAGGATAGCAGAACACACCAAAGCTTTTTGCAGAATAGATATACCCTGGGTACACCGTCACATCTGCCGATGAGGGTGCTGCAAATGGGAAAACGAAGGATGAAGCCATAGGCTGCACAAAGTAATGGTAAAGTGACGGGAGCAGCTTACTGAGACTTAATTTATTATAGCTTATGTTACTTACCGTCAACTGATAAGCCGAGCCAAAATCCGTTACCGAGCCAAATCTTACATAGTTATAGCTCATTATACCAACCGCACCCAACACAACGGGTACCATAAATGCCGCCGCAAATTTGACCTTTTCACTTACCGCCGTCTGCTTTTCTCTGAGCAGTGATATAAACGCAGGGGCAACGCAAAGTCCTAACAAAGCGGTGTTTGGTCGTGACGCCACTGCAAACACAAAGAATATACCTGCCAAAGCAAACCGCCATATTTTTCGCTGTTTGTAGGCAGTGGCCGATAGCCATATAAAAAGGCTTAGATTAAACAGTGCCGAAAGCAGCGGCAAACAGTAAAAGTCACCTATCACGCAGATAAGCATAACATTTCCCGCTACCACCGCCGCAACCGACGATATAAGCATCAGCAGTAGGTTGGCTTTTTTTACATAAAGCCGTGTAAGATACGCCACAAGCATCACTGTTAACGCCGATAGCAGTGATGCATAAATCTGACAGGCAAAGCCCTCTGTGGGGATATGACCTGACAAAAAATACACGGGATAATACAGTTGGAAAATAGGAGTAGTGCCGTAATAGGAATAATATTTACCGTTGTAATAGGCCCTGTCCCAGCTAACGTCAACACCCA
The DNA here is from genome assembly GCA_017407705.1 of Clostridia bacterium. Classification (GTDB taxonomy): domain Bacteria; phylum Bacillota; class Clostridia; order Oscillospirales; family Acutalibacteraceae; genus RGIG2202. Next base: position 15,969 of record JAFQWA010000015.1, read on the forward strand.
TCTGTTTACGCTGTTCTGCATCATAAGGATCTTCCATGCGTTCCAAAAAGGGGTCGGGGTCAATATCCAAATGAGTCTGCCCCTTCATAAAGGCATCGAACTGCTGAATATATGGCGTGTAATTTTTCGCCCGATTTTCTAAGGGATACTTCACAACAGCATTATCGGAATGTACTGCACCCACAAAAACAGTACACAAAGCACATAGCAAGGCACACATACCGACTGCCACTGTATGCTTTATGTTTTCGGGGTTGTATATTACCCTATACAGTCTCTTTTTGATGATAACTGCTACCGTCAGACAAAGTAAAAACAACAGAGCAACTCTAAAAACATTAAATCTAAAGGGTATGGGATAATTTAGTTTAATGCCCTTAATCCTTATATCCTTAGCATTGTAAAATTCAAGTCTTAATTTCTTAAGCTTACCACCCGACTGAATTTTTATGTTTTTTAAAGTATCACTGCCGGTATATATTTCTCCGTTGAAAACGGGCACAAAGTTTACAGAACGGTTCTCATCGGTAATATACACTTTTACAGTACAAAACTTGCTATCCCCCACCGTTTGAAGCAGCATATTGTCCGCTTGTATTCCCACATTTTCAAATTCCAGTATAGTGGGGTCGTTGGAGTTCAGCTGATAGCTGTTATCGGACACAAGCTCCACTTCGCCCGACAAAAAATTATCTCTTGATAGCTCTATATTGTGTTTTTCAAGACCGTTGGTATTTTGTGTTATAGCAGAAAAGTTGAACAGTGACAATTCCGCTAAGATAACTATCACAGCTACTATAATCACTGTTTTTAACAAGCCAAGCTTTTTATTCAAAACCCCACCGCCTTTAACGTCCTTATTTACAAAAATTTTACCATACCGCCGCTAAACTTTCAAGGAAAACCGTTATACTGATATAATATTGTAAAAAACACTTGCAAAAAGGCTCAAATAATGGCATAATAAAGAGTAAATTATTTGTGTTAGGAATGAATTGGAAATGGCTAAACAGCTTGCTAAAACCTACGAGCCTCAGGAGGTTGAAAATCGCACCTATGCCTTTTGGCAGGAAGGTGGATTTTTTCACGCTGAGGTTGATCAAAATAAGAAACCTTATACTATTGTAATTCCCCCGCCCAACATTACAGGTCAGCTCCACATGGGTCATGCTCTGGACAACACTCTGCAGGATATTCTTATCCGTTTTCGCAGAATGCAGGGCTACAACGCTCTGTGGCTTCCCGGTACTGACCATGCGTCCATCGCTACTGAAGCGAAAATCGTTGAGGCTATGGCAAAGGAAGGCATCACCAAAGCCGACATCGGACGTGAAGGCTTTTTGGAGCGTGCCTGGAAATGGAAAGAAACCTATGGCGGACGTATTATTTCTCAGCTTAAGAAAATGGGTTCGTCCTGCGACTGGGAAAGAGAGCGCTTCACCTTAGACGAAGGCTGCAGCAAAGCAGTTAAAGAGGTTTTTGTTAACCTTTACGAAAAGGGACTTATCTATCGCGGTGAGCGTATTATCAACTGGTGTCCCTATTGTAAAACATCTATCTCCGATGCAGAGGTTGAGTATGAAGAGAAGGACGGTCATTTCTGGCACCTTCGTTATCCTCTTACTGACGGCAGCGGATACATTGAACTTGCAACCACCCGTCCTGAAACTTTGCTTGGTGATACTGCAGTGGCTGTTCATCCTGATGATGAGCGTTATAAGGATATGGTTGGCAAAACCGTTACTCTGCCTTTGGTAGGCCGTCAGATCCCCATTATTGCTGACTCTTACGTTGAGCCTGAGTTTGGTACCGGTGTGGTTAAGATCACCCCTGCTCACGACCCCAATGACTTTGAGGTTGGCTTGCGTCATAATCTGCCTGTTATTAACGTACTTACCGACGATGCACATATCAACGAAAACGGCGGCAAGTATCAGGGACTTGACAGATACGAAGCACGTAAGGCTATGGTTAAAGACCTTGAAGAAGGCGGCTTCTTAATTAAAATTGAGGATCACAAGCACAACGTTGGTACCTGTTACAGATGCTCTACTGTTGTTGAACCCAGTGTTTCAAAGCAGTGGTTTGTAAAAATGGAGCCTTTGGCAGGTCCTGCTATCGAAGCTGTAAAAAGCGGTAAGATCAAGTTTGTGCCCGAGCGTTTTGATAAAACCTATTACCACTGGATGGAAGGCATCCATGACTGGTGTATCTCCCGTCAGCTTTGGTGGGGTCACAGAATCCCCGCTTGGTACTGTGACGATTGCGGTGAGCTTATCGTATCAAAGGATGAGCCTCATACCTGCCCTAAATGTGGCAGCACAAAGTTAACTCAGGATCCCGACACTCTGGATACCTGGTTCTCATCAGCCCTCTGGCCCTTCTCAACTTTGGGTTGGCCCGAAAACACAGAAGAGCTTAAGTATTTCTACCCCACCAGCACACTGGTTACCGGCTACGACATCATCTTCTTCTGGGTTGCAAGAATGATCTTCTCAGGCTGTGAGCATATGGGTGACGTTCCCTTCAACACTGTTCTGATTCACGGTTTGGTTCGTGATGCTCAGGGCAGAAAGATGTCTAAATCCTTAGGCAACGGCGTTGATCCCTTAGAGGAGATCGAGAAATACGGTGCTGATGCTTTAAGATTTACTCTTGCTACCGGTAACAGTCCGGGAAATGATATGAGATATATGCCTGAGCGTGTTGAGGCATCCCGTAACTTTGCAAACAAGATCTGGAACGCCGCAAGATTTATCTTAATGAATCTTGAGGACGAGGAACCCGCTCCTTATATTCCCGAGAAGCTTAATATGGAAGACAAGTGGATACTCAGCAAGTACAACACTGTTGTAAAAGAGGTTACCGATAACCTTGAAAAGTTTGAGCTTGGTCTTGCTGTGCAGAAGCTTTACGATTTCATTTGGGACGTTTTCTGCGACTGGTACATTGAGATTGCAAAGATCCGTCTTAACTCTGATGACAAAGCTACTGCTAAAGCAGTTCTGGTTTATGTAATGAGCAACACACTGAAATTGCTCCATCCCTTTATGCCCTTTATCACTGAGGAAATCTGGCAGACATTACCTCACGACGGTGAGAGCATTATGATCTCCAAATTCCCCGAGTACAGTGATGCATTGGCATTTACTGCTGAGGAAAAAGAGTTTGAGCGTATTATGAGTGCGGTTCGTGCTATCAGAAACCGCCGTGCTGAAATGAACGTTGCTCCCTCTAAAAAGGCAGCTGTTTACATTGCAACTGCTAATAAAGACACCTTCTCTGCTTGCAGTGCAGTTATTGCTAAATTGGCAAGCGGCAGTGAGGTTTCAGTGGCAGACAGCTTTGAGATTGAAAACGCTGTAAACATCGTAACCGATGATGCTAAGATCTACATTCCCTTAGGCGAGTTGGTGGACTTTGAGGCTGAGAAAAAGCGTCTTGAAAAGGAAAAGGATGCTGCACTCAAACAGTTAAGTCAGATCGAAAACAAGCTTAGCAATCAGGGATTTTTAGCAAAAGCACCGGCGGCTGTTGTGGAAAAAGAAAGAAACGCAGCAGCAACTCTTAAAGAGAAATTAACTCTCTTAGAGCAGGAGCTTTTAAAATTAGGATAAAGTTATATGGCTGCAGTATTCTGCAGCCATAATTTTTGAAAGTGATGTGGTATTTTGGACTATAAAACCGCAACCGAATATATAAATTCCTTTTTAGTGTTCGGCTCCAAACCGGGACTTGAAAGAATAGCATTATTGCTTGATAAATTGGGTAATCCCCAAAACAAGCTTAAATTTATCCACGTTGCAGGTACCAACGGCAAGGGCTCTATCTGTGCCTACACCGCCTCTATTCTGCAATCAGCAGGCTACAAAACAGGTCTGTTCATCTCACCGTATATACTTGACTTTCGTGAGAGATTTCAGATAAACGGCGAAATGATCGAGGAATCCACCTTAGCACGTCTTACAGAGCAGCTTAAAGCGGTGGTGGATACCCTTAATGATCAGGACAAGCCCACAGAGTTTGAGCTTATCACTGCACTGGCTATGATGTATTTTGAAGCTGAAAGCTGCGATGTGGTGGTGCTGGAAGTGGGTTTAGGCGGCAGATTCGACTCCACCAACATTATCCCCACTCCCCTTTGCAGTGTTATTGCATCTATCAGCCTTGACCATATTGCGGTGCTGGGTGATACCATAGACAAGATCGCCTTTGAAAAGGCGGGTATCATCAAAAACGGCGGTAAAACAGTGTGCTACCCCATACAGCAGGACAGTGCCTTAAATGTGATTAAATCAATAGCAAGCCAGCGAGATAACGCGTTTATCCTGCCTGATGTGAGCTCTGTGCAAGTAACACAGCAGGGCTTTGAGGGTGATAAAGTGCGTTACGGTGATTTATGCTTCACACTGCCTATTTTGGGCAAATGTCAGCCCTACAACGCCGCTACTGCCATTGAAGCGGTAAGGTGTAGCGGACTAAAGGTGAGTGATGAGCAGATAGTAAACGGCATCCAGCAAACTCAGTTCCCTGCCCGATGTGAGGTGCTGAGAAATAATCCGCTTATACTTATTGACGGTGCTCACAACCCTGACGGTGCATACAGCTTATTCGAGCTTTTAACCAAAACAAACACTAAGCCCGTTGCTGTGATGGGCATGATGGCAGATAAAGACGTTGACTCAGTTATGTCTATATTAGCACCCTGCTTTGATGAGATCTACACCGTTACTGTCAGCAACCCAAGATCAATGACAGCCAATGAGTTAAAGGAAATTGCTGAAAAATACTGCAGTAAGGTCACTGCCTTTGACAGTCAGCAGATGGCAATAGACACTGCACTGAGCCTTAATAAAGACCTTTGTGTGTGCGGATCCTTTTATCTTGCGGCAGATGTGCGAAATTATCTTAAAAACCGATAAAACAATGCCCTTTTCTACAACAGGATTCGTGGGAATATTCAAATTAAAGCCTATATCATATAGATATAGGCTTTTTTATTTTGCCATCAGAAAGGAAGTTACATAATGCAATGCAGAATTGAATCATCGGGGAATATCATCACCGCCTATCTTGACGGTGAAATAGATCATCACACCGCAAAGGATGTCAGAGAGAAAATTGACGCCCAGATTATGGCTCAGTCACCTGAGCTTTTGGTTTTGGACTTTCGTGATGTAACGTTTATGGACAGCTCAGGTATCGGCTTAGTTATGGGCCGCTACAAGCAAATGCAGCTGCTAAGTGGCCAGTTACACATCTCCAACCTCTCACCTCACATTAAAAAGGTTATGCAATTAGCAGGTATGGACAGGCTTGCTACCATTAAAAATTAAAAGGAGTTTTAAAAATGAAGATACTTAATCAATTTAAAATGGAACTGCTTGCACGCAGCTCCAACGAAAGCTTTTCACGAGTGGCGGTAGCGGCGTTTGTTTCTCAACTTGACCCCACTATTGAGGAAATAAGTGATATAAAAACTGCAGTCAGTGAGGCGGTAACCAACTGTATCGTCCACGCCTACAAAGAGCAGTTAGGATATATTTACATAACCGTACGTATTTTGCAGGGCAACAAGGTGTCTATCAAGATAAAAGACAAGGGTTGCGGTATTGCCGACATAAAACAGGCTATGGAGCCGCTTTTCACCACCGCAGGCGGTGAACGTGCAGGACTGGGCTTTGCGGTTATGCAAAGCTTTATGGATAAGATATATGTAAAATCCCAAGTGGGCAAAGGTACTACGGTTATATTCCACAAGCAGTTAAAATCACGATAAAAGGTGTCGGATATGACCGATAGAGATAAATTTATTGAAAGCAATCTAAAGCTGGTACATTCCTGCTGTCATCGTATGACCAATCGGGGCATCGAGTATGATGACCTGTACTCCGCAGGGTGCGTGGGGCTTATCAAAGCCGTTGACAACTTCGACGAAAGCAGAGGCTTTAGTTTTTCCACCTACGCCGTGCCGGTGATATTAGGTGAGATAAAGCGGTTGTTCCGTGACGGCGGCACCGTTAAAGTGGGCAGGACCTTAAAGGAACTGTCCTTAAAGGCTACCCGACAGCAGCAGATATTACAGGTTAAACTTAACCGTGAACCCACTGTGGGTGAGTTGGCAGAGAGTCTTAACGTTTCCCCCGAAGAAGCCGCTCAGGCACTTACCGCCTCACTGCCTGCCATATCTTTAACCTATGAGGGTGAAGACGGCGTAAGTGAGTTGGAGCTGCCAAGCAGTGAATTTGAGGAGACTGTGGTGGGTGCTCTCTCTTTAAAACAGGCAGTCACTTCCCTGCCCGATAAAGACCGTGACCTGATAATGCTCAGGTATTACAAGGAAAAAACTCAAAGCCAGACCGCCAAAGAGCTTGGTATGACACAGGTGCAAGTATCCCGACGAGAACGGGCAATATTAGTAGAACTGCGAAAAAAATTAGGCTGACAGGTATGTCAGCCTAATTTTTATTTTGCTAATTTATATATCTCAACAACGTCTTGCTTGTACAGTTTTTTAAGTCCACCGCAACAGCCGTCCCCCACACACTTTTCAGCCATAAGCTCAATGTTTTCTTCCCCAATATCCAGGTCAGACAAACGGGTGGGCAGTCCTATTGACTTATAAAAGCTCTCCAAACGGCTGATAGCAGTTAAAATAAGCTCATCGGGATGCTTAAAGGAGCCCTCAACACCCATAACGTTACGGGCAAACTGTGTAAACATAGGCACATTATCCTTGTAAGCATACTTCATCCAAGCGGGTGAAATAATAGCCAAACCTGCACCGTGAGCAATATCGTAAATAGCGCTGATCTCGTGCTCGATAGCGTGAGATGCCCAGTCCTGCTTACGGCCTACACCCAAAATATCGTTATGTGCCACGCTGGACGCCCACATTATCTCTGCCCAGGCATCGTAGTCGCTCATATTTTTCATAATCTTAGGTGCGTTATACATAATGGATTTCAAGGTCGCCTCACACAAACGGTCAGTAAGATCGGCGTTTTCGGTGTTGGTGAAATAACGCTCGAAAATATGCACCATCATATCACAAATACCGTTTGCCGCCTGATTTTTCGGCAAGGTAAAGCAATACTCGGGATTTAAAATGCTGAAAACAGGACGTGTTATATTAGATGTATAGCCCGACTTGATCTTAATATCGTCATTAGTAATAACCGAGCTGGGACTACTCTCACTGCCTGCGGCAGGAATAGTCAAAACCGTAGCAACGGGCAGAGCCTCAGTAGCCTGAGCCTTTCCTGCATAAAAGTCCCAAACGTCGCCGCTGTATTTAACACCCAGTGCAATCGCCTTTGATGAGTCGATAACACTGCCGCCGCCAACAGCCAGGATAAATCCGATATTTTCCTTTTTGCAAAGCTCAATACCCTCATAAACCAGCTTAAGTCGGGGATTAGGCTGAACACCGCCCAGCTCCACAAACTCAACGTCTGCCGCCTTTAAGGACTTCACAACTCTATCATAAAGTCCGCTCTTTTTAATACTACCGCCGCCGTAGTGCAGTAAAACCTTATCGGCATAAGCCTTTATTTCCTTGCCAACAGTATCCTCCATACCCTTTCCGAATATGGTTTTTGTATAATTATGAAACACAAAATTTTCCATATAAAGCACCTCCGTTACGCTTATTATATACTAACTTAGTCCCAAAAAGCAATTGTAAATGCAATAAAAATGGCGTATAATAAATTTACAATGTAACGTGGAGGAACTATGGACTTTTTTGTAAACGAAATCAGACCTGAAAAAGCACTGCTTATAGGCGTTGACACAGGTGAGTATGACGCTGAAGCCTTGATCGACGAGCTGGAGCAACTGGCTCAGACTGCAGGAGCAGAGGTTTTTGCAAAAACAATTCAAAGACGTAAAACTATTGATTCCGCAACCTTTGTGGGGTCGGGCTTTTTGCACGAAATTGCCGACACCTGCCGTACTAACGATATCGACCTTATCATTTTCGATGATGAGTTAACTCCCAGTCAGCAGCGTAATGTTGAAATGATAACCGACGTGCGTGTTATCGACAGAACCCTGCTGATTTTGGATATTTTTGCTCAACGTGCCCGTTCAAGAGAGGGTAAGATTCAAGTTGAACTGGCTCAGTTGAAATATACTCTGCCCCGTCTTGGCGGCAAGGGTACTCAGCTTTCCCGTCTTGGCGGCGGTATCGGTACACGTGGCCCCGGTGAGACTAAGCTGGAAAGTGACAGACGTCATATTCGTCGCAGAATAAATGCTTTGGAAGAAGCGTTGTCGGTGGTGGAGAAAAACCGCAAGGTACTGCAAAATCGTCGCAAGAAAACCGGTGTTGTAACAGTATCGTTAGTAGGCTACACTAACGCAGGTAAATCGTCACTGATGAACGCACTCACCAACGCAGGTGTGTTAAGTGAGAACAAGCTGTTTGCAACGCTGGACCCCACCTCCAGAGCACTCACCCTGCCCGACGGCAAGGAAATTATGCTGATCGACACGGTTGGTCTTATCAGAAAGCTGCCACACCATTTAGTAGAAGCGTTTAAGTCCACCTTAGAGGAAGCGGCAAACGCCGATTTAGTGCTAAATATTGTTGACGGCAGCAGCAGTGAGGCGGACGAACATCTCAAAGTGACGCAGAATATATTGTCGGAGCTTAATTGCAGCGGCGATAAAATATTAACAGTTGTCAACAAGTGTGATGTGATGAATGATGATTTTATAATTGATAATATAAACGACGCAGTGAAGATCTCAGCTTTAACCGGCGAGGGTATTGATAAGCTGCTCAGCGTTATCCAAAAGCGACTGCAAAAGGATAGGATAACTCTTGCCCTGAAAATCCCCTATGATAAAGTGGGTCTGATTGCAAAAATCCGTTCCGACGGCAAGGTGTTAAGTGAGGAATATCTTGATGATCACATTTTGGTAAACGCCATTGTAAACGTCCGTTTTAAAAAGGATTTAGAGGAATATATTATATAGAAAAAACCGTCCGATGGACGGTTTTTTTCTTATTTATCAAAGCTTGGGTTGAAGGCGTAAAAATTCTTGGAATCAAGATCGTCGATAACCTTTCTGAGTCCCTCACCGAAGCGCTGGAAGTGAACGATCTCGCGCTCACGCAAAAACTTGATGGGATCTCTTACATCGGGATCATCAACAAGTCTTAACAGGTTGTCATAGCTAAGACGTGCTTTCTGCTCAGCCGCCATATCCTCGTGCAGATCGGCAATTACGTCGCCGGTTGAAGCAAAGGTCTCTGCTGAGAAGGGATTTCCTGATGCAAACTGCGGATAAAGTCCTGCAGTATGGTCCACAAAATAGGTGTCAAAACCGTCTTTTTTGATCTGGTCGATTGTCATATCCTTAGTAAGCTGATGCAAAATAGCACTAACCATTTCTAAGTGTGCTAACTCTTCGGTACCGATGTCGGTAAGGATAGCCTTAACCTCGTCATAAGGTGCGCTGTAACGCTGATGCAGGTAGCGCATAGACGCACCCAGCTCACCGTGAGGACCGCCCAACTGCGAAATAATAACCTTAGCAAGTGCAGGGTTGGGACGTGCTATTTTTACGGGATATTCAAGCTTTTTATCATAACTCCACATAAACTATTTCTCACCCTCCCAAGGCCATGGTCCCTTTACCCAGTCCCATGATCTTTCTTTTTCGCCGGCACCTCTTAATGTTAACGGGCCGAACCTCTTTTCATATTCCTCAGTTGCTTTTTCAGCTAACGCCTTGTTTTTTCTGAAATACTCCAGTGCCTCTTTATCGTTAGGGTGAGTATCCAAAAACATTCCTGCCTCGATCATAGCAAATTTATACATTCTTACGTTTTTCAAAAGTTTTTCTTTTTCACTCATTTTTCCGTTGCCCTCCTACCTAAAAACGGCAAGTCAAGCTTGGCAAAGATAGTGCCTCTGCACAGTGCTACGTCGTTATCGTAGATATGCTCCCACTTCTGGCAAGGAACATAAGCCATAGCCAAAGGCAGATTATCAATATCGTTTTTGCATATACCGTTATCCATTCCCATGAAAATACGGTCATACATCTCGTTCATATAGCTACTCCTTTTTGTTTTAATTACTGCCGCTCACTACATTTTATGCAAGTTTGTCCTATATGTGAGAAAAATAAAAAGTCATTGTGATTTTACTCACAATGACTTTTTTAAAACCGTTAATTTTGTGCTGTTAAACCGAACAATGAATTTTGTGCGTACCACTTACCGTTCATCTTCAATGATACTATTGTTTTTGAGGTTACTACCTCATTATCGTCACCGGTCAAGGTTATTTTCACAGTGATGTAAGCGGCGTCCTGAATTTCGGAGGATATGTACTGTCTCATTTCCTGCTGTAATCTAACTAAGGCATCGCCGGAAAGACGCTGTGTTTCCAGCACCTTTACTTTCGCTGAAACGTTTTTACCTAAATTTCCTTCCAACTGACTCTGTGCCTGAGTTTTAAACTCTTCCTCGTTCAAATACTTCTGACTGAACAAACTACGCTCGTTTTCTCTTACATCAGGCGGAATATTCTCAAGATGCTTCTGAAAATTACCCTCATAAATAGCCTCTACAGAGTTTTCTACCGGCTGTGACGGAACTACCTTAGCAAAATAAATATATCCCACACATACGATGCACAAAACCAGTGCGATAGCGCTGATAACTATTCTTTTAGTTTTAGAATTAGACTTTCTGCCGCCTGTTCTTACAGTTTCCGATAACTCCTCACTGCCGCAAGAAGGACAAACGTTTACATCATCAGCCAAAGATGTGTTGCAGTTTAAACATTTTTTCATTTTCCTTATCCCCTATCAATTAAATACTCATTTTACAGTTTTGTAAGCACCAGCATAAGCGGAATGGTGATTATTGAAATAAGTGTGGTAAACGGAATCAGACGTGACGCCGTTTCGGTATCTCCGCCGAACTTAGCAGAGATCATCATATTATTCACCGCACAGGGTGCACAGGCAGGTACCATACAAGCGATAAGCAGATCGCCCTGCAGCTGCATTACATACTTAAAAACTACCAGCATAATCAGCGGAATTACTATCAGCCTGATAACTGATGTTATCCACATCATTTTATCACGCAGACCCTGCTTGATATTAGAGTGAAGCAGGCAGTAGCCGGTGATTATCATGGCGATAGGTGTGTTTATCTCAGCTAAATACGCTACCGGCTTTGCGATTATTTCGTGGACGGGAATTCGCAGTAAAAACAAGGGCAAACCGATCAAAATTCCCAAAACACCGGGATTTAAAAACGCCTTTAGCTTGCTGGTTTTCTTATCAGACTTAAACAGTGCCACACCGTAAGTCCAGGTGAAAACGTTTATGGCGATAACATAGGGTGATACCAAAAACACACCCTTCTCACCGATAAGTGCCTGAACAAGCGGCAGTGCCATAAATCCGCCGTTAGAGAAAATTATGCCAAAGCGGTAAACCGCCTGCTTGCTTATAGGCTGTATCTTTTTAAACGCAAATGCGATAATAATACCCACCAGGTGGCAAAGCACAGCACAAGCAGCAGAGATCAGCAACTGAGTTACGGTGCTGTCGTTATATTCAACTTTTAAAAAAGCGTTAACTATAAGGCAAGGTGTGATGATATACAGCAAAAAATCAGTGAACTGATCTATGCCGACTTTATTGACTACCTTATATTTCCCCATTAAAAGACCTGCAAATATCAGCACGAACAAAATGCCCACCTGAATTGCAACGGTCAAACCGTAACTTAGTGCCTCAAGCATATTTTCCTCATTCCAAATTATTTATAAATTACTATCTCAGCCTTTTCGATAACAACGTCGGTAACCGGACGGTCACTGCTGTTAACCTCACTCTTGCCGATCTTATCCACAATAGTCATATCCTCTGAGAAGACCTGACCGAATACCGAGTGTCCCTTACCTAAAGCGGAAAAAGCACCGTCTAAGTGGAAGTTGCCACCCTTTTGTTTATACATATCAATAACCTCTTGGGTTACTTTATTAGGATCCGCCACAGAACCCTGAAGCATACTGTTAAATACGTCCAGCCACTCGTCGCCGTACTGCTTTTTGAGTTCTTCTTCATACTGCTTTTTATACTGCACATACATATCATAGCCGCTCTTTATATTGTCCATACTGATATCAGCAGTATCACAAGTGTTGATAAAGAACTGACTGCCATTGGTGTGTTTGCCGCTGTTTGCCATAGACAGTGAGCCTCTGAAATTCAAGAGGTTAGCGTTAAACTCATCCTCAAAGTCAACGCCCCAGGCACTTTGACCACCTGAGCCTGTGGCAGTGGGGTCACCGCCCTGGATCATAAAGTTATTGATAACACGGTGGAAAATTATACCGTCGTAATAACCTGATTTAATAAGAGACTTGAAGCTTGCAACAGTAATGGGTGCTTCATCGGGGAACAGTCTTATTCTTATCTTACCCATATCCTTAATGGTAAATACTGCAATCTCTTCACCGCTTTGGGGCTTTTCAAACTGAAAGCCTAACTTTTTATCGGTTCTGGATCCGTTTTTACCAACAGACACATATTTAGGCTTTTCCACAGCACCCTCTACCTGAGTGCCTCTTGTGGCAAGCTCTACACCTTTAAGCTCATCATCGGCTTTGTTGCAGCCCGATGCGGTGAGTAATACCATAACCACCGACATTATCGCCGCTGTAATTTTCAAAAATTTCATAAAATTACTCCTCAATGATCTCAACAGTAATTATTTTAACCTCGTCAACGGGTTTGTCACCCATAGCAGTCTTAACGTTTGCGATAGCGTCAACAGTGTCCATACCCTCAACCACCTGACCAAACACAGTGTGCTTGAAATCCAGCCAGGGAGTACCGCCAAGCTTTGCATAATTTTCATTTACCTCAGCGGGGAAACCACGGTCAACCAACTGTTTCATCTGTGACATAAGTCCGTCATCAACCTCTGATGCGTGAACAATAAAGAACTGACTGCCGTTGGTGTTAGGACCTGCGTTTGCCATAGATAATGCACCACGATAGTTACGCAGCTCTAAGCAACATTCGTCCTCAAAAGGATGACCGTAAATACTCTGACCGCCCATACCTGTACCTGTGGGGTCACCGCCCTGAATCATAAAGTCTTTAATAACTCTGTGGAAGATAATACCGTCGTAATAGCCCTGCTTTGCCAAGGTAGTAAAATTCTCAACGGTTTTGGGAGCTTTTTCAGGGAAAAGCTTGAACTTGATATCTCCCATAGTGGTTTTTATAATTGCAACAGTATCCCCTGCTGCTATAGGTTTAAGCTGCATATTGCTCATTATTTTTTCTCCTTTTCATTTCTTCTGTAAGGAAGGTCCTTCGGCCAGGAAAATGCAATTTCCTCATAGCGGTTATACGCCCGTTTTACCGCGTCCTCCCAGGATAAATACACATATTTTTGTGCGTTTTTTCCAACTTCTCTTAAATGCTCTTTGTCTTTGACGGCACACTTTATCTTATCCGCCATATCTTCGGCAGTTTCACTGCACAAAAATCCGGAAAAATCGTGCTGAACGCCTTCCGCTGCACAGCTTTTCTCAACTAAAATACTGGGCAACTCACAAGCGGCGGCTTCCTTTACCACTAAACCTGCGGTATCGTAAGTTGAGGGGAACATAAACAAATCAGCGCTACTGAAAAAGCCACGCATTACCTCACGGTCATACACCGTACCTGCAAATACTGTTTTATCCCCTAAGCCTATTCTTTTAGCATACTGCTCAATGGCAGGACGGTCAACACCGTCACCCACGAACACCATTTTAAAATCGATATCATCGGCAACAAGCTTTAAAGCGTCTAAAATAAGACCTACGTTCTTGTACCACATCATTCTGCCAACAAACAAGAAGGTCAGCTGGTTTTTATCAAGACCATACTGCGCTCTTATTTTATCAACAATTTTATCATCAGCCCTACCTAAAGGAAAGTCGGTACCGTTTTCCATAACACGGTACTTACCGGTGTAGCCGATGTTCCTGAGGCTTTCGGCGGCGCCTTCAGTAACCACCCACACCTCGTCGGCAAGATTTATGTTTCTGAGCAAAAATTTCATTGCTATTTTCTGAAACGCCTTGGTTGGAATACGCTTTTTTATATCAATATCATATTTGGTATGATATGTGAAAACTATGGGAACCTTGTGTCTGAACTTGGATACTAAATCTGCAATTACCGATGACGCAAAGGGTGAGTGGATATGGATAAGATCAAATTTCTCATTGATTAAATCGTTGTAGGTTTTAAGAGATAACACGTTACCCACACGGTATCCCAGCTTCTTTGAAACGTCAAAGGAACCGTATCTGTAAACCTCAAAGGGATAATCGTCTATAACGTTGGGGTATTTGGGAGTAACAACTGTTACTCTGCCGTGATTAGCGTCAATATTCTTGGCATAATTATAAACAGCGTTGGCAACACCGTCCACCGTTGGGGGAAAGGATTCGTTGAACAAGCCTATTTTAAGATCCATATTCTCACCTACCTTATGGCATATACTCTATTGTACCACAAATCTTAAATTCTTCAAGGATTTTTAATTTTAATTATTTCATCGTCATAGCTTGGCTGAGCGGTGTGATTAGGCGGAATAATAAGAAAATCATCATCGAAATTACCATCAGCAATCTTTTTAAGCAAAGCTATATCTCCGTCATACTCAGCAAAGCTCCAATTAAAATACTGAGCCGCTTTACGGGTAAATTCACTGTAATCGGGGTAATCGGGATTATGAGGCTTAACGTAAGCGGCATACTTATAGTCACGATACCAGTTATTCTCGGTTTCAAGTAAAAACTCAGCGTTGTCCTCGCCGTAAAGCTCAGCATAATGCTCCTTTAACCCCACAAAGTTTTCTTCACAGGGCATAGGTGTGTTTTCTATCCAGCCCGGGGTGTACCAATATGCTCCACCCTTCATACTGTCAAAAAGCTGTTTGTATCTGTCTCTTGAACCTAAAAACAGCGTAATACAATCGTGGGCTTTTGGGATTATCAGCGTGTGCTTTTTTGAGGTTAATCCAACTACTCCGTTAGAGCAAAGTCCGTAACCCAAAACGATAGCGTCTATCTCATCGGGCGCAGTACCTACCCACCCGTTTTTACCGCAGTAGGTTCCTTCGTGACTGCCCTCGTCTATCTCATTTATTATTCTCTGCAATATCTCACGCAGCTTATCCGGTTCATTATGATAACCCTGCTTAAGCCAGGTTATATCTATAACGTTTTTGCTCACAGCAATAAGCTCCGACAACTCACGGCAAAGCACCTTACAGGCAATAACTTTTATTCTCACGCTACTCACCTCTTAAAGTATTATACAATCTTTGTACTGCTTTGTAAATAAAGAGTATTAAAGTGATTGACAAAAATACATAAAAATAATAAAATTATAAGTAAAGTTAATTTGTTAGGTGGTGGTATCATTGAGCAAAATCGAAATTTTTGACAGCACTCTTCGTGACGGTGCTCAGGGTGAAAGTATATCCTTTTCAGTACAGGATAAGCTGGATATTATACGTCTGCTTGATGATATTAAAATAGATTACATCGAGGCAGGAAATCCCGCATCTAACCCAAAGGATGCTGAGCTTTTTGAAAAGATAAAGCATTTAAAGCTTAAACATTCAAAGCTGGTGGCATTTGGTCCCACTCGCAGAAAAAATTCCTCTGCAGACAAGGATACTGCTTTAAATATACTGGGTGATGCTCCCGTTGATACTGTCAGTGTATTCGGCAAGTGCTGGGACCTGCACGTCAGCGAGATTTTACATACCACAAATGATGAAAACATCAATATGATAGCCGACAGTATTGCCTATTTAAAAGCTAAAGGCAAGCAGGTATTTTTTGATGCAGAGCATTTCTTTGACGGATTTAAGTCTAACAAGGAATATGCTTTAAAGGTGCTTTCAGCGGCGGTGGATAGCGGCGCTGACAGACTTGTTCTGTGCGACACTAACGGCGGTACCTTCTACGATGAAATAAGCGATATAACCGCTCAGGTCATATTAAATTTCCCCAACACGAAAATCGCTATCCACTGTCATAACGACTGCGGTATGGCGGTGGCATCTTCAGTGGCAGCGGTTTACTGCGGTGCTGATCAGGTGCAGGGCACCTTTATCGGTATCGGTGAGCGTTGCGGTAATACATCACTGGCATCGGTGATAGCAAATCTGCAGATAAAACGTGATTACCAGTGTATTCCCCAAGATAAGCTTAGCCTTATAACCCCCACTGCAAGACATATTGCAGAAATCGCCAACACGTCTATCAAACGCTCGGAGCCTTATATCGGCAGTGCGGCGTTTACCCACAAGGCAGGTATGCACGCTGACGGTGTGGTGAAAAACACCGCTACCTTTGAGCATATTGAACCCTCAGCGGTGGGTAATAAGCGTAAGTTGCCCGTTTCTGAGATCTCAGGCAAAACTGCCATACATCACAAAATCAGCCGCTTTATGCCTCAAATAGGTAAAGACGAGGAGCTTATCGCTAAGGTCACTGACGAGCTTAAACGCCTTGAAAATCAGGGTTATCAGTTTGAAGCCGCTCAAGCCAGTTTTCAGATGCTGTGCCGACGCTTGCTTAGTGACTACACTCCCTCATTTAAGCTTATCAGTTACAACGTGTCCGACGTTTTGCCCTACACTGAGGGCAGTTCAGCCTGTGCTACCATAAAGGTCGAGGCAGGCGGCGAGACTAAGTCGGCGCAGTGTTTGGGAGAAGGTCCTGTTAACGCACTGGATAAAGCACTCAGAGAGTCGCTTAAAGGATTTTTCCCTCAGCTGAAATCCGTTCACCTTATCGACTACAAGGTTAGGGTTATGGACTCTAAAAACGCTACCGGTGCGGTGGTTAGAGTACTTATCACCTCTACTGATGGTACCGACATCTGGACCACAGTAGGTGCGTCTTGTGATATTATTGAAGCAAGCTGGATTGCCCTTTGCGACTCCATTGAATACAAGCTTAATTTCTTAAACCAACCGAAAGGATGATAGCAATATGGCAATGACTATGACTCAAAAAATACTTGCCGCCCATGCAGGACTCAGTGAAGTCCGTGCAGGTCAGCTTATAAGTGCAAAGCTTGATATGGTACTGGCAAACGACATTACTGCACCCGTTGCTATCAACGAGTTTGAAAAATCAGGAGCAAATAACGTTTTCTCCACCACTGCCATTTCCTTGGTTATGGACCATTTTGTGCCCAACAAGGATATTAAAGCGGCACAGCAGTGCAGTCAGGTACGCCGCTTTGCTGATAAATACGATATTGTAAATTATTTTGATACAGATAAAATGGGCATTGAACACGCACTTTTGCCTGAGCAAGGCTTAGTTGGTGCAGGTGACTGCATAATCGGTGCTGACTCCCACACCTGCACTTATGGTGCTTTGGGTGCTTTTGCAACGGGTGTCGGCTCCACCGATATGGCCGCTGCTATGGCTACGGGCACTGCCTGGTTTAAAGTCCCCTCTGCTATTAAAGTGGTTATAAAAGGCAAAAAGCCCCGATTTGTCGGCGGTAAGGACGTTATTTTACACCTTATCGGCAGTATCGGGGTTGACGGTGCTTTGTACAAATCATTGGAATTTTGTGGTGAGGGTATTTCCGAGCTTTCAATGGACGACCGTTTGTGTATTGCCAATATGGCTATTGAAGCAGGTGCTAAAAACGGTATCTTCCCCGTTGACGATACAACTCTTGCTTATTTAGAGGGCAGATTTCAGCGTGAAATTAAAGTATATTCTGCTGATGATGACGCTGTTTACGACAGCATAGTTGAAATTGATCTAACAACCTTAAAGCCCACTGTGGCGTTCCCCCATTTACCTGAAAACACACGCACTATTGATAACGTGGGTGAGGTTAAAATTGATCAGGTGGTTATCGGCTCCTGCACTAACGGACGTATGGAGGATATGCGTGCGGCGGCTGAGATATTAAAAGGCAAAAAGGTCGCTAAAAATTTAAGATGTATTATTATCCCTGCCACCCGTCAGATTTATCTTGACTGCTTAAAGGAAGGACTGCTTGAAATTTTCATCAACGCAGGCGCTGTTGTCAGCACACCCACCTGCGGTCCTTGTCTTGGCGGATATATGGGAATTTTAGCAGAAAACGAACGTGCGGTATCTACCACAAACCGCAACTTTGTAGGTAGAATGGGTCACCCCACCTCTGAGGTTTACTTATCAAACCCATACGTTGCCGCAGCAAGTGCTGTTACGGGATATATTACCGATCCTTTAAGCGTGGTGAAAGGAGAATAACCTATGAAAGCTGTTGGTAAAGTACATAAATACGGCAGTAACGTGGATACCGATGTTATTATCCCTGCCCGTTATCTCAACACCGCCGATCACAGTGAACTGGCAAAGCACTGTATGGAGGATATTGACAAGGATTTTGTCAGTCGCGTGAATGTGGGCGACATTATAGTTGCCGATAAAAATTTCGGCTGTGGCTCCTCAAGGGAACACGCTCCTATTGCCATTAAGGCTTGCGGTGTGTCTTGTGTTATAGCAAAAAGCTTTGCCCGAATTTTTTACCGCAACGCTATCAATATCGGTCTGCCTATATTAGAGTGTGATGAGGCTGACCGTATTAACAGCGGCGACCAGCTCCAAATTGATTTTGATAACGGCGTTATTGTGAACGTAACCTCAGGCGAAGAATATCACACCGAACCCTTCCCGCCCTTTATTCAGTCTATTATCAAAGCCGGTGGACTTATTAACTCAATAAAGGAAAAATAATCTATGTATTCTCTGCTTTTAGCTATTATTTATATTTCCTTCATAAGCCTTGGACTACCCGATTCACTACTGGGCTCCGCTTGGCCTGTGGTACATCAGGAGTTGAATGTTGACTCATCTTATGCAGGAATTATCACCATTATTATTGCTTTAGGCACGGTGGTATCCAGTCTTATGTCAGATAGACTTACCACCAAATTCGGTGCAGGTACTGTTACTGCCGTCAGCACACTGATGACAGCCGCTGCCCTATTTGGATTTTCCGTTTCCAATTCATTTATTCTACTGTGCATACTCTCTATCCCTTACGGACTTGGTGCAGGTGCCGTAGATGCAGCGCTGAACAACTACGTTGCACTGCACTATGCTTCACGCCATATGAACTGGTTGCATTGCTGTTGGGGTGTGGGTGCCGCTATCAGCCCTTATATTATGAGTTCCTGCCTTACGGGCGGTCTTGGTTGGCACAGCGGTTATTTCTGGGTCGCAGTAATCCAGATTACCCTTACTGCTATCTTGTTCATCAGTCTGCCGATGTGGAAAAAAGGCACTGATGAGTCGGTGGATCAAGAGGATAACCACAAGCCCTTAGGATTGGTTGCAGCAGTTAAGATACCCGGTGTTTGGCTGGTGCTGGTTACCTTTTGTGCTTACTGTGCTTTAGAGCAAACAGCAGGTCTGTGGGCAAGTAGTTATTTGGTGCAGCACAGAGGTATTGAAGTGGGAACCGCCGCCGGATTTGCCTCGCTGTATTATTTGGGCATTACCTTTGGTAGGTTTTTGAGTGGTTTTATCTCAGACAAGCTGGGCGATAAAGCCATGATACGTATTGGTATTCTTACCGCCACTTTCGGTATAATTTTGGTGGCACTGCCCCTTAAAACAGATATATTTGCTCTATCGGGACTTGTTATTACCGGTCTTGGTTCCGCCCCCATTTATCCCGCAGTTATCCACTCTACCCCCTCTAATTTCGGCAAGGATAATTCTGGGGCCATTATCGGCATACAAATGGCAAGTGCTTATTCGGGCATTGTTCTTGCACCACCCCTGTTCGGCTTTATAGCCGCTCATATAGGTATCGGACTGTTCCCGATTTACCTGATGATATTTGCACTGCTTATGCTGATAATGTCCGAAAGCCTTAATAAAATGAAAAAACAGTGAGATAGCAACTGCTAACTTACTGTTTTTTAAAATTTGCAAGATTTATGACAAGTTTTCCTTTCTTTTCAGCTAATTTCTTAAATTGACTTGCTCCACCATAGCCGCGAGTAACATAAACCACAACAGTATCTGCCTGCTTTATCATCCAGTCATTGCGTTTGCAAATAGCAAAGCGTTTCGGAACATTTTCAAGACCATCGGGATACACTGTATTCAAGCAATCATACTCACCTGATTTTACCGGAATATAAGCTAAAACAATATAATATTGTATATGAGGATAAATGCACTTTAATTCTTTTAATATCGTTAGTACTACCCTATCAAATCCACCCTGATTCCCTACATAAAATAAAGTGGCATTTTGATTTTCTATTAAATCTGTTAATAGATTTTTTAATAAAACCCTGTCAAACCGTATGACATCACTGTGCCCAAAGAATGTTATAGTCATGAAATTTTCCTTTAACATATTAAAATATTACAGTTGCACTCATATAGGTGCATAAATATAATATCATTCATCTATAATATTGTCAAATACTTTTGTACTTAAATAAGCGCAAAAAGGTGATGTAACGATGAATATAGATGTTGAAAAGAAAATCGGTGAAAATATAAAAAATCTTCGTGAGAAAGCTAATTTGACACAGGAAATGTTCTCTGCAAAATTGCAGATCGAAGGTTGGGATATAACAAGAAGTGCTGTTGCTAAAATTGAGGTTGGTCAAAGACATTTATATCCCGATGAAATTATTGTAATCAAAAAAGTTCTTAATACAACCTACGATGAAATATTTAACATATAAAAAAGCTTAAGGTGATAAAACACCTTAAGCTTTTTATTTTAATCAAACATATCTTTCAGCTTATCGAAAAAGCCTTTACGCTTTTTATAATTCTGCTCTGAGGTTTTTTCTTCAAACTGTTTAAGCAGATCCTTTTGCTCACCCGAAAGGTTTTTCGGCACTTCAACCACCACTTTAACATACTGGTCGCCTCTGCCGTTACCCTGCAAACGCTGAATACCCTTTCCGCTGAGTTTAAACTCATCATTAGGCTGAGTGCCCTCGTGGATCTTGAATTTAACCTTGCCGTCTAAGGTGGGCACAGTTATCTCAGCACCCAGTGCCGCCTGAGCAAAGGTTATGGGGATATCGCAATAAACGTTGTATCCCTCACGCTCAAAAATCGGGTGAGGTCGCACGTTTATGTTAATGTGCATATCACCTGCAGGGCCGCCGTTATAACCTGCATCACCCTGACCACGGACGTTAAGTGTCTGCCCGTCGTCAATACCTGCAGGAATGTTTATCTGCTGTTCTTTAGTTACCCTTACTCTGCCCTTACCTGAGCATTTGGGACAAGGTGTTTCAATTATCTTACCGCTACCGCCACATCTGGAACAAGGACGTTGAGTTTGCATCTGACCAAAGGGTGTACGCTGAATTGAGGTGACCTGACCTGTTCCGTGACAGTCAGGACAAGTTTTTGCAGAGGTTCCTGCCTTTGCACCTGAGCCGTTACAGTCGGGGCAAGACTCAATATGGCTTACCTTAACTGTTTTAGTACAACCCTTTGCAGCCTCTTCAAATGAAAGCACCACGTTGGCTGAGGTGTCGTTACCTCTGCGGGGTGCGTTAGGATTAGCACGTCTGCCGCCACCGAAACCGCCGCCGAAGATACTGCCGAATATATCGCCCAGATCAACGCCGTCAAACCCGAAACCGCCGCCGTAACCACCACCGTAGCCACCGCCGGCACCGAAGTTGGGGTCCACACCCGCATGACCAAACTGGTCATATCTTGCTTTTTTCTCGGAGTCAGACAACACCTCATAGGCCTCGTTGACTTCCTTAAACTTTGCCTCGGCAGTTTTATCACCCGGATTAAGGTCTGGGTGATATTTTTTTGCCGCCTGACGGTATGCTTTTTTTATCTGTGCGTCATCAGCGTTTTTGTCAACGCCCAAAACCTCATAATAATCCCGTTTATCTGCCATAAATTAAAGACAACTCCCAAATAAATTATGTAATAAAAACTCTATTACACGGGGCAAAGTGTAAACCCCTGCCCCGTGTATTTATAATTATTGATTATCCTCAGCCTCGGTAAACTCAGCGTCATACACATTATCCTGCTGGGGAGCACCTTCAGTACCCTGAGCAGCCTGAGCCTGTGCCTGAGCTTCTTTGTAAACCTTCTCAGAGATAGCAAATACTGCCTTCTGCAACTCTTCCTGCTTTGCCTTGATATCGTCCATATTGTCGCCCTTAAGCGCCTCTTTAAGTGCATCACAAGCAGTTGTAACAGATGTCTTTTCCTCATCGGAAAGCTTATCGCCTAAATCTGCAACGGTCTTTTCAGCCTGATATACCATCTGGTCTGCGTTGTTACGTGTGTCAACGTCCTCACGGCGTTTCTTATCTTCCTCAGCAAACTGCTCAGCTTCCCTAACAGCCTTTTCAATATCCTCTTTAGACATTGATGTGTTAGAGGTGATAGTAATAGCCTGCTCTTTACCTGTTCCCTTATCCTTAGCGGAAACGTGAACGATACCGTTAGCGTCTATATCAAAAGTAACCTCGATCTGGGGAATTCCACGGGGTGCAGGAGCAATTCCGTCAAGGTGGAACACGCCCAGAGTTTTGTTATCCTTAGCAAACTCACGTTCACCCTGCAATACGTGAACCTCAACTGAGGTCTGACCGTCAGCAGCGGTGGAGAAGATCTGACTTTTCTTAGTGGGGATAGTGGTGTTACGCTCGATAACCTTTGTGGAAACACCGCCCATGGTTTCGATACCCAGTGATAAGGGGGTAACGTCAAGCAGCAACAAGCCTTTAACGTCGCCGCCCAAAACACCTGCCTGAATAGCAGCACCGATAGCAACGCACTCATCAGGGTTAATGCCCTTGAAGGGCTCTTTGCCTGTGAAGTTCTTGATTGCCTCGTTAACAGCGGGAATACGTGAAGAACCACCAACCATAAGGATCTTGTCAAGCTGACTTACAGTAAGACCTGAGTCGGAAAGTGCCTGGCGAACAGGGCCCATAGTTGCTTCAACCAAGTCAGCAGTAAGCTCATTGAACTTAGCACGGGTAAGAGTAGTTTCATAGTGCTTAGGACCGGTAGCATCTGCTGAAATAAAGGGCAGATTGATATCGGCAGAGGTTACGCCTGAAAGGTCGATCTTTGCCTTTTCAGCAGCCTCTTTAATACGCTGCATAGCCATTTTATCAGTTGAAAGGTCAATACCTGTCTGAGCCTTGAAATCCTTGATAATGTAATCCATAATGCGCTTATCAAAGTCGTCACCGCCCAAACGGTTGTTACCTGCAGTTGCCAGAACTTCCTGAACGCCGTCACCCATTTCGATGATAGAAACGTCAAAAGTACCGCCGCCTAAGTCGTAAACCATAACCTTCTGGTCGTTTTCCTTGTCAACACCGTAAGCAAGTGCCGCTGCGGTAGGCTCGTTGATAATACGCAGAACCTCCAAACCTGCGATCTTACCTGCATCCTTAGTTGCCTGACGCTGAGCGTCGGTAAAATATGCAGGAACAGTGATAACTGCCTGTGTTACAGGTGAACCGATATAGCTTTCTGCATCGGCTTTGAGCTTCTGCAGTATGATAGCGGAGATCTCCTGAGGAGTGTACTTTTTATCGTCAATAGTAACTGTGTAGTCAGTACCCATTTCACGTTTGATAGATGCGATAGTACGGTCGGGGTTAGTAATAGCCTGACGCTTTGCAACCTGACCTACCATTCTTTCGCCGTTTTTAGAAAAAGCCACAACAGAAGGTGTTGTTCTTGCTCCTTCAGCATTAGCAATAACTGTAGGCTCGCCACCTTCTATAACAGCAACGCAAGAGTTGGTTGTACCCAAGTCAATACCGATAATTTTTCCCATAATAATCTAGTCCTTTCGAAATATATAAATCAAATATTATAAATCGCAGTTAGCGACTTTTACCATTGCATGGCGAAGCACGTTATCGCCTATCTTATATCCCATTTGAAGCACCTGAGTGACTATGTTTGCACCAACACTCTCGTCTTCAACTCTCATAACAGCCTGATGATAATTTACATCAAACTCCTCACCTTCGGGGTTTATCTCCTCAAGGCCCATATTTTTCAATGCGTCATACAAGCCCTTTACGGTCATAGCAACGCCCTTAGCGTAGTCCCCTGATTCGGGGTCTGCTGCCATGGCACGGTTGATATTATCAACTGCAGGAAGCAAGGCTTTAATAGTCTCGCCCTTAACAAAGCCCGATAACTTTTCTTTAGCAGCGGTCTCACGCTTTTTAAAATTATCAAACTCTGCGGCGGTTCTAAGCAACAGATCATTTTTCTGCTCTAACTCCTGCTTTACCTTTTGGAGCTCAGCCTGTAAAGCCTCAAGCTCACTGTTATCCACCTGAGCAGCGGGTTGTTCAATATTCTCAACCGGCTGTTTGCATTCTTTTTTAGCCATTATTTTCTCTCCCTATCTAAAAGTAGTCTTCATCCAAAAAGCTTTCGGTTAAAAGACGGCTCAAGCTGTCTCTGAAATAAAGTATGCTCGGAATTATGTGTTCGTAATCCATTCGGTCAGGACCTAAAATTGCAATACTGCCCACCTGACGGTCAAACAGATTATATCTTGTGATAATAACGCCTGAGCTGGATAAGGCAGATTCCCCTATCTCATCGCCCAGCACCACCGATATACCGTTATCAACATTTTTCAAAAACGGGATAAGTCCGTTTTTCTTTTTCAGATATTCTAAAAGCTGACTGGCCTTAGAGCTGGAAAACTCTCTATGCCGCAGCAGATTAGACTCACCTTTAAGCTTAACCTCAGCGTCTGCCGCTGAACCTGCCGCTTCAAACACCGCAATTATTATGGGTGCGGCAGTTAAAGCCTCTGCCCCAAGCTGCATTATTATCATTTGTGAAAGGGGCATATTCAGTTCGCTAAGGGGCATACCGTAAACCGTTTGTTTTAATATGTTATCTACTTTTTCCAACAAATCAATGCTGATATCCAGATCACATCGGGTTATTTTATTTTTGATTATTCCCGAGGATGTGACCAACACTGCCATAACTGTTTTTCTGCCAAGCATTATAAGGTTTACCTTTTTAACGCAGGCACGTTCATCAGCAGGAGTAGTCAGCATAGCGGCACAGTTAGTAAGCTCAGCCAGGGCCTCACAAGCCTGTTCGATTATCCTTTCGGGCTGATCCATATTATGAGGTAAAAGACTGTCAATAACGTTTTTATCCTCATCAGTCAAGTGATAATCACTCATAAGCTGCTCTATGTAGTATCTGTATCCCAAAGCGGTGGGAATTCTGCCTGCAGAGGTGTGGGGCTGTTCCAACAAGCCCAACTCACAAAGCTCACTCATCTTAGCACGAATAGTGGCTGAAGACACGTTAAGCGTTGGGATCTCACAAAGTGCCTTTGAACCAACCGGCTCACCGGTAACAATATATGAACGGATCACAGCCTGTAAAACCGCTTGTTCTCTCTGAGAAAGCTCCATACATCATCACCGCTTTTCTGTAAAAAATCAATTTAGCACTCTTGCACCTCGAGTGCTAACATCTATAATTTACCACTATCAGCCCCGGATGTCAATAGCTTAATTGTAAATAAAATGTTAAAAAATTTGACCTTTTTTGACCTTTATCACTAAAAGCCAGAAATATTTTGTATAAACCAAAAAATTCCGGGTAAAACTAATGTCAAACACGAAGGGACGGTCATTTGTTATGAAGTTTGAAAACAACGAGAAAGTAAGTTTCTTTAAAAGAAAAAGTTTATATTTTGCATTGGCAGTATGTATGTTGGCATTGGGTGCCGGAGCTTGGTCGGCGGTAAACCCTACCCCGTCAGACAAGCCCGATGACATTATTTACAGCACCACTCAGACGCCCACTGTCAAAGATGTGGAGAAAAATCAGCCCGGTGTTACCGCCGCTCCTACCACACAGAGCACCACTGCAAAAGCAACGGTTGCTCTCAAAACCACCGCTAAAAAGATAAGTGAGGTTGCTGACTTTTTTGTTATGCCCTTAGGTGGCAAGATCACCAAAAATTTCAGTGATACACAGGTGCAGTATTCCGAGACCTATAAAGACTGGCGAATTCATTTAGGCGTTGATATTGCCGCTGAAAAAGGCACTCAGGTACGTGCTGCCGGCAACGGCAAGGTAACTGATGTAACCGAGGACCCGCTTATGGGCAACACCGTTACCATCGACCACGGCAACGGCATTATCGCATATTACAGCGGACTTAACAAGCCCACTGTTAAGAAAGGTCAGGTCATTGAGGTGGGTACCGTTATAGGCGGGGTTGACACTATTCCCTGCGAAACAGTGGAAAGTCATCATATTCATTTGGCTGTAAAGCATAACGGTAAATGGGCAGATCCTATTGCAGTTATGAAAATTGAAATATCTTAATATTTTTCGCATATAATAATAGTAATCCTGCCCCCGAACCGTTTTAGGGGCAACTTAAAAGACGGCAACCGATTTTCGGCGCCGTCTTTTTTGCATAATACTGTTTAAACAGGAAAAACTCTTATTAGAAAGGAGTTTTTGTATGTTTGCAGAAAGATTTAAAAAGGCTTGGCAGATAATGTTTATTGTTTTGCTTAACCTTTGTATTATATCGTTTTTTACATTAAACACCACCTACGAGGTCTCTGCCTTATCAAAAATGGGGTCCCGTGGCAGTGAGGTCACCAAAATACAGACCAGACTGAAAAAGTGGGGCTATTATAAAGGCAGTGTTGACGGTATTTACGGCAGTCAGACTAAATCAGCGGTAATGAAATTCCAAAAGAAAAACGGACTTAAGGCTGACGGCATAGCAGGTCCTGCCACCTTGAAAGCCATTGGTATATCCTCTACTAAAGGCTCTAACAACGGCAATTCCGACTACAATCTCTTAGCAAGAGTTATCTCTGCCGAAGCCAGAGGTGAGCCATATACCGGTCAGGTGGCGGTGGGTGCGGTCATACTCAACCGAGTGCGCCATTCCTCTTTCCCAGATACTATCGCAGGAGTGTGCTATCAGCCGGGTGCATTCACTTGTATGACCGACGGGCAGATAAACGTTGAGGTGGCAGACAGTGCGTATAAAGCCGCCCGTGATGCTTTAAACGGATGGGACCCCAGCGGCGGTGCGATTTATTATTACAACCCAAAAACCGCTCAAAGCAACTGGATATATTCACGACCCACCATAACCACTATCGGACGCCACCGTTTTTGTAAATAATTAAAAATAATTTAATTTATATTTTCGCTCATGCCGCTTTGGCACCCCTTTTCTTTATGCGAAGAAAAGGGGAAAAGACGCAGCAAGGGAAAACCCTTCCAAACTGGGTTTTCCCTTTGCAATCCCTTTCCCGAATGGCTTAAGGGCTCGCCCTTAAGAATCCCCAGGAAGTCTGATATGTAATACATATAAATCAACATTCTGTAAAGAAGAAATTTTTTCACAATCAAATGAAAACTGACCTTTGAGCAACATTATCAACCAAAATGTTTTGCAGTGGCAACAATGCAGTTTTCGGTTTCACTCCAAATACTCAAAAACTCATCCTTGGATAAGGGCGTGTCATAAACACCCGTTTCCAACGTTACATTGGGTATTCCCTGCGAAATAACGTGGTCTGCAAAGCTGCCGATATAGGGTATCCCACCTGCACCCACCGGCCTGTAACCGGTCATAGACTCAATTAAGTCAACGTATTCAAGGCACTGCTTTCTATAGGCTCCGCTCTGGTCACATTCCCAGTAAATCACACTGCCCATTGAGTGGTACGACAAAGTGGCTTTAAGGTGGCTTAGTCCTGATAAAAACTCCACCAAAGCCTTAGTTTCAGGCTCACTGAAAGGCTCGCTACCTCTATAATCTCTGGCGCTAAAAGTGTTTCTCTTGGCGTTGATACCAAATCCCTTTTTATAGTTTCTGTTTAAATCCACGCCGTTAGCATTAGCCTTCCACTTTCTAAGATACTCATTAAAGCTGTCGGTGGTATATTTAAGCTTTTTATCACTCTCGTAAATGCTTTTAATATTCTTTTTAACGTCCTCATTTTTTATTCCGCTTAACCCTAACTGACTTATGGTAATACCGTCGGGGTTGGTCATAGGAATAATATAAACAGCGGTGCTTTCAAATATCTCTTTAAAGGTTTTATTACCGTATTTTCCGCTATCGTAATAGGTAAGGTAATATTCCAGCTGTTTCATTATCACATAAGGGTTAAGATGCTCTCTGCCGTGCATTCCGCCCTGCACAACAATACAATTTTTCGCATCACTTTTTCCAAGCAACGCACAGTATATTTCTCTGCCGTCAACCGACTGTCCTATGGTGCTGACGGTTAGCTTATCGGGATATTTTTCAGTCAGCTCGTTAAGGTCAATAACCATTCTGCTGTATGTATAATCCGACACACAATTTACAACCTGCATATCATCGAATTTATAACTAAACCCGTTGGGAAACTTTCTGTTTTCGCTTAGATACTTAGTGGGTACATAAGCGGCCTTTCCACTACGCAACACAATTCTTGACCAACCGTTATCCCCTATTCCGGTCCGCTTAACAGCAGTGGCTTCATCTAACTTCTCCATCACCGATGTATGAGAATACGCACCCATTCTTGCAGACACTGATGCTGTGGTGAACATTATATCGTCACAAGCAGTAAAGTTTACAGGCACTGTGGTGGTAGTGGGTTTAGGGGTGGTTTTGACGGTGGTGGTAGTAGTTACCGTAGTGTCCATAGCAGTGGTAGTTAAAACAGTTGACGTAGCAGTGGTGAGCGTTTGGGTTGGCATAGTGGCAGATACTGTTTCAACTGTTTTTTGAGGCGATGAAATAAATAAAAGCGCAAGGCAAATAAGCGTTAAAAACGCAAATTCCAATACCTTTACAAAAACCTTCATAAATTACATCTCCGAAAAAATACCCGACAGAAAATAATTTCTGTCGGGTTGTTTGATTATTATACTCCAACAGAATAGTTGGGAGATTCTTTTGTAATGCTGATGTCGTGGGGGTGGCTTTCCTTAAGACCTGCACCTGTAATTCTTACAAACTTAGCATTAGTCTGCAGCTCAGGAATAGTCTTGCAGCCGCAATAACCCATACCTGAACGGATACCGCCGATCATCTGGAAGATAGTGTCAGACAGGTTGCCCTTGTAAGGAACACGGCCCTCAACACCTTCGGGAACCAGTTTACGTGCATCCTCCTGGAAGTATCTATCCTTACTACCCTTGTTCATAGAGGTGATAGAGCCCATACCACGATATACCTTAAAGGTTCTGCCCTGATAGATCTCAGTTTCACCGGGAGACTCCTCACAGCCTGCAAACAATGAACCGATCATAACCACGTTTGCACCTGCAGCCAAAGCCTTAACGATATCACCTGAGTATTTAATACCACCGTCTGCAATAACGGGGATACCGTATTTAGCGGCAACACAAGCAACGTCGTAAACAGCGGTGATCTGAGGAACACCGATACCTGCAATAACACGGGTTGTACAGATAGATCCGGGGCCGATACCTACTTTAAGTGCATCTGCACCTGCAGCGATAAGAGCCTCTGCAGCTTCAGCAGTAGCAATATTACCTGCAATAAGAGCAACATCGGGGAAAGCAGCTTTGATCTGCTTTACAGCCTCGATAATGTTTTTGCTGTGTCCGTGAGCTGAATCCAGTGACAAAACGTCAACCTGTGCCTCTACCAAAGCAGTAGCACGTTCCATAATGTTTTTAGTAACACCGATAGCAGCACCGCAAAGCAATCTGCCGCTCTTATCACGGGCAGAGTTAGGATATCTTACAGCCTTCTCAATATCTTTAATAGTGATAAGGCCTTTAAGCATAAAGTTATCGTCAACAATGGGGAGTTTTTCAATTTTATGTGAACGCAAGATCTCCTGAGCCTCAGTCAAAGTGGTTCCAACAGGAGCAGTTACCAGGTTATCCTTGGTCATAACCTCGCTGATCTTAACGTTGTAATCAGTCATAAATCTTAAGTCACGGTTGGTGATGATACCTACCAACTTACCGTTCTCACATATCGGCACACCTGAGATCTTGTATTTTGCCATAAGCTCATTAGCATCGTAAACAAAATGATCCGGTGAAAGGAAGAAGGGATTAACAATAACACCGTTCTCAGAACGCTTTACTTTATCAACCTCATCCACCTGCTGCTCAATAGACATATTCTTATGAATAATTCCGATACCGCCCTCTCTTGCAATAGCGATAGCCATACTTGCTTCAGTAACAGTATCCATAGCGGCAGTCATCAAAGGTGTGTTAAGAGTAATATCTCTTGCAAGCTTTGTAGTTAAAACGATGTCCTTCGGGATAACCTCTGACATAGCAGGAACTAACAAAACATCATCAAAAGTAAGACCTTCTTTAACGAATTTTTCATTCACATTTGTATTCAGCATTATTTATCCTCCCTTAAAATATATTGACATATTTTATCATATTTCAGCACAAAAGTCAACGGAAAGTTTTTAAATATCAATATTAACCGAATAATCTTTTTTAGATCCGTGTGCTCCGAAAATCTGCCACTTCCCTGTTCCCAAACGTTGAAAAACAGCTTTTCTTTCAACTGCACACAAATCAGGGTCTGTATCCACCGAAGTCATTAAAATAGGTGCATACTGATTATATTCCGCTTGCTGTGAGGTGAGTCCGTGGATGTTGATGTAGATATCCCCTGTAAAAGCAATATGATTAGCATAATCTATCAACACGATCTCTCCGGGCAGATGACCACCCTTTCCCTCATAAACCTCAAAATGCAGGTCGCCAAAATCGAAAAATCCTATCTGCACCAACGGCTCCTTCTGTTCCGATATATCGTCCCACATGCCCTTTACCTTATCAGGCTCAGGCGGCTGATATGAGGTAAGCACCTTGCAAATATTTATATATGGCTTGTGAAGCAAATTCTGTTCCCTAAAACCGTTTTGTCCTTCATATTCCAGCTTAAGGCACTGTGCACTCTTCTTACTTGCGATCACCTGATCGAACAAGGGTAGCAGTCCACAATGATCCACGTCTGCGTGGGTTATCAGCACAGTTTTATTCATACTGTCATAATCCGGCAACACCTTGCGGAATATCTCTTCCATTTCCTGTTTATAACAAGCATAGCCGCTGTCTATAAACAACGCTTCACCACCGCTTTTAATAATTGCAGTATTACTGCCGCAGGGCGGCTCGATCAATACTATGGTCGTGTTTTCCGTTACCTTATGCTCGGTTATTCTTGGAGAAAAATTTGTCCCTCTGCATGATGCCAGTAACTCGGCAAATCTACCGATACTGTCAAAAGTCCTGTAAGGCGAAAGGCCCTGTTCATCCAGTATTTGCATAGCAAGATTAGTATTCACAAGAAGCTTTTCCTTCATCTTCTGCGACAAGCCTATATTTTTGGCAATACCCGAAACAAAGGAATTATAAAAAATACTGTTATCATACACCTTTTCGGTATGATTATAGTCAATTATACGAACACGGCACAGCTTTTCCGCACTGGCAAGAAACTCAGATATTTTCTCTGCATCATCTATAAACAGTCCCATTTTAAAAAGCTGATAATCCGTTCCGTTTTCCTGAGAGCTTATATATGAAATATTAAAATTAAACTCATTTATAAGCGAAAGCACGTCTGTTACACTGCCGGGAACGTCCTTAAGACAAAACTCAAGCAAAACGATGCTTGTATCGTTTTTGTTGTTTTGCAAATACCCGATCTTGGTAAGCTGTTCATCTGCCTTTTCAAGCTGTTCCGCAGTCCCCTCTGCATCAATAAAAAGGGTGTGTGAATCGATAGCCTTGTTATAGCTCACTCTGGTAATATTGATACCAAGCGACGCAAAGCAACGACTTGCTTTCAAAAAAGCACCTATATGATTAGGCATTGTTGTTATATATGTTTTCTTCATTGTATCACCTTACTTACAGCCCTCGTTTTTTCAGATCATTTACCAGCTGCACATAAAATTCTCTTACATCAAATTCCTTAATATTTTCTCTGTTAAGGTCGATCATATCACCGTGAGATACCCCACGCTCACCCGTTACCGTAACGTAGGTATATTCCGACCCCCACTCAAATGAGCTTTCACTTACCAACCCGTCGTTATCTCCGTCAAACAGCTTTACTAAGTGATAGGAAAAATTCAGCGGGAATTTGCCGTTTTTTGCCTTGTTCATCTTAGAACCAACACTCTGACAGAATATCTCATCAGGCATACATTTAAGTTTTTCATTACGCTCTTTACAAGCGGCTTCCGTTAAATCACTTACCGCCGCAATAAAGTCGGGATTTTCATCCCCTAATCTTTTAAGGGTTTTATTATACGTATCCGCCACACGGTCCTTTATATCCTGCGGAAGTTTTTCCAACAGAAAATCCGCAAACCCACAACCTCTGTGAGGGGTATTGACAGTGGTAAGTGAGGCAATATACGGGGCCATATCCAGCTCTGATATAGCGTATCTGCAGTCAAGACCGCCCTTAGAGTGGGCGATAACATTCACCTTCTCACAACCGGTTTCTCTGATTATCTGTTTTATGCGTTTTGTGAGTTCAACTGCACTGTCGCAAACAGGACGTGCTGACTGATGCTCACCGTAATAAACCTGAGCGCCGTTGGTTTTGAGGGCTTTGGGTATTCTTCCCCAATAGTTAAAATGCTTGTTATCCCTGAAAAACACCCCGTGCACAAGCAAAATAGGGTATTTTGTCTGACACAGCTTATCCTGTTCCCTACTCCTATCAACAAGCTCCTTTTTATACTCAAAATCCACTTCATCTCTTACAATAAAGATTATCTTTTTCAATATAATAAGGTTTACTATAGGGATCATTCCACACAAAGCGCCGATAACACGGTACTTTATTCCCAACTGCACAGAGGTGGCGTAAACGCAGATAATGCCGGTCCAGAACACGATAGCCTCAACGCAAATGCAAAACACAACGCTCCATATCAGCATCATAAAACGCTGTGGCAGTAAAATAAAAAGTAAAACTATGTGATATGCGGTAGATAATATTGCCGAGAACACAAAAATCCGCAGCATGGTAAGTCCGTGGTAACAGATTCTTAGACGAATACTCTTAGAGCGCAGCTGAACAAATCCTGTTAATAAGCAAAGGATAAACAGCAAGGGTATAAACGCAAATAAGCACTTTGTGTTATGCTGGACTAACAAGTATCCGTTGGCAATCAGGGTTATTATTAAAAATGAAAGTATATTCCAAACAGTAACAAACATTTCACATCACCTACCTTGTAGAAATATTGTAACATATTTTACCTACCAGCACAAGCACTGCGTATAAATTAAAAGGCACAGATGTTAGTCTGTGCCTTTTAAGTATAAATTTATAGATCCTGCAGATCCGCCGCCGTAAGATCATTTTCAAGGTTATCACGGGCAAGGTCGGTATCAATGATGGAATAGGCTTTTGATATCGGACGTTCCTTGGTAGGTGGATAGTGATAAACCCTTTGGGTAGGGCTCTCAGTTCCGGGAATTATGGGGTTCACGTGCGACTTTTTGTGTCTTGCTTTGCCCTGAATTTCAGGCACCGGCGGTAGATCATTTTTGGGGTTTGTATGGGTTCTGTCAATGCGCTTCATACCCTTTTTAGCCATAAAAATCACCTCAAGGATATGTTGCCCGAAAGAGATTGGATTATGAAGGGCATTCAAGTAATTTAAAAACAAAAAACCATCCAAACGGATGGTTTTTTGTTTGGGCAATTTGAATTTAGTGACATGAATGACATGTGCCTGAAAAGAAATATTCTTACTTTTTTCTCATTGCTTTGTATAATTCCCTGTACGCATCTAACAAGCGTTCGATGTTATCATCAGTCATTTCAAATCTACCGTCAATATTTTCTGCAACTATACTCAAAAACTTATCTGCACTGTCATCCTTACCAATTTGACTTCGTATTTGTTTCCCGACAAAATCTTTCATTTCGTCGGAAACTTGCATATCGGGTATTAAATTTATTTGTTCCCTGTTGTTTTTTGAAACATAAGAAAACAAATCATCGATTGAGCAGTCAAACAAATCTGCCATTGTGGGCAGAAAAAGTATGTCGGGTGTAGATTTTGAGTTTTCCCATTTTGAAACTGCTTGAAATGTTACACCTAATTTTTCAGCAAGTTCTTCTTGTGTTAATCCGCACTTTTTGCGATATTTCTGTATATTAGCGGCTAAAGCGATATTTGTATTATCCATCAAACCATCTCCTTTTCTGATTTGATTATAACAGATAATATATATTCAAACAATAAAAGAATAGTTGATATTTTTCAACCTTGAGTTGAAAACAGCACACCGGCGGTGGTGCAAGGTGTAGTGAAATATGGCTTACGCCATATGAAATAATCCTTACGGATTATGAAATATTTTTGCGTTGCAAAAATGTGAAATAAAATTCGTTCCTTCATATGCCGTAGGCATATTTCATACGCGAAGCGTATTTCATATTGCGTAGCAA
>JAFQWA010000016.1 GCA_017407705.1 Clostridia bacterium
ATCAAGGCAAAGCCTTGTATATCATCAATTCCGTAGGAATTGCATATCATCAACACGCAGTGTTGCATCTCATCAAGCCACAGGAGGATTTATACACGGCTTTGCCGTGATGATATACCATCGCAAGGCGATGGATGATATACAGCCCTGTCGGGGGCTGATAATATGCCAAGCCTGCGGCTTGGATAAAAAAAGAAGCAACTTTTGGTAGACAAAAGTTGCTTCTTTTTTGGAGCAGGTGATGGGAATCGAACCCACGTAGCCAGCTTGGAAGGCTGGAATTCTACCATTGAACTACACCTGCATATTCGTTTTTTACGACTTGATTATTCTAACACATCACAGAGTAAAGGTCAAGTGTTTTTTTGCAATTTTTATAAAAACTTCAGCACTCGGAAAGCTTAAAGCCTCCCGAGTGCTTTTTTCATTTTAATAGCGGATCTCTATGTCCTTATCGCCAACAGCGTTGATCTCTTTGGGCGGATTTTCGCACTTTTCAACCAACATAGATGTGATCTTATCCTCAATCCTGCGGCGGATAGCGTTTCTCAGCTCTCTTGCTCCTCTGGGCTTACCGTCAGCCTCTTTTGCCAGTAAGCAAGGTACTTTATCGTCATAATTAAAGGTAATTCCACGCTCAGCCAAAGGCTCTTTTATCTCATCCAGCATCAAGGCTGCAATCTTGCAAAGCGACTCATATCCCAAGGGCTTGAACACAACCACTTCATCTACCCTGCCCAAAAACTCAGGACGCAGCAGCTGTTCCAACGCCTTCATAGCCTTCTCGGTAGATGCCTGGGCGCTTGTTTTACCAAATCCCATTGCGCTCTCACGGTTATCACTGCCTGCATTTGAGGTCATAACAATAATGGTGTTTTCAAAATTAACAGTTCTGCCATGAGCGTCGGTAACTCGACCGTCATCTAAAATCTGAAGCAGAATGTTCAGCACATCAGGATGTGCCTTCTCAATTTCATCAAAAAGCAGCACTGAGTAGGGCTTTCTTCTTACCTTTTCTGTGAGCTGACCCGCCTCGTCATATCCCACGTATCCGGGAGGTGCACCGATAATACGTGACACCGAATGCTTCTCCATAAACTCCGACATATCAAGTCTTATCAGGGTTTCGGGGGTGTCAAACAGCTCGTTTGCCAACACCTTAACTATCTCGGTCTTCCCAACACCTGTGGGGCCAACAAAGATAAAGGATGCAGGGCGGCGCTTTTTATTTATCTGCACTCTGGATCTGCGAACTGCAGCAGCAATAACGTTTATAGCATCGTCCTGACCGATGATTCTCTTGTGCATAGCCTCTTCTAAGTGGCTGAGCTTTTTAAGGTCGCTCTCCTGAATTTTGGATGCAGGGATACCTGTCCAAAGCTGAATAACCTTTGCTAAATCGTCAAAGGTAACGATAGAATGCAGCGCTGACTCATCAACGTTGGCAATTTCAGCCTCAACCTTTGCCAGTTCAGACTTAACTGTTGCCAGCTTCTCAAAGTCGATATTCTCGGCATCTGCCTCCAGTTCGCCTCTGACCATATTAAGGTGACTTATTTTAAGCTGTGCCTTTGCATAGTCATCTGCCACTTTATTACGCAGGCTGGCACAAGCACAAGCCTCGTCCATAAGGTCAATGGCTTTATCGGGCATAAATCGGTCGTTTATATAACGCTCCGACAGTACCACCGCCTGATGCAGCATAGCATCGCTGATGGTTACGTTGTGGTGCAGCTCATAGTAGCTCTTAACACCTTTGAGCATAGTGAAGGTCTCGTCAATAGAGGGCTCCTCCACTGTAACAGGCTGAAAACGACGCTCCAAAGCGGCGTCCTTTTCAATATGCTTTCTGTACTCATTAAAGGTGGTGGCACCGATAACCTGAATCTCACCTCTTGAAAGGGCAGGTTTTAAGATGTTAGCAGCGTTCATACTGCCCTCGGAATCTCCTGCACCTACAAGGTTATGGATCTCGTCAATAAACAAAATAATATTACCGTCTGCCTTGACCTCTTCTACTAAGCCCTTAACTCTTGCTTCAAACTGACCTCTGAACTGTGTTCCTGCCACTAAAGCAGTAAGGTCCAAAAGGTAAACCTGCTTATTCAGCAGCTTAGCAGGTACTTCACCTGCCACGATCTTAAGTGCAAGTCCTTCTGCGATAGCGGTTTTACCCACACCGGGCTCACCGATAAGACAAGGGTTGTTTTTGGAACGGCGGGAGAGTATTTGTATAACTCGATACATCTCTTTTTCCCTGCCGATAATATTATCCAAAAGGCCCTCAGCCGCACGACGGGTAAGGTTAGTACAATAACCCTCTAAGAACTTGCGTTTATTATTTTTAGGCTGTTTTGGAGCCTTTTTCTTGTTATTTTCTTCACCGCTAATCTCACCGTCAAGAACTTCTTCCTGATTAGGTGCCATATTATCACCGAAAATGTTCTTTAAAAACGGAAAAGTAGCGGCACCACCGGGAATAAACTCATCCAGTTTCTCGTTGAGTGCTTCAGGGTCCACACTGCCGTCGTCATTAAACACGTCACCCATCATACTCATAAGCTCGTTGTTCATCTCTTCCATATTTTCATCGGTGATGTTCATATTGTTAAGCATATCGTTAATGGGCTGAATATTCATTTCCCTGGCACACTGAATACAGTAGCCCTCGGGATAAGACTTATCCCCCTCAACTCTTGTTATGAAAACCACTGCGGGACGTTTTTTACATTTACTGCAAAGCTTCATTAAAAATTAAATTCCTTTCAAAAACACATTACTACTCTTTGTTATGACTTTCTTTTGACATATCATATTTTCCTGACTGAATGTCTTTAAAGATAAGATAGTAGCTATACAAAGAAAACAAGATAGAAATTGCTGTTATTACTATAAAAACAGGAAGTACCCAAACGGGAAGCAAAGTGGGCCATATATCGGAAATAAGCACTAACATCAGCAAAACGTAGATTACTACTGTGCTGAGCTTACCCCACCATTTTGCTTCTGACGGACGTGTTCCGCTTTTAAGCAGTTTTGCTGAGCCTGATAACATCAGCAGCTCTTTAGCGTAAAATACTATAAGCAAGGGTATCAGTATTTTATGTCTGATAGCGAGGCAAAGTACTACAACCAACTGAGTAAGCTTATCTGCAAAGGGGTCCAATATCTTACCTAATGTGGATATCATATTGAAGGTTCTGGCAATAAAACCGTCCACCACGTCGGTAAGGCCCGATATTGTCAGCACTATCGCTGCAAGAGCATAATGGCCCTTAAAATACAAATATGCAAAAAGCGGAATAAGAAGAATTCTTACCACCGACAAAGCATTCGGGATAGTTAAAACCTTGTTTTCCTTATTACTCATTTTACTTTACCATTCCTTTTATTTAGTTAAACAACTGTAAATTTTTTTAAAAATTATTTTATCAAAGGATTAAGGTTGTAAATAGCCTTAAAAATAAATGTTTCTTCTACCAGCTGGGGTGTGAATATCCATATAGCATTATCAAATATAGTAAGCGACACACCGATAATGCTGATAACTGCAAAAACGATAACGCCGCCTTTTACAACGCCCACAACACCGCCTAAGGTTGTGTTGAGTGTCCCTAAAATGGGGATATTGAAAAGGCTGTTTATGAATTTGGCAAGGAATTTCACCACTATCATAAGTATTATAAACAATATTGCTGCCAGTAACATTGTAATAAGGTTTACCGCCACCGGTTTTATTACCGTATCGGTAACGGTCTCGGCGGCATAAGCAGCGCCGTCAGTCACCAGACTCTCTATTTTTTCTGTTACCGACTGCTGAGTATGTCCTGTATTTTCAATCATACCGGTTATAAAATCGGGTATGGCTTCCCAGGTATCTTCCACAGCACCTGCATAGTCATCGGATTTAGCGTTTTCTATATTAGTTTGTATAGCATTAACTATTTTAGGACGCATACCGCCTTCATAGATAGCATTAGCGGCAGCAGAGGAAACAGAAAATGCTAAAACAACTGCCAGTACATAACCCACCAATTCAATAACGGTTCTCACAAAACCGCGTTTTGCCGATATCCACGCAAAAACCGCAATAATTGCAATTATAATTAAATCTATTGCTATCGCCATAACAACACCTCATAACAAACTATTTTTCACTGTATAAAACTATGCCCGACGCATACAGCACCGCAGCGCTGTCGTTTATTGGAGCAACACACAAGGAGCCAACCTCAGTAATATCGGTCTGAATTTTCTCACCGTTTAAAGCATATGTATGAAGTTCACTTGAAAGAATATAAATTCTGTCATCAGTCATACAAACTGAGTTAATATTTCCCGAAAAGCTAAACTGATTTTCCTGTTTGCCTTTGGCATTTATCACCACCACACGAACATCGGCAGAGGATAAATTTGAAGAAAGGCAAAGCACCGTTTTTAAGTTTTCAGTGGTGTAGTATTGCAAAAGACGGTCTGTACCGAAGCTATACTCGGTAAGCTTGTTGTCCGAAACCGAAATGCTTGCCCATCTTTTTCCTGTTAACACAGTAACATTGTTCTCGTTTTCAAAGTTCATAGAAACAACGGTTTCCCCTACAAACTCCTGCTTAGCTATGGGAGACTCTTTAGTCAGGTCATATATCAAAACGGTAGATTTAAACTCAGCATTTTCACTGGTCAATGTGGCTACTGCCATTTTTCTGCCGTCTTTGGATAATTTAACATCGGTAACGTAATATTTAGAAGAATTATATCTGTAAAAGGGTGTGTTGGATTTGTTATAAACCGTAACCACACAAACGTTGTTATCATCTTCATTGGCAATGGCATAAGTGCCGTTGTCACAAATATCAGCAGTGATTATATCCTGCTCTGTTTTGCCGTCATACACCGTCTCGGCAGAGGTTTCAATGCGATAATGAATACCTCCTCGATCAAATATCAAAGACCTTACAGCCGAAGTTTTCATAACGGGATTTGCAAAGCCGTGAAGACGGTTATACACCTCTCTGCCGCTGTCGTTAAACTCTATTAAGCCGGTATCTGTCAGCACCGACAAACGTCCACCCTGGTTTACCATATATTTTGGCACCGAGCCGGAAATAGTAACGGGGTATCCGCTGCCACCCGCCGACCTTGCCATAGATACCTTTACAAGCTCCACGATTCCGGTGGGTGCCGCTGAGTTTATGATTATCACTGCAACGGCTACAACACAAATGGCTGCTATCCAGATAAGCTTTCCCACCATCTTTTTCGGACTTTTTCCGCCCTGTATTACCTGCAGCTTACGTTTCTCACGGTTGTGATTTTTATTAAGCTCTTTTTCCAAATGTGCGTCCTGCTGTTTCATTTGTAACGCCTTTGATGGCTTTCTTCCACGTTGCTTTATAGGTCTATGTTTTTTCATAACGCACATTCACCTCCGATTTAATAAATAACTTTGTTAAGATAAAGTCCCTTTGCAGGAGCAGTTATTCCTGCTTGATTTCTGTCTTTAGATAATATTATTTTTTCAATATCATCCACACTGGTCTTACCGTAGGCAACGTCCATTAGAGTGCCCACCATAATTCTTACCATATTGTATAAAAAGCCGTCAGCCTCTACTTTGAAGATAACGGTATCACCCTCACGGTGTACCGATGCTGATTTAACATTACGCACTGTATCCTGCACTGATGACCCACTGCTGCAAAATCCAATAAAGTCATAAGTGCCCACAAACTTTTTCGCCGCTTTGTCCATAAGCTGAGCATCAAGGGGTGTTTTCACAAACCAGGCATAGTCCTCATAAAAAGGATTACGCTGAGGACTGTTTAATATTTTATAAACATACTCTTTAGATGCAACAGAATATCTTGCGTGAAAATCCTCTGCCACCTGCACACAGTCCACTGCGGCAATATCGGTGGGCAGTTTGGTATTTAGGGCATTTACAAGGTTTTTGCAGGGAATATTGCCGTCGTAATCAAAATGAAAGCAATACTCAAGTGCGTGAACACCGCTATCGGTCCTACTGCAACCGCAAATATCAGGACGCACACCGATTATCTGCTGCAACGCATCCTGAACGGTAGGCTGAACGGTAACAGCATTTTCCTGCACCTGCCAGCCGTGATATTTAGTTCCGTCATAGCAAATGGTCATTAAAAATCTCGGCATACTTTGTGTCCTTTTCTTAGAATAAAATGTTAAGCAAAATTACAAGAGATAGCAATATAAATGATGATATCAATGCTATCGCATCACGGTAGGATGCGTGTAAAACCTTAAGTCTTGTTCTACCCTCACCGCCGTGGTAACAACGGCATTCCATTGCATCAGCCAACTCTCTGGCTCTGCGGAAGGATGATACCAGCAAGGGAATCAAAATCGGCAGTACCGCTTTGATCTTTTGCATTAAGCTGCCGGTTTCCATATCGGCACCTCTTGCCTTTTGAGCACTCATAATCTTATCGGTTTCCTCAATAAGAGTAGGGATAAATCTTAATGCTATGGTCATCATCATAGCAAAGGAATGAGTGTCCACACCCAGCTTGGAAATAGGCTTTAACAGATTTTCAATAGCATCTGTTAAAGACGTAGGTGATGTGGTATAGGTCAGTGCTGAGCTGATGATAATAAGCAAAACTATTCTTACCGCCACAAAAGCCGCACGGATTATACCTTCAAGATAGATTTTAACTATCCAAAACTCAACCAGTAACGTTTCGCCGCTGATATAGAATATGTTAAGCACTGCGGTTATCAACACGAAAATCAGTATTGGTTTTATGGATTTTAAGTAGAATTTAACGGGCACTCCCGATAAAATCATTATCAAAACAGCGAAGGCTGCCACCAACCCTAAAGAGTAAAAGTTGAAAGATACAAAGGCAACGATTATTAAACCGAAGGTTAAAAGTATCTTAAATCTGGGGTCTAATTTGTGGATAAATGAATCCATGGGAAAATACTGTCCGAAAGTAACGTCTCTAAGCATTTTTACCCTCCTTTTCAAAAAGGGCAATCAGCTCATTTACTGCCTTGTCCATGGTAAACACACCCTCAGACACCTTTACGCCTTTTGCTTTCAGCTTCATAAATATCTGTGTGATGTGGGGCACGTTAAGTCCGATCTTTGACAGCTCATCGCCACGGGAAAATACCTTTTCCACTGTATCGAACATCTCTACCCTGCCGCCGTTCATAACCAAAACCTTTTCGGCTACCCTTGCCACGTCCTCCATACTGTGGGATACCAGCAAAACGGTAGCACCTGTCTGCTTACGATACTCACATATCTGATCAAGTATCATATCTCTGCCGTAAGGGTCAAGACCTGCGGTGGGTTCGTCTAAAACCAGCACCTCAGGTTTCATAGCAAGTACACCCGCCAGTGCTGCACGGCGTTTTTCACCGCCCGACAGATCAAAGGGTGACTTTTTAAGCAGCTCCTCAGAAAGTCCCACTATTTTAGCTGCCTCTAAAACACGCTGACTGATCTCGTCATCGCTAAGTCCCATATTTTTAGGGCCAAAGCCGATATCACTTTCAACGGTTTCGTCAAACAGCTGATATTCGGGGTACTGAAACACCAAACCCACCTTAAATCTCAACTCACGAAGCTTTTTGGGATCACTTAAAACATCCTCTTCGTTAAAGTAGACCTTACCTGAGGTGGGCTTGAGCA
Organism: Clostridia bacterium; assembly: GCA_017407705.1. Classification (GTDB taxonomy): domain Bacteria; phylum Bacillota; class Clostridia; order Oscillospirales; family Acutalibacteraceae; genus RGIG2202. The sequence goes on from JAFQWA010000016.1 coordinate 7,676, forward strand.
GACCGTTAAAATGCTGCACTAAAGTTGACTTACCGGAACCGGTATGACCGATAATTCCGATAAAATCGCCTTTTTCAATATTTATATTAACATCGGTAATCGCCGCTTTTTTAAAGGGCGTACCCTGAGAATAAACATAGTTTAAATTTTCAGTTCTTATTACAGACAATATTACTCCTCCAAAAGCTTTCGGGTTATAGCATCGACGCACTCGTCAACACTGAGCACGTCACAGTCTATACCAATTCCTGCTTTTTTTAGTCTATAGCTGAGTTCTGTGGGTTGGGGCACGTCCAACCCTGCTGATTTAAGCAGCTCAACCTGTGAAAATACATTTTTGGCAGTATCATCAGCAATTATTTTGCCACTGTCCATCACCACTACCCTGTCAGCCATAGCTGCTTCGTCCATATAGTGAGTGATGAGCACCACTGTTTTATTAAGCTGACGGTTAAGCTTTAAAATTATATCCATAACCTCTGCTCTGCCCTGAGGGTCAAGCATGGCGGTGGGCTCGTCTAACACGATGCACTCGGGCTGCATTGCAATTATTCCCGCAATGGCAACACGCTGCTTTTGACCGCCTGACAGTCGGTGAGGCTCGTGCATACGGTAATCATACATATCCACTGATTTCAGCGCTTCATCTACCCTTTTTCGGATCTCCTTCTGAGGCAGACCTAAATTTTCGGGGCCGAAAGCCACGTCCTCCTCAACGATAGTTGCAACTATCTGATTATCGGGGTTTTGAAACACCAGTCCCACCGTCTCACGGATACTTAGCATATTGCTCTCATCAGCAGTGTCCATGCCGTTCACGGTAACACTACCGCTATCGGGCAGATTAAGTCCGTTAAACAGCTTTGCAATAGTGGATTTACCTGAGCCGTTGTGTCCTAACACCGACACAAAGGAGCCTTTTTCAATTTCAAGATTGAAATTTTCAAGAAGCTGTATTTTTGTATCGTTCTCATCGGGATATGAGAACGATACATTATTAAGCCTTATCAAGGGTTCCATAAATTTAATCTTTTCCTTTCCATATTGCGGTGGAACCGCAAGGAAGAACCATATTTGTGGAGGTCACTCTAAGTCCGATCTCGTCTGAGGACAAGGATCCTCCCATTTTCTTTGCCACAGTAACTCCTAAAATATACTCCATAACAGAGGGTGAAAGACCTGCTGTGTAGGAATTTATTAAGAAAAACTTAGCATCTGGGTTAAGTAATTGAGCGCATTTTTCAACAAATCCGAAAACCTCTTCCTCCAGCTTCCAGACTTCCCCACCGGGGCCTCTGCCGTAAGATGGCGGATCCATAACGATACCGTCATATTTCTTACCACGTCTGATCTCACGCTCAACAAATTTAATACAGTCATCCACCAGCCATCTGACCGGCTTATCCTGCAGTCCGGCGGTAACGGCATTATCCTTAGCCCAGGCTACCATACCCTTAGATGCATCCACGTGGGTGACCTCTGCACCTGCCTTTAAGCAGGCTAAAGTAGCGCCGCCGGTATATGCAAACAAATTCAAAACCTTAAATGGCTTATCTGACTTTTTGATGATATCAGACATATAGTCCCAGTTAACTGCCTGCTCAGGAAAAAGACCTGTGTGCTTAAAACCCATAGGCTTTAAATTGAAGGTCAGTTCCCCGTATTTGATGCTCCAGACATCCGGCACGTTACTGTATTTCTCCCAATATCCGCCACCACTTTTGGAACGGATATAACGGGCATTTGCTTTTTTCCATAAGGGATTTTCCCTCTTGGTATTAAAAATAGCCTGTGGATCGGGACGAATAAGAATTACATCTCCCCAACGCTCCAAACGTTCACCGTTTGAAGCGTCAAGCAGTTCATAGTCCCTCCACTTATCGGTTAATCTCATTTAACATTCCTCAAATTAAATATTTCTGATAACATCAGCGATCTGATTAGCGTAAACGCCGATCTGCTCCTGATCCTTACCCTCCAGCATAACGCGGATAAGGGGCTCAGTACCTGATGCACGAACCAGAACTCTGCCGTCGTTACCAAGCTTCTCCTCAACAGCCTTGATAGTAGCTTTAATCTGCTCGTTATCGGCATAGCTGCTCTTTATCTCGTTAGTTGTTTTAACGTTAACTATAACCTGAGGATAAGTTTCCATAACGGTTGCCAGTTCTTTTAAGGACTTGCCTGTGCGTTTCATAATAGCCATAAGCTGTAAGCCTGAAAGCTGACCGTCACCGGTTGAAGCGTAGTCAAGATAAATAATATGACCTGACTGCTCACCGCCGATGCAATGACCGCCTTTTCTCATTTCCTCCAAAACATAACGGTCACCAACCTTTGTTTTAAGAGCGGTAATACCGTTATTCTCGGCAAATCTGAAAAATCCTAAGTTAGACATAACTGTCATAACAGCAGTATTATTGCTGAGCACACCGCGATTTTTCATATCCATAGCAGAGATAGCGATCATCTTATCGCCGTCAACCAAGTTACCTTCACTATCAACTGCAAGACATCTGTCAGCGTCACCGTCGAAAGCGAGACCTAAGTCACAGCCATTTGCCTTAACATACTCACAAAGGTTCTCAATATGAGTTGAACCGCAGTTCTCGTTGATGTTAACGCCGTCAGGCTTGTCGCTGAGCATACAACACTCAGCGCCCAGTGCTGTGAACAGCTTTTCTGCTGAAACAGAGGATGAGCCGTTAGCGCAGTCAAGAGCTACCTTCATACCGTTAAATCTCTCATCGGTTGTGGAAATAAGGTGCTTGATATAAATATCAACTGCATCGTTGTTTCTCTCAACTCTACCTAAATCGCCTTTGATAGGAGTGGGCACCTCAACTGCCTTATCCAGCACGATAGCCTCGATCTCCTCCTCGATCTCGTCAGGAAGCTTGTAACCGTCTTTATCAAACAGCTTGATTCCGTTATACTCACAAGGGTTGTGAGATGCACTTATCATAACACCTGCAGTGCAGTTAAGCTCTTTTATCAGAAAGGCAGTGGCGGGGGTTGATACAACGCCTACCAATACAACGTCTGCTCCAACTGAGCAAAGACCTGCTACCAAAGCACTTTCCAGCATCTGACCTGAAATTCTTGTATCCATACCGATAAGCACTCGAGGTTTTGACTCAGTGTGCTTAGATAATACAAGTGCCGCCGCTCTGCCGATGTTCATTGCAATCTCGCAAGAAAGCTCTGTGTTGGCAACGCCACGTGCTCCGTCAGTTCCGAATAATCTTCCCATAAAAAATACCTCTTTTCATAAATTAAAACATTTGTTGGCCATCGGGTATGATACCTAAGTGCTTATAAGCAGCATTGGTTACACAACGACCTCGATTTGTTCTTGTTAAAAAACCGATCTGCATTAGATACGGTTCATAAACATCCTCAATAGTTACCGCTTCTTCATTCATAGCGGCAGCTAAGGTTTCCAGACCCACAGGTCCTCCGCCATAGGTTTCGATGATAGTGGTGAGCATACGACGGTCAAATTCATCAAGCCCCAGCTCATCTATCTCGAATCTTTCCAAGGCGCTTAAGGCCACCTCTTCTGTAATAACACCGTTAAACTGCACCTGAGCCACATCACGAACTCGTTTAAGCAGTCGGTTGGCAATACGTGGTGTTCCTCTTGAACGGGAGGCTATCTCCAAAGCACCGTCAGGCTCAATGGGGATTCCCAATATACCTGCAGAACGGGTGATTATCTCAGCCAGTTCCTTGGGTGAATACAGCTCCAGTCTCAGCTGAACGCCGAATCTGTCACGCAGAGGTGCTGCCAACTGACCCGAACGGGTGGTGGCACCTATAAGAGTAAACTTCGGCAGATCCAATCTTATGGATCTTGCTGAAGGGCCTTTTCCTATTATTATGTCCAGTCCGAAGTCTTCCATTGCAGGATACAAAACTTCTTCAACCGAACGGGACAAACGGTGTATCTCGTCAATGAAAAGCACGTCACCGGGTGCAAGGTTAGTAAGCAACGCTGCCAAATCTCCCTGCTTTTCAATGGCAGGACCTGATGTGATGCGGATATTAACTCCCATCTCATTGGCAATAATGCCCGAAAGGGTGGTTTTACCCAGTCCCGGAGGTCCGTAAAGCAAAACGTGATCCAAGGATTCGTTTCGCATTTTTGCCGCATTAATATAAATCGACAGATTTTCCTTTGCCTTGCTCTGACCGATATACTCAGTAAGCGCTTTAGGACGCAGAGAAAGCTCTGTGTCTATATCCTCAGGAGTGTATTCTGTTGCGACTATTCGGTTTTCAAAATCAAATTCGCCCATTTTAAACTCCCCAAATTAAAATAAATTTTTAAGTGCTTGTTTTATTATTTCTTCCACAGATAAACTGCTATCCACCTTTGATACCGCTAAAGACGCTTCCGACTGGGAGTATCCCAAAGATACCAAGGCGCTGATAGCCTCTGACATATTGCCCGAAGCCGCCGCATTGGATACCGCTTGAGCCTCTGTCATATCCACACTACCAATACCTGATGCTATCTTATCCTTAAGCTCCAAAACAATACGCTGTGCCAGTTTAGGACCAACACCGTTAGCCCTTGTAATTGCCTTAGAGTCACCCGAGGCAATGGATAACGCCAGTTTATCGGGAGTGAACTCGGAAAGTATGGCAATAGCGGCTTTGGGGCCAACTCCGTTAACGGAAATAAGCAGCTTGAAGGACTCCTGCTCGTCAGAGGTGGCAAAGCCAAACAGGTCCACCGCATCCTCTCTCACGTTAAGGTGAGTATAAAGCATAGCAATATCGCCTTTTTCAGGTAGCTGCCTTAGAGTGTTGTAGGTTACGGTGCATTTGTATCCTACGCCACCGCACTCAACAACAGCAGTAGTAGCATCGGTATATATCAATTTTCCTTTTAGCGAATAGAACATAAATCTGCTCCTTTTTATTTAATGCCCAGATTTTTCAACTTACCCACCATAGATCCGCTGGTATGAGCGTGACAAATGGCAACTGCAAGAGCATCTGCTGCGTCATCAGGCTTTGGAATGTGGTCAAGATTAAGCAGCATTCTGGTCATTTCCATAACCTGCGACTTGACTGCTCTGCCGTATCCCGTAACCGACTGTTTTACCTGCAAGGGTGTGTATTCGTTGATGTCAACGCCGTGCTTTTTAGCACTGAGCAAACAGCAACCCCTTGCCCCCGCTACTTTGATAGCGGTGGTAGAGTTAGTATTGAAAAACAGTTCCTCCACCGCCATAGCGGCAGGCTTCCACTTTTCAATCAGATAACCCACACCGTCATAAATCTGCTCTAAACGAGTGGGGAACTCTGTATCCTTATCGGTGGTGATGGCGCCAAAGTCAAGCACGGTGAATTTATTACCCACATAGCTCAAAACGCCATAGCCCACAATAGCATAACCGGGATCGATCCCTAAAATTATCATACAATGCTCCCATACTAACAATATAATATAGTATTATAGCACAAACTTAGCATTTGAGCAACTTAAAAATAACAAAAATACTTGTAATTATAAGAAAAAATTAGTATAATGATTTCAGGAGTTGAATTTAATGATTTGGGACATTATTGAAGCTATAAAAAATGCGGATATTTTTTCTATAATTTCCTCGCTGATTTCTATAGCTATCGTGCTTTTTATATGCTTTCCTGTACACGAAACCGCTCACGGTTATGCAGCGTATAAGCTGGGTGACCCCACCGCTAAATTTATGGGCAGACTATCCCTTAATCCCCTGCGTCATCTGGATATTATGGGCTCTTTGATGATCGCTGTTTTAGGCGTGGGATATGCTAAGGCTGTGCCCGTTAATATGACTAATTTAAGAAATCCCAAGCGTGATATGGCGCTGATTGCATTGGCGGGTCCTTTATCCAATATGGCTATGGCTGTGATATTCTGTATGCTTTACACTGCATCGGCCATGTTTTTACCTGCTAACGTTTTTACGTCAATAATGGGACTTGTATTTGTTCAAGCCGCTATTATAAACATTTCCCTTGCTATGTTTAACCTTATCCCCATTCCGCCGCTTGACGGATCACGTATCTTGGGCTTTTTTGTAGCTGATCGAGTTTACTACAAAATTATGCAATACGAAAGATACATTATGCTGGGTGTTATCGTTTTGATGCTTTCAGGCGTGTTTGATAAACCCTTGTCAAATATGACCTTTGGTATATTAAATGGTTTGGTAAATTTCTTTGCTTTTATATTTGGAGGATTTAAGTTTTAATTATGGACAAGCTTTCCTTTAAACTTCCCGCATTTGAAGGCCCCTTAGACCTTCTTCTGCACCTTATCTCAAAGAACAAACTTAATATTTATGACATTCCCGTATCAGAGCTTGTTGATCAGTACATTGAGCACATTAATCTGATCAAAGAGCAGAATATGGATATTGCCAGTGAGTTTTTGGAAATGGCGGCAAGATTGGTTTACATAAAAACAGTGTCCTTGCTTCCCAAACACGAAGAGGCTGACGAGCTTAAAGCCGAGCTTACAGGTGAGCTTATTGAGTATCAGGCCTGTCGTATGATAGCGGCAACTCTGTCAACTATGACAGAGGGCTTCAAAACCACGGTAAGAGAGCCGGTGAAGGTGGAGTTTGACAAGGCTTACAAGCGCCGTCATCAGCCCGAGGAGCTGGTTAAGTATTACGTAGATGCCGCCGGCAGAGGTATGCGTAGATTGCCACCACCTGCTGAAGCGTTTTCGGGAATTGTTTCTAAAAAGATAGTTTCGGTTTCCTCTAAGATCATTTTTGTTTTACGAAATTTGTGGAGCGGAAAAGCCGTTAAATTCCATTCCCTTTTTACAAAAGCAAAAACAAAATCCGATATCGTTGCCACCTTTATCGCTGTTTTGGAGCTTATGAAAAACAAGCGTGTTGTGGCAGATGAAAACAACGGCGAGATAACCATTAAAATAGATAAGGCAGGTTCAAAACGTGGAAATAACTAATTACAAATCCATTTTAGAGGCTATTTTGTTTGCCAGCGGCGACCCTTTGAAAATCGACAGAATTGCAGAAGCTATGTCAATTACTGAGGATGAGGTCGTTCAGGTAAGTGATATACTTGCCGCAGAATACAATGAACAGCTTCGTGGCTTTAAGCTTATCCGTTTGGGCGACAAGCTGCAGCTTTGCACCAGAACGGAATATTTTGACTATGTTCGTGCAATACTTGAAATGAAGCGTAATGCACCCTTATCTCAGGCAGCTTTTGAGGTACTTGCGGTTATTGCCTATAACCAGCCCGTTACCAAAAGCTTTGTGGAGCAGGTTCGAGGAGTGGATTGCTCAGGTGTTATCGGTAGCCTTTGTGAGAAGGGTCTGATCGAGGAACGTGGCAGACTTGACTTACCCGGCAGACCGCTTATTTACGGCACTACCGACGATTTCTTGCGTTGCTTTAGCCTTAGATCTTTATCCGACTTACCACCTCTTCCCGAAAAAGAGGAGCCACAAGAAACCGAGCAGGAACAAGACACATCAGACAACCAATAAGGGATGTGATCCATTGACATTTTTATACATTGTTTTAGGCATAATTGCTTTTATCACTATGCTGCTTATATTCCCTATCAGCATCAGGATCACCTATGACAAAGAGTTGAGTGTGATAGCAAAGTATCTGTTTTTTAAGATAAACGTTTTCCCCATAAAAGAGAAAAAACAGCAAAAAAACGATACTAAAAAGGATCCGCTGGATAGCTCGGTAAAGTCTAAAGGCTACGCTGATACATTCGAGCTGATAAAAGGCAGTATATCCCCTATTTTAACGGAATTCAGGGTGCTGCTTTCACGGACAAACGTTACTCAATTTGATTTTCGTCTTATAATGGTGGGCGACGATGCATCAAACCTTGCCATACAGTACGGTAAGGTATGTGCAGTGGTTTATCCCTTTATTTCATTTTTACAAACCCTTATGAAATTTAGGAAAACCAACGTAAACATCAGCGTTGATTACTTAAAAAAGGAATACGAATTTTATTTCAATTCCAAGCTCAAGGTAAGACCTATTTTTGCCGTTTCTTCGGCAATTAAAATATTTAAAGCAATTTCTGATATTAGAAAATTACAGTCAGACAATATGAAAGGATGATTTTAATGAGCGAGAATATTCAAGGTATAATGGGTGTAACTATGGACAAGATCAAGTCTATGGCAAGTGCTGATACTATTATCGGCGATCCCATCAAAACCGAAAACGGAATTACACTTATCCCCGTTTCCAAGGTTTCTTACGGCTTTGCTTCCGGCGGTTCCGACTTCCCCACCAAGGTTAACGGTGAGCTGTTCGGTGGTGGCGGCGGCGCAGGTATGTCCATTACTCCTATCGCTTTCTTAGTAGTTTCAGGTGACAGCGTTAAGGTAATGCATATTGATACCAACCCCAACTCTGCAGATAAGGTAGTTGCTATGCTCCCCGACTTTTTTGACAGAGTTGTAGGCCTTTTTAAGAAAGAAAAGGACGAGTCCAACCCCGAAGCTAATCAGTAATTTTTAGCAAAATAACATCACCTGCCGCATATACTTTACGGGCAGGTGATTTTTTTGTTTAAAAAAGTAGTGTGTATGTTGCTGATAATAGCCTTGTGTATCCCACTTTGTAATGCGCAGGCACTGTCTGTTTCCGCAACGGCGGCGGTGCTGTACCACCCCGACACGGGTGAGGTGCTGTATTCCCGTAATATGAACAAAACCATGACCATGGCAAGTACCACCAAAATCATGACGGGACTTATTTTGTGCGAAACGGGAAATTTGGATAAAATAGTTAACGTCACCGACAAAATGATATACATTGAGGGCACGTCCATAGGGCTTAGAAAGGGTGATAAAATCTCCCGACTTTGCCTGCTTTACGGTCTGCTTTTGGAATCGGGTAACGATGCCGCAAACGCCATTGCCATAGACGTGGCAGGTACCACCGAAAGGTTTGCTCAGCTTATGAATAAAAAGGCCGCTGAAATCGGTATGACGGGCACTAACTTCGTGACACCCAGCGGACTTGATGCCAAAGAGCATTACACCACCGCTTATGATATGGCACTGCTTTCGGCGGCAGCTATGAAAAATGAGATGTTCAGCAAAGTGGTTGGTACTAAAAGCTATAAGGCTGTTTATAACGAGGGCAACACCTACCGCACCTATTCCAATCACAACCGACTTTTAAACTCCTTAGAGGGTGCCGACGGCATAAAAACCGGCTTTACCAAAAAATCCGGCAGATGCCTTGTTTCCTCTTGCACTAAAGACGGGTTGCAGCTTATTGCAGTCACTCTGAACGCACCTGACGACTGGAACGACCACAAAGCCCTTTACAACTACGGCTTTGGTGAGTATGAGAAGGTCACGTTAGGCGGCAGATTTACCGTAAAACCCGTTTTGGTGGCAGGTGGCACTAAATCATCAGTGGCGGTAAAAAACGACGCTATAAGCCTATATATGAAAAAAGGTACGGCGGCAAAGGTGACTTACGTTATAGAGCTACCTGCCTTTGTGTATGCACCTGTGAACGTGGGTGATACTATCGGTCAGGTGAAATTTTTATGCGATAATAAAGTTATTGCAACTTCCCCGTTTACAGCAACAGAAAAATCTGATATAATATTAGCTGAACAAGAAAATTTGCTTGATAGGATCATAAATTGGTTCCTTATACTGATAAGCATAAAATAAAAGAACGGAGCTATAATTTAATGGCTGAAATTTCAGAAAGATTACAAAAATATTTATCCCGTTGCGGTGTTGCATCACGACGCAAGGCTGAGGAAATGATTGCCGCAGGTAAAGTCAAAATCAACGGCAGACCTGCAGGTATCGGTGATAAAATAAATCCCCGTAAAGATGTTGTTACCATAGGAACTCAGCGTATAAAGCCTCAGTCACAGCGTAAGTATATTATGCTGCATAAGCCCAGAGGCTTTGTTACCACTATGAACGATGAGTTTGACAGAAAGTGTATTACTATGCTTACTGATGATGTGGGTGAGCGTGTGTACCCCGTTGGCAGACTGGACAAAAACTCCGAGGGTTTACTGCTGCTCACTAATGACGGTGAGTTTGCCAATATGATGATGCACCCCAGCTGTCACGTGCCGAAAACCTACCGTGTGACGGTACGTCCCCCTATGTCGGACGTTCAGCTGTCCTCACTGATAAACGGTGTTAAGCTGGACGACGGATACGTTACTCAGCCTGCAGACGTTACTATTTCTCTGCAGGAGGATAACCGAATCGTGCTGATTATGACTATCTATGAAGGCAAAAACCGTCAGATCCGCCGTATGTGTGAAAGCGTGGGACTCCAGCTTATCCGCTTAAAAAGAATTGCTATTGGCGAGGTGCGTCTTGGTATGCTGCCTCAGGGCAAGTGGCGTGACCTTTCCGATACCGAGATCCGCTCACTGTATTCCGCTTCCAAGCGTCAGACAAAAAATAAGTAGGTGCTAAAAAATGGTTAAAATAACTTTGGCAGATCAGAGCTTTAAGGACAAGCATAATTTAAGCGATACCGTGTATGTTATGACCAGCGGTGACGAGCAGCTTGGCTACTGCGAATTTAATATGACTCCACCCACTGTTTTACTAAAAACAGCAGTGTGTGATACCCCTGCCCTCTTAGACGGAATTATCCGTCAGTCCTTAAGCTATGCTTTTGACCACGATTGCAAGACCGCTTTGTTTACCGATTCTGTCAAACAGCAGCTTTTAATGTTGAAAATTATCCAAAGTGAAACTGAAAACCAGATAGATATTTTGTCTTTTTTCACAAAGCCGTGTAATTGTCACTAATTTTTTGAAAATTGTTCTTGACAATCCAATCAATGATTGATATAATAGTTTTCGCTGTGAGTTATTAGCTCAGCTGGCAGAGCACCTGACTTTTAATCAGGGTGTCCGGGGTTCGAATCCCCGATAGCTCACCAATCCCTGCAGACAGTAGTTTGCAGGGATTTTTATTTTGCCTGAAAATCCCGTACCTCGTTGACAACCGCCGCTTTTTGTGGTACAGTGTTGTTAGAAGAGCTAACGTTGATATCCCTCTCGTATTGTACTTGAGGTATGCCTTGCGATAGCTCTTCTTTTTTTCATATATAACTCTATTTTCTATTCTTGCTTTCTTTACATGATTTTTGGGATATATTATATTGACAACCGCCGCTTTTTGTGGTACAGTGTTGTTAGAAACAGTGTCTGCTGGCGATAAGGTATTTTCAATTATTGAAAAGCGCCCCGCCCTTTCAGCACTGTTTCTTTTATTATTTGTCCAACATTATAGGCGGTGGTTATATTAGTATTGACAACCGCCGCTTTTTGTGGTACAGTGTTGTTAGAAGATACGTTACGGGCCTTTGAGCCCTTAATGGTAGAAATGATTCTACCTTTCGGTAACGTATCTTTTTTATTTTATTAGTAAATTTATACAAAATACCAATGTATAAAAATTAAAACATTATGTTATAAAATTTAATATTATTGTTGATTTTTGGGCGAAAAATTGGTAAAATAAATTGATAATATTTTTTTCAAAGGATGAATATAATGCAATTTGAAAATCAATTAAAATTGTGGCTTGAAAACGCCACTGAGGATGCTGACCTTATCGCTGAACTTCGTTCTGTTGAGAACGACGAAAATCAGGTAATTGACCGTTTTTTCAAAGAGCTTGAATTCGGTACAGGCGGCCTTCGAGGTGTTATCGGTGCAGGCTGCAACCGTATGAACATCTACACTGTTGCAAAAGCAACTCAGGGCTTGGCTGAGTACATCGCCGAGACCTCAAAAAACGGCAGCGTTGCTATCGCTTACGACAGCCGTATTAAATCCGACCTTTTTGCAAAAACCGCCGCAGGCGTATTTGCTGCCAACGGAATTAAGGTTTACATTTACAAAGAACTTATGCCTACTCCTATGCTGTCTTACGCAGTTCGTGCTTTAAAGTGCGACGCAGGTGTAGTTGTTACCGCCAGCCACAACCCCTCTAAATACAACGGCTACAAGGTTTACGGACCTGACGGTTGTCAGTTAACTCTTGAAGCCAGTGAGATCGTTTTGTCACACATTGAGAAGACCGATATTTTCACCGGTGTTAAGAAAGTTGATTTTGACGAGGCTGTAAACAGCGGTATGATCAACTTTATCGACGAGTCTGTTATCAGCAGTTATCTTGACTGCGTTCAGTCACGTTCCATTAACAGCGGCATTTTAAGTGAGATCGACCTTAAGGTGGTTTACACTCCCCTTAACGGTACAGGCAACAAGCCCGTTCGTGCTATTCTTGACCGTGTGGGAATTAAAAATGTTACTGTTGTTAAATCTCAGGAGCTGCCTGACGGTAACTTCCACACAGCACCTTTCCCCAACCCCGAAATCAGACAGGCTTTTGAAGAGGCATTGAAGGTTGCCGCTGAGGTTAAACCCGACATTCTGCTTGCAACTGACCCTGACTGTGACCGTGTTGGTATCGCTGTACTCAAAGACGGTGAGTATCACCTGATGTCTGGCAACGAGGTTGGCGCTATGCTGCTGGATTACATCTTAAAGGAGCGTAAAGCTAAGGGCACACTCCCCGAAAATCCCGTTGCTGTTAAAACTATCGTTACCTCTGATATCTGCACAAAGATTGCTGAAAATTACAACTGTGAGATCAGAAACGTTCTTACAGGATTTAAGTTTATCGGTGAGCAGATCGGTATGCTGGAGGCTGACGGTGAGGAAGATCGTTATGTATTCGGCTTTGAAGAAAGCTACGGCTACTTGGCAGGCGGATACGTTCGTGATAAAGACGCTGTTGTTGCATCTATGCTTATCTGCGAAATGGCTGCTTACTACAAAAAGCAGGGCACCAATCTGTTGGATATAATGAACTCCCTTTACGAGAAATACGGCTATTTTATGCATACTCAGCTTAACTTCACCTGCGAGGGTGTTACAGGTATGCAGAAAATTGCATCTACTATGAAGGCTTTCCGTGAGACTCCGCCTGAGTCAATCGGTTCACTTAAAGTAGTTGGTATTGCTGATTACGAGAAATCCGTTGAGACTGATCTTGCTAACGGTAAAACCACCGAGATCAAGTTACCTAAGTCAAACGTTATCTCCTTCTATTTGGAAGGCGGCAACTCCGCTATTGTCAGACCTTCAGGTACTGAGCCTAAGATCAAGGTTTATGTCACTGCAGTGGGCAACACCAAGTGTGATGCTACTGAGATCGGCAACAAGATCGCAGATGATATGAACGAGAAAATGAACTAACTTAAAAATCAAAGGAGATAGGTTATTATGCTTAACACTTTGTATGCAGTTAACCCCAGCACAGGCACACAAGCTGTGGATCCTTTACTTTTTATCATACTTGGCGTGTGCGCTGTTTTAGTAGTCGGAGCGCTTGTTTTACCTATGTTTAAGAAAAGATAAATAAATTATAAAAATCCTTGTTTTTGTTATGATTTTGCATTAAATTATGTGATACAATACTCAAAAACAGGGATTTTATATTCCTTTTACAGGAGGTAATTTTATGAGAAAAGAGCTTACAAAACAAGATGTAATCGCCGCTATTGAGCGTAAAGGCGGCAGTAAGATTCCCGTTGTTTTCCATAAATGGTGGGGTAACGGACTCGAGGATAAGTACGGTAAAGAGCTTTATGATGTTGCCAACAAATATCCCGATGACATTTTTGCTGTTTTCTACATTGAGCCGGGTGAGGCTGAGTCTTCTCTGGCAAATCCCTCTTACAGATGGGGCTACAAGGATTATACAAACACTCAAACTCACAGTATAGGCAATATGCATGAGCTTTTACCCGAGTGGGATGAACTGGATGACCTGCTTGCAGATTTTCCCAACCCCAACGAGCCCGGTAACTTTGACAATGTTTATGCTCAGCTTAAAAATTGCCCTGAGGATAAGTATAAGTTAGGATGCTTCTGGAGATTGTTCCACGAAAGATTTTGGTGCATCCGCGGTATGGAAAATCTTATGATGGACTACTATGATAATATGGACGGTCTGCGTGTTTTAGGTGAGAGACTGCTTGAGTATTACAAGGTTATCGTTGACAGATTTGCCGAGGCAGGGTTTGACGGTATTTTTACCTCTGACGATTTAGGTCATCAGAGCGGTCCTATGATGTCACCTGCTGTGTTTGAAGAGCTTTATCTGCCCTTATATAAAGAATTCATCGGCTATGTACATAGCAAGGGTATGCATGTTTTCCTCCACTCTTGCGGTGATAATACCAAGCTTATGCCTTATCTTATCGAAGCAGGACTTGATGTGTTCCACCCCATTCAGGCAGGCTGTATGGATACCGCTGAAACCGTTAAAAACTTCGGCGATAAGATATCTTTCCTCGCAGGTGTTGACGTTCAGCATCTGCTTCCCGACGAGGATGTAAACGGCGTTGTAAAGGGTGTTGAAAATATGATAGATATTCTCTACAAGCCCGAAGGCGGCTTGCTGCTTGCTTGCGGTAACGGTATTATGCCCGACACACCCTTAGAGAACATTGATGCTATGTTAAACACTGTATCAACCTACAATCCCGGAGAAAATAAATAAAATGACAGTGATTTTTGTTTGCACCGGCAACACCTGTCGCAGTCCTATGGCTGAGGGTATTGCAAAAAATCTTATGCCCCAATGGGATATAAGCAGTGCGGGACTTATGGTGAGTCCTGACGAATCGGTAGCCCGCAACGCAGTTTGGGCTATGGATGAAATAGGCATTGATATATCGAACCACATTCCACGTCAGCTTGATATGGATATGGCAGATAGTGCCGATTACATTGTACCTATGACTGAGTCCCACCGCTTTATTCTGCAAAACGCAGGGGTTGACAACAGTAAGATATTGGATTTAGGTGAGCCTGTGCCCGACCCTTACGGCGGTGATTTGCCTATTTATGAGGCTTGTCGTGACAAGCTTTGTGACTTAATAAAAACTCTGTCGGAGAAGATAAAATGAACATAGTAAGACTTGACAAAACCGCAACTGATGGCATCTGCAACATTGAACAGCAGTGCTTTTCCACCCCTTGGAGCAGTGAGTCTGTTTTGTCAACTATCAGCAATCCCAACAACGTCTTTATAGGTGCTTACTTAGACGATACCCTTGTGGGTTACGGCAGTTTTAACACTGTAATGGACGAGGGATATATAAACAATATCGCTGTTTTACCAAAGTACAGACGACAAGGCATTGCAGGTAAGATACTTGATGATATGATAGCTACTGCAAAATCCCTTAATCTAAGCTTTCTCACTTTAGAGGTAAGAAAGTCTAACCTTACAGCTATCTCTCTTTATGAGGGCCGTGGGTTTAAGTCCGTTGGCATACGAAAAAATTTTTACACCGCTCCTATTGAGGACGGCGTTATTATGACACTTTACGGAGAATAAGTTTTATGAGAATTTTAGCATTTGAATCCTCTTGCGACGATACCGCCGTTGCCGTTACCGAAGGCAGAAGGGTTATCGCATCCAAAACTGCATCGCAGGTAGAGGAGCATATACTTTACGGCGGAGTTGTGCCTGAGATTGCATCTCGCAGACACATTGAAGCCATTTCAAATTTATACACCACTGTAATGACTGAGGCGAATCTCACCCTTGATGATATTGACGCTATTGCAGTCACTTATGCTCCCGGACTTATCGGCTCTCTGCTGGTGGGCGTGGGCTTTGCTAAGGGCCTTGCCTTTGCGGCAAACAAACCGCTTATTCCCGTGCATCATCTCCGTTCACATATTGCGGCAAACTACATTACAGGCGCTGATTTAAAGCCGCCTTTCTTGGCTTTGGTAGTTTCAGGCGGTCACAGTCATTTGGTGGATGTGTCCGACTACACCACGTTTAAGGTCATTGGCAGAACCCGTGACGATGCAGCCGGTGAGTGCTTTGACAAGACCGGACGTGCTATGGGACTGCCCTACCCCGGCGGTGTTCATCTTGACAAGATTGCTGATAATGGTGATAGTTCAAAATACCTTTTGCCCAAGCCCCACGTGGAAGGAAATCCTTTGGATTTCAGCTTTTCAGGACTAAAAACTGCGGTTATCAATCTTTTGCATAACGCTCAGCAAAAGGGTGAGGAAATTATCTGTGAGGACGTTGCCGCATCGGTTAGAAAGACTGTTTGCGATATTTTAATCGACCGCACTTTCAAAGCCCTTGACACACTGCCTTATAAAACTCTGGTTATTGCAGGTGGTGTTTCTGCCAACAGTGAACTGCGACGCCGTATGACCGAAGAATGTGAAAAGCGTGGTATTGACTTGTACATACCCGATTTATCACTGTGCGGTGATAATGCAGCTATGGTGGGTGTGCAGGGATATTATGAGTATCAAAGCGGTAAAACTGCCAATGCAGACCTTAACGCTTATGCTACTATGGATATCCAAAACCCTGTATATTGATATAAAAACAAACGATGCAGTTTTGCATCGTTTGTTTTTATATGTATTTTATATATTTTTTCTTTCCGCTTTTTTCTGCACAACTAATTAAATTTTTAGTTCCCTTAGATTTTCTGTCCCAAAAAGCAATTACTATTTCAGCGTTTTCCACCATTATTTGATTCCTTTTTGGGCCTGCTGCCCTTCCGTATTTTCCCCACTCTGCAGGATAAATCTCTAAGGGCAACTTATGTTCTTGTGCATATTTTTCCGCCATTTGATCCACACCTGAACAATGTCCTGATAAAATTATAATGTTTTCACTATTGATCTTTGACAAACATTCTGCCATAAATTCTTTAAATACAAAATAATTATTATAATCTCTACAACCGCCTACAACAATCCTGCAAATATCCATTGTCTCACCTAAACCAGTTAATTCTGTATTGGAATTATTTTTATTATAATTCTATTATGGAATTTTGTCAACCGATGCTTCTTTTATAATCTTTGTAAAGAATATAATTGAGGTGAAAAAATTGAAGATTCGTAAAAAATCATACGGAGACTGCAATATGGTCGGTAAGAACATAGAAGCCTTAAGAAAAGAAAAAGGAATAAAGCAAAAGGACTTTATTTCAAAAATGCAAACAATGGGTATCGACATCAATCCTACAAGTTATTCTAAGCTTGAAGGTCAGATTCGTCTTGCCACAGATAAAGAAATATACGCAATAGCCAAAATATTAAATGTAAGTATAGATAAATTATTTGATCTTTGATTTTTGCCTCTCAATTATGGGAGGCTTTTATCTTTTTGTGACCTGCAATACCTTTTTTACGTCTATTAGAGTGAAAGGCCTTTTAAAAGATGGGAAGTGATGAAATGGATGATAAGCAGATAATCGGGCTGTATTTAAAACGCAACGAAGCTGCCATATCCGAAACCCAAAATAAATACGGACGGTATTGTCACTACATAGCATACAACATTTTAGGCTCAGATCAGGATGCCGAGGAATGTGTGAACGACACTTGTCACAAGGTATGGTACTCCATTCCCCCTGAGCAGCCCCACAATTTTTCTGCATTTATAGCCAAAATAACCCGTAATTTAGCATTAGATAAATACAGAAAATATGCTGCTAAAAAGCGTATAGACTCCCAGACCGCTTTAGCCTTAGATGAGCTTAGTGAGTGTATCCCCTCTCCCTGCGACGTTGAGTCGGTTGCCGACAAAATGGACTTAAGCGATGCTCTCTCCCGTTTTATAAAATCACTTTCCCCTCAAAGCAGAAAGGTTTTTGTTCGCAGATACTGGTATTTAAGCTCAATAAAAGAAATCGCTGAGGACTATAATATCAGCGAAAGTAAAGTGAAAATGCTGCTTCTGCGGACAAGGAACAAGTTAAAGCTCTTTTTAGAAAAAGAAGGTGTACAGATATGAAAAACGATAAATTGCTCCAAGCTATGAGTGATATTGACGACAAGCTTATACTTAAAGCCGCACCCCACAAAAAAGCAAAGGTTAAATGGGTGAAATGGGTATCGGTTGCCGCCGCACTTGCCATTATGGCGGTGGGCATCACAGCGTTAGGCTACCGCCCACCCGAAACCGACACACCATCATCTACCACCACAGTACCGGCACTCACCCAAGCACAGTCAACCCAGCAAACAACTGAATCCGCCACTCAGTCCACATCCCGCAACTGGCCTAAAAAAGAGGTGGCGGTGGAAACCAACGCAGCGGCTATGCTTATTCCTAAATGGCACCAGCAGACTATCAGTCAGCAGTTTAGATCGGTTGAGTACAATCAAGCAAAATATTCGTCACAGATAACAGAGCTTGACTCTAAAATGGTGCAAAACAAATTATCCAATGCTACATTAAAGGGCTATGATATTTACACCGAAACTAATTACACTGCAAACGCTACTGTATATTCCATCAAAGGTATATCCGAAAAATGTGCCGTTGCTCTGCAGTTTGAAGGTCGCACCGATTATTATGTGTATATAAATTCAGACTACAAGCCTGCCACATTGGAACAGCTTATAAACGATTTGAATTTAAAACAGCACATTTCCTTTGGCACGGTGTGGTATAGCTATCACGATGAAAACAAAAACTATGTTTCGGTTGAGTTTGTTGATCTGCCTGATAATAAAGTATGGGAAATGCTTTTAAACGATACCTCGCTTGAAAATGTATATGATCAGGCACAAATGTATATGCGAAAAATGAGCGTAAGCGTAAATATTCCTATCTTAGGGTATAAGAATATCGGACTTTGGGTAACTGAAGATGGCTACCTGGTTACCAATATATTAAGCACCGGCAAGGCGTTTTATATTGGTGAGCAAAAGGTTAAAGACTTTATGGATTATGTTATCAACAACTGTGAGGGTTATGAGATAGTGCATATTTACTACACAAGCAACAATTCTGATAACACAATCAAAACCTCAGCAGCACCGCAGCAAACCATCACAATGACCTCAAAAGCAAACAGAGGGACGGGTTCTTAACGAACTCGTCCCTCTTATTTTATTTACCCGGAATTATATAAAAAACAACGCAGACAAACTGCAATATGCTACCCAGCAGCACAAACAAATGAAACACCGAGTGCATCCATTTTTTCTTTTTGCCGATACCGTACCACACTGCGCCCACAGTATATGCTATACCGCCGGAAAGCAGCCACCAAAATGCAGGTATGGGCAAAATTTGAAGCACAGGCTTTATCATAAACACAACTACCCAACCCATTAAGATATAGCATATCATTGAAAACACTTTATATTTCTCAAGGTCAATAGCAGTCAGCGTTACTCCAACTGCACAAGCACTCCAAACTATCCCGAACATTATCCATGCCAAAACGGGATTTTGTTCTCTTATCTGACCGCCTATGGCAATGGGAGTATAGGTTCCTGCAATCAAAAAGTAGATTGAACAGTGGTCAATAACCTGAAACACCTTTTTGGCTTTTTCGGATTTAAGTCCGTGATAAATGCTGGACATAGTGTAAAGCACTATCATAGTTGCTCCGTAAATTGCACCGCTTACAATACCCCATGTGTTGCCACAAACTGCAGCAACCACAACACACAAAATCAGTGCGATCACTCCAAATCCGCCACCCACAATATGGGATACCATATTGAAGATCTCTTCACCTCTGGAATAATCGGGCAGTTTTCTATCAATTAGTTTAGTTCTTGTCATTAGTTTTGCGCTCCCTATTTCTTACCCTTGCTACCGAATGCGCCTCCTGATGACAATATGTTGGTATCATAAGAAAACATCAAATTAGCCTTGGATCTTGCACGCTTAAAGCCAAGCTCTATCATCTTGGTAAGCAACTCTTTGTATTTTACTCCCTTAGGCTCCCACAGATAGAATGAAAGGGATCCGGGAATGGTGTTGATCTCGTTAATATAAACCTTATTATCGTTGGCGGTATCCATTAAAAAGTCAATACGTACAACACCGTTGCAGCCCAGTGCCTTAAATGCGGCAACTGCACACTGCTCTACTTCACATTTAGTCTTTTCGGAAATATCAGCAGGGATCTTTCTCTTTAAAGATTTCATACCCTGTGAGTTACCGCTCTTATATTTATCGTCGTAAGACAGTATCTCACCGCTCATTACCGGCTCTTCAATAACTGAAGGCTCACAGTCGTCCACGTCACCCAAAACCGAGCAGTTAAGCTCACGCAGACTGGTAATGGCAGGTTCAACCAAAATCTTAGCGGCAAAATTCATTGCATTATCCACAGAGTTTCTCAAAGCATCCTCATCGTCTGCTTTACTGATACCCACACTAGAGCCTAAGTTTGCAGGTTTAACAATAACAGGAAAACCGAATTTCTCACTTATATTTTTAATGATAGCATCCTTGTCTGCCACCCATTCCTTTGCATAAAAAGTAACACAAGGCAAAACTGGGATATCTTTTTCATTCAACACATATTTAAAGAAAGCCTTATCCATACCCACAGCGGCAGAAAGCACGTCACAGCCCACGTAAGGCATCTGCAACAGCTCAAACCAGCCTACCAACGAGCCGTCCTCACAGTTGGTGCCGTGAACAATAGGAAATGCAATATCAAGACTGCAAACAGGCTTTTTGAACAAGCCGCCTTTAAGCTCTATCAGCATAAACTTATCGTTTTCTTTAATAAGAGTTACCTTTTTGCTCTTTTTAAGCAGTGCAGGAATATCCTTAAACTCGTTAATTTCTATCATAAGATCGGAATGGTACATCTCGCCTTGTTTTGTTATGTAAACCGGCACGATGTTGTATTTTTCAGTATCCATACTGTTCATAGCCTGAACAGCTGAGATAACGGCAACCTCATGTTCAACTGAGGCACCGCCGAAAAACACACCAACATTTATCTTCATAAAACTCTTCCTTTCATCGGGCATAATTGTCCGGCAGATCATTTTCAAACAACACCACTGTGTCTTTATCGCACATATTTCTAAGCATTGCAGCTGCGTCGTTAAAGGTTTTTACAATGTGAAGCTTTGTTTCATCAAAGCCTTGATTTTTAACGCCTTGGGCCAAAGGCTTTGACCGCTCAATACCCACTAAGATTATCTCATCGCAATTTTTTGCACAAGCCTCACCTAAAGTTACGTTGCACTCGTATTCACGCTCACCAAGTTCGACCAAACCGGGAGTTACCACAATACGTTTTAAAGGTGCAAAAGAGCCGATAACGTTAAGTGCCTCCACTGAGCCGCTGGGGTTGGCGTTATAAGCGTCGTCTATCAGCACACTGCCGTTTAAGAAGGGTTTTAACTGCAGTCTGTGGCTGACAGGCTCAAGCCTTTCCACAGCATATTTGATATCGGTATCATTAAGTCCCATATCAACAGCAATAGCCACCGCCGCCAAAATATTCAGCACGTTATGACTTCCCAAAAGCTTGGTGGTAAGGGGTATCACACGGCCGTTTATATGAGCATCAAACTTAAGTCCATAACGGGTGCAGGACACGTTATCTGCATAAACATATCCGTCTTTATAATTTATACCGTAGCCCTTGTGGTTGTAATTATCAGCGGCTTTTAAAATATACTCGTTATCAAGGTTGAGATACATCACACCGCCGTTTTTCTCCACCTCATCAGCCAGTTCAAACTTGGTTTTCACCACGTTTTCAATGGAGCCGAAGGTGTTAAGGTGCTGAGGGCCTATGGAAGTGATAACACCCATTGTGGGGTGCACTAAATCGCATATTTCCTTAATGTCCTTTAACTGCTTTGCACCCATTTCCACCACAAACACCTGAGTATCGGGTTTCAGATGCTCACGAACAGTACGGACAACACCAAGCAGTGTGTTAAAGCTGCCTGGGGTAATGGTAACGTTATATTTTTCCGATAAAATTCTGCCTAAAATATATTTGGTACTGGTTTTACCGTAGCTGCCGGTAAGACCGATTATTTTTAGGTTGCTGTAAGACTTAAGTATCTTCTTAGCATCATTAATATACCACTGTCTTGCGGCAGCTTCAATAGGTGCATTGATAAGGTTTACTGCCATTGCCATAAAGGGTGAGAATGTGAGCATAACAGCAGACAGCACAGTGCAAAATAGCGGTGCAAAAAATGAAGCGGCAACCACTAACCCACACAACACTATCAAGGTGGCATACATACGCTTTACTCTTGCGGTAAACACTATCTTTTTCTTAGCAGAGCGTGACTTTGTCACTGCGTAAATTCCACGTACAAGGCAAGTAACAGCGGCTACACACATAGCGGCAAGTGCTGATACAAAGCAAAGTGCAACAGTTAAAGCGGCAAATACAAAGGACCACACTGCCCTACCCTTTGATAAGGTTTTGAGATAGTCCCAAAATCTTAAATTAAAGTAAGAGCTTTGCTGCAATATATGAAACTGTCTTGTTACAGTGATGACAAGGGCTATAAGCATTACAGCCGATGTAATCTGCAAAAATAAATCAGTCATTCTTGCCTCCTAAAAAGCTTTGCAAAATAGCATCTACTTGACCGGGGAATTCCACAAAACAAAAATGTGATCCACCTTTAATAACACACAAACCGCAGTCTTTAATTTTGCTTTCAATAACCTTTGCGTGGGATATAGGTGTTTCTGTATCGTTCTCACCGTAAATAAGTAAGGTAGATGCTTTGATGTTAGGTAAAATATCACGCAGATCGGTGTTAACTAAATTAACTAAAGTCTGACGTAACACCACAGGTGCTGCATTATAGTCTGCTGAGCCGTAATGCTTTCTTGCAGCATCCAGCAAATCGGCAGTGTAATTCTTAATTATAGGTAAAGTCAGCACATGCTTAATGGTCTTAAATGAAAACAGACGGAATTTCTGCTTTAATGTGCGTTTTGACCTGATACCTGCAGATCCGAAAAGAACTATCTTTTCAGGCTCCACCATACCCGTAGCGCACATATTAAGCGTAATTCTTCCGCCGTTGGAATGGCCCACCATAATGGGGTTTTCAAGCTTTAACTCATCCATAAACTTCTTTACAAAATCGCAATAATCCTGCAAAGTAAGCGGCTTTTGGGGCATATCACTTTTACCGAAGCCGGGCAGATCCACCGCAATACAACGGAAGTCTTGCGACAAAAATGCTATCATACGGTTAAAAGCATCCAGCGATGAGCCCCATCCATGTAAAAAGAGGATGTCACTGCCCTCACCGCTGATTTGATAGTTTATATTCATTCCATCGATATTCACAGTCATTACAGTTCATCCCCTTTGTTTTTTATAATACAATTATATGAAAAATTCCGCTAAAAATCAATAATATTATATTATATTTTCAATAATCTTTTAGCGTTTTCGAAAAGGATTTTTTCCTCATCCTCTTTTTGTAAATCAAAGGCCTTTACAAAATCCACTTCCCTTTCAGTGGGACTCCAGGGCAGATCACTGCCAAGTAAAATTTTGTCGGCACCGTGATTTTTCACTATTCGTTTTGCCTGCAACACCGGCATTCTGGAATAGCAAAAGCCTGTATCAAAATAAACGTCCTTACCCACAAGATGCTTCTCCACATCATCCCAGAGCATATATCCGCCCATATGTGCCGCAACCACTACACCGCCGTTAAAATGAGGTAACGCCTTAGCTAAACGCTGGGGTGTGCAGTGTACGGGCTCAAACCAGCCAATGTCCACACCTGCGTGGAAAACGGTAATAAGATTAAGCTGTGCCGCCTTTTCATAGATGGGAAACATCCTCTCTTCATCCACAAAAAAGTCCTGATAATCGGGATGCAGTTTAATTCCCTTTAAACCTGCCTCTTTGATACGGCAAAGCTCATCTAAAGCGTCAGGTGCGTCAGGATGCACTGAGCCAAAAGCCACTAATCTGTCAGAATTTACGGCAATGGCAAAATCATTTACCTTTTGCATCTGTTTAGGGTTGGTGGCAATATTAAGCACCACGCAAACGTCCACGCCGTTTTCATCCATTCTGTCAATTAAACCCTTAGCCGTGCCGTCGGTAAAGGGCTGCATATTGCCCGACTTTTTAGACAGCATAGGTATTGCCTTTTTGGCAACCACGTCAGGAAAAGCGTGGGTATGGAAATCAATAATCATTAAAATCAGCCTTGTTTCTTTAAAGATTTCATTCTAAGTTCTTTTGATAAGATCATTTTTCTCAAACGAATTGATTTGGGTGTTACTTCAACCAGCTCGTCATCTTTAATAAATTCCAGTGATTTTTCCAGACTTAAAATGGAAGGCGGTGTCAGCTTTAACGCCTCGTCTGAGCCTGCAGCACGCATATTTGTAACCTGCTTTTTCTTACATACGTTGCAAACCAAGTCCTCAGCCTTGGGAGTTTCACCAACTATCTGACCCTCGTAAACGGGTACACCGGGGCCTACAAACAAACGTCCTCTTTCCTGAGTGTTGAACAGACCGTAGCTTGAGGTATCACCGGTTTCAAAGGCAACTATAGAACCGCTGGGACGCTGCTCAATATCGCCCTTATATCTCTCGTAAGCATAGAAAATATGGTTCATAATTCCGTTGCCGTTAGTATCGCTCAAAAACTCGGAACGGTAGCTCATAAGTCCACGGGCAGGAATTCTGAATTCAAGATGAGTAATGCCGGTATCTCTTGTGCCCATATTAACGATCTCAGCTTTTCTGGTGCCCAACTTTTCCATAACAGCACCCACATAATTTTCGGGCACCTCGATCATAAGCAGTTCAATAGGCTCTAACAGATCACCGTTTTCGTCGTGCTTGAAAATAACCTTAGGACGGGAAACCTGAAACTCATATCCCTGCCTACGCATAGTTTCAATAAGGATAGAAAGGTGCAACTCACCTCTGCCCGAAACCTTGAAGGTATCAGCCGACTCGGTCTCCTCAACACGCATAGATACGTTGGTCTCTATCTCTTTAAACAAACGCTCACGCAGGTTTCGTGAAGTAACAAACTTACCCTCTTTACCTGCAAAGGGTGAGTTGTTAACCATAAAGTTCATGGAAATGGTGGGCTCATCGATCTTGACAAACTCCAGTGCCTCAACGCACTCAGGATCGCAGGCAGTCTCACCAATGTTAATGCCTTCAACACCGGAAACCGCTACCAATTCACCTGCAACAGCCTCCTGACTCTCAACTCGTTTAAGTCCTTCGAAGGTGTAAAGGCGTGAAATCTTAACGTTTTGGGTGGTGCCGTCACTCTTGCAGAGCACAGCAGAGGAACCCATTTTTACAACGCCACGTTCCACACGTCCTATACCTATTCTGCCCACATATTCATCATAATCTATATTGGAAAATAAAATTTGCATTTTGCCGTTAGGATCGTTGTTGGGTGCAGGAATTTCGTTAACGATCATTTCCATTAAAGGACTAAGATCGGTTCCCTTTTCGCCCGCCTTATAAGAAGCATAACCGTCTCTACCGGAAGCGTAAACAACGGGGAATTCAAGCTGGTCATCATCAGCACCAAGCTCGATAAACAGATCCAATACCTCGTCAATAACCTCATCGGGTCTGGCACCCGGACGGTCGATTTTATTAACTACAACGATAGGCTTTTTGCCAAGACCCAGCGCTTTTTTAAGAACAAATCTTGTCTGGGGCATACAACCCTCAAAAGCGTCAACCAGCAGTACAACGCCGTCAACCATCAACAAAATACGCTCAACCTCACCACCGAAATCAGCGTGTCCGGGAGTGTCAACGATATTTATTTTATAATCTTTATACATAACGCTGGTGTTCTTTGCAAGAATGGTAATTCCACGCTCTTTTTCCAGGTCGTTAGAGTCCATAACACGCTCATCAACCTGCTCGTTAGCCCTGAAAGTTCCGCTTTGTTTAAGCATACCGTCAACCAATGTGGTCTTACCGTGGTCAACGTGAGCTATTATTGCAACGTTACGTATTTTCTCAGTTTTATTCATAAAAACAATCTTTCCCTTTTAACATATTTTTTCCTATTATCATTATAATGGTTATAGTAAGTCGAAATAGTGTGAGTTCTCACTATTTCGACACCAAATCTCTGATTTGGAGACAAATTTTCTTCAAAAATTTGTCTATTACCATTGCAATGAATATAGCGCATAATAAAATTTTTCAAATTTTATTATGCCTAAGCCGATATAATCGGCTTGTTGAAACGCTTTTTTGCGTTTCAACATTCTATAATCATTATACCAAACTTCTCAGCAATTACAAGTCAGTAAGAAAAAATTGTCATTTTATTCAATAAACAATACCATTTAATAATTAAATATAGAGGTTTTTGCATAACAAAAAACTTCCCTTGGATTGCTCCAAGGGAAGTTAGGTTGTTTTATTACAGCTTACTGAACTGTTACAGTTTCAATGTGCTGGATATCATACATACCAAAGCTGTTCTGGTTGATTGCTTCAACGTAAATGTCGAATGTACCTGCTTTTCTGGGTACCCATACACAGCTTGCCTCAG
>JAFQWA010000017.1 GCA_017407705.1 Clostridia bacterium
CCTGAGGCAAGCTGTGTATGGGTACCCAGAAAAGCAGGTACATTCGACATTTACGTTGAAGCAATCAACCAGAACAGCTTTGGTATGTATGATATCCAGCACATTGAAACTGTAACAGTTCAGTAAGCTGTAATAAAACAAAATAAAATCCCCGAAGGATAATTCCTTCGGGGATTTTTCTATTTATTTAAGATGCTTTTGTTTGATTTTTTTGCATTCTTTGCCAGTTGAAAAAGCCGTACATATCGTTAATAAAAAAGATCACAAAACAAATCACCATAGGCAAATAGGATATATCTTTCACAGATGCCAATATCCATAATATGATCAAAACAACGTCGTTGGCGGCATAAGCTAAACCGTAAAAACTGCTGCGACAGTAGGTTAAATATGACGCTAAAAAGCTGGTGGTGATAGACAGTGTGCTGATAAAAAGATTAGCGTTGTTGAAGTATTTTAATATAAAGTAAAACGCCGCCGTCACCACAACCGCTAAGATAAGCATAATAATGACTTGCCCCTTTTTCAGTTTAGCTACTTTCACTTGCTTTTCCGAAAAGGGGTTACGTATCCAGGATATAACCGCCAACACCGCCATGGGTGTGGTCATTCCCAAGTACGTTATCATTTCCCCGTAATACCTGAATTTAAAGGAAATGATGGCATAAACTATGCTGAAAACCACCGTCAGCACTTGACCTATCACGTCGCCCTTTGCCACGAAAATCAGTGCGGTAACGCCGATTAGTGATGCGATCAGTGTTAGCAGGTTGAAGTTGTTGCCGAAAATAAAACAACAGAAAATCACTATCACTGAGCATATCCACAGCCAAAATTCAAAAGGTGATAAATTTTTAAACGACTTTACAATACTCATATATCCTCCTAAAAACAAAACATCCAAAAGCATTTCTTCTAAGACCTAACGAAATGCTTTTGGATGCTAAATGCACCCCTACCCGGTGGCAGTTAGTGTTATATTATAATTTATTTGCATTATTTATAAGTTGCTTCATTAAGCTTTGAGAACATAAACGTCTGCTTTGAATAAAGACTGCAATAGCCCGAAAGCAAGAAGCTGATAGCCACTGCTATTGCAATAAAGATAAGTCCTTTGCCGCTGAACATTTCAATACATAAAAAGATGGTAGCTAAGGGGCAGTTGGTAACGCCACTGAACAAAGCGGCCATTCCGATAGCGGCACCAAAAGCGGGGTTTAACCCAATCAGAATCGCCATAGCACCACCCAAAGTCGCACCGATAAACAAAGTGGGCACTATCTCGCCGCCCTTGTATCCGGCACCGATGGTAATGGCAGTGAGAATCATCTTGATCAAAAATGCCTCGTATTTCACGTCACCGTCAGTAAATATACGGTTGATAACCTCAATACCGCCGCCGTTGTAGTCGGTTGTGTTGAGCAACAGGGTGATAACCACCACCGCCAAACCGCCTATAAATATCCTTATAAAACCGTTTTTGAACAGCTTTTTAAACAGCCCTTCAGTGTAGTGCATAAGGTGGCAAAAGGCAATGCTCACGATAGCACCAACCACAGCAATAAGTCCCACACGCCAGATAATATCAAGGCTCAGCTCAGGCGCAGATGAAATGAAAAATCTCTCGGGATGAACACCTAAGCTTATTGCAATAGAGTAAGCGGTAACGCTGGAAACAATTCCGGGGAACAGTGCAGCGGAGCAAAAGGACCCCACGCTGACTACCTCAATGGCAAATACCGCAGCACCAAGGGGTGTGCCGAACAATGCAGAGAAAAAGGCACCCATGCCGCACATAGTCAGGATATGACGGGCTTTTTCGTCCAAATGCAGCAGCTTGCTCAGAGCTGATGAAATGCTTCCGCCAAGCTGCAACGCCGCACCCTCTCTGCCGGCAGATCCGCCTAAAAGGTGAGTAATAGCTGAGCCTATAAAAACCGCAGGAGCTAACAGTGGGGGAACCGACTTTTCACTGCGTACACTTTCAAACACGTCATCAGTGCCAATACCGGTTACACGGCAATACTTGTAAACCGCCACCGAAATCAGTCCACCCAAAGGGAGCAGAAATATCAGCCAAGAGTGGCTTAAGCGGAATTGGGTAACGAATGAGAGCGTTTTGGCAAAAAGGGTGCCAAACAACCCGCCGGATATTCCCACAATAAGGCTCAGTGCTAACCAACGCACAAAAGCGAGGGTGTATTCTTTTGTATGTAAAATAGTTTGCTTTAAATCATAGCGCATAAAACGTTACGCCGCCTTTTTTGGTTTTAAATGATTATATCATAATTTATCACTTAGCACAAGACGGGTTGAGAAAATAACCCATTGTAATTATATAAAAAGAGCCATCCAACTCTTTGAGAGTAGCAAAGGCCTATAAAAAAATAAAAACCAGCCCAAACGGACTGGTTTTTATTTGGCGGAGAAGGGGAGACTCGAACTCCCGCGCCGGTTACCCGACCTACGCCCTTAGCAGGGGCGCCTCGTCACCAACTTGAGTACTTCTCCATTGGTAACTTATTTTTAATGCATTATTCAGACATAAGCCTGAATAATGCATTATATATGGCGGAGAGAGTGGGATTCGAACCCACGGTGCCTTGCGACACGACGGTTTTCAAGACCGTTCCGTTATAACCACTTCGGTATCTCTCCATTTATGACGCTCAAATATTTTATCATATTAACAATGATATGTCAATGACTTTTTAATTAAATTTTTAAATTTTAGCAAATTTCCGCTTACATTTTTCTACAAAATCTGCTATAATTATAATGCAGCGTGTAGCTTATGCGGCGTAAATCCGGTTGCCGTAACTACACGTCTTGTTTTATTTTATAGGGAGAGTATTTTTATTATGTTTAACGTGGGGGATCTCATAATTTACGGTAGCACAGGTGTGTGTAAAGTTGCCGAGATCACAAAACTCAATACAGTGCAAAACGCTGACAGTGATACGTTATATTATGTGCTTGAGCCGGTGTATCAAAAAGGCACTATCTACTGTCCGTCGGACAATACAAAGGTTTTTATGCGACCTATTATGGATAAGCAGTCTGCCTTGCAGCTTATGGATATGGTAGGTGAGATGTCTGTTGAGCCTTACCACAATCCCAACATTCAGAAGCTTACTGAGCATTATGATGAGCAGTTTAAGAGTCATGACTGCAGTGACTTATTAAGTCTGATAATATCTATTATAAAGAAAAAGCGTGAGCTTGTTTTGTTACACAAAAAACCCGGTCAGATCGACGAGCGTTTTCTCAAAAAATCTCAGGACTTACTTTGCGGTGAGTTGGCAGTGGTACTGGGACTGACAAAAGAAGAAGTTTTCGAAAAAATCGAAACCAGCGTTGGTTAAATAAAACCTCTCTTGTAAAAGGGAGGTTTTTGTTGTATTATAGTAGTAGTTTATAATGAAAAGGATGTTTTTATTGGCACGATTTTGTCCCTTGTTTTCCGGTAGCTCGGGAAACAGCACATACATAGGTACCGGCGACGGCGGTATTTTAATAGATGCAGGTGTTTCTGCGGCAAAAATAAAAAAAGCTTTAGGTGAGCGGGATATTGACTTATCTCACATTCAGGGCATTTTCGTCACCCACGAGCATATTGACCATATTTCGGGCATAAAGGTACTTGCCTCTAAGAATAATATTCCCGTTTACTTAACCGAGGGTACTTTGCAGGGTATTAAGGAAAGAGGTATGTATTACGACACGGTGGACTACCGTATTTTAGGCGACGAGACTGTTGCTGCGGATATGAAAATCACCCACTTTGCCACATCTCACGACTGTATTGATAGCTGTGGATACGTGGTGCAGGTAGGGGACCGAAAAATCGCTGTTTGCACTGACTTGGGCGTGGTTACCGATGAGGTGAAAAACGCCATATCCGGCTGTGATTTGGTTATGCTGGAGAGCAACCACGATATTATGATGCTGCAAAACGGCAAGTATGATTACGCACTCAAGCGCCGTGTGATGAGTGACGTGGGGCATCTGTCCAACAACGCTTGTTCAGGAGAGCTGGTCCGACTGCTTAATAGCGGCTCCACTCAGTTTGTACTGGCACACTTAAGTCGGGACAACAACACCCCCGATTTAGCCTTTGAAACCGCAAAAAGCACCTTGTTTTTAGCAGGAGCACAGGAGTCGGTGGACTATCTGTTGACCGTTGCACCGCCCTCAGAGGGTAAAATAATCACACTTTAGGAGAGTAACATGCTAAGCATAAATATTGTTTGTGTGGGAAATTTAAAAGAGGCATATTTTAAAGATGCAGTGGCTGAATATGCAAAGCGTTTAAAAGGCTTTTGCAAATTTACAGTTACTGAAATAGATGAGGAACGTCTTGCTGATAACCCTTCTGATGCACAGATAAGCAGTGTTATAAAAAAAGAGGGTGAGCGGATTTTGAAAAAGATTCCTGCAGGCTCAAAGGTGGTTGCTATGTGCATTGAGGGCAAACAGCTTTCATCAGAGGAATTAGCGCAGTTTTTTGATACTGCTGCTGTGTCGGGAGTAAGCAACGTTACCTTCATAATCGGCGGATCCTACGGGCTGTGGGATCAGGTTAAGCAAAGGGCAGACGTAAAACTGTCTATGTCGAAAATGACCTTCCCACATCAGTTGGCAAGAGTTATGTTATCCGAGCAAATATACCGTGCATTTAAGATAAATCAAGGCGGAAAATACCATAAATAAAAAACGGAGATGCAATCACATCTCCGTTTTTTGTTTTTTTCTGCAAAATGCAACAAAAAGTTTTGTAAGTTGACATAATGCTATTTACAAACCGGCTTAAAAGTGATAAAATCTACCTAAAGGACTAAATATAGGGTGCAGAGGGAAAACTGTATTCTATATATATTGTATCCTTGGTATTGATTAGAGGGTAAATTTTAGGCCCGATAATTAAAAAAATGGAGGTAGATTGTTTTGAAACTAATTTACAACGTCAAAGACAAACCCAAGTTTGGTCAGCTGATAGTTTTCGCTATCCAGCAGCTCCTTGCCATTATGGCAGCAACCATTGCGGTTCCTGCGATTGTAGGAAACGGTATGACAGCTTCTGCAGCACTGTTTGGTGCGGGTGTGGGTACATTGGTGTACCAGTTGTTTACTAAATTCCGCAGCCCTGTTTTCCTTGGTTCATCCTTCGCATTTATCGGTTCTATGTTGGCAGCTTTTGCCGGCGGCGTATCAATGTCATTGGGCTTTTTGGGCCTGATCTTAGGTGCAGTTTGTGCAGGACTTGTTTACGTTATCCTTTCTATAGTTGTTAAGATCGCAGGTGCTAAATGGATCAATAAATTGATGCCTCCTGTTGTTATCGGCCCCACAGTTGCTATTATCGGTCTTTCTCTTGCAGGTGCCGCTATTAAAGACGTTTTCTCATACGGCCCTCAGGACGGTAACGGCGCTTTTATTATGTCAGGTAACATCTGGGTTTCCTTTATCTGCGCTATGGTTACTCTTTTAGTAGTTGTTCTTTGCTCAACTTACGGCAAAAAGATGGCTAAGTTGATTCCCTTTATTATCGGTATCCTTTCCGGTTATGCTGTTGGTATGATCTTCACAGTAATCGGCATCTTCGCTGAGATTCCTTCTTTGATGATCATTGACTTTGCTCCCTTTAAGGCTCTTGTGGCTGACGGTGTAGGCTTACAGACATTTGTTGCTGTTCCTCAGTTCACCTTCTTAGAGGCATTTAACGGCGTTAAAGAGTTCAACTGGTCTTATCTGGCAACTATTGCTGTTGCTTACGTGCCTGTTGCATTCGTTGTATTTGCTGAGCATATTGCTGACCATAAAAACCTTTCTACCATTATTGAACACGATCTGCTTGAGGATCCCGGTCTCCACCGCACTCTGCTTGGTGACGGTATCGGTTCTGCAGTAGGCGCATTCTTTGGTGGTTGCCCCAACACCACTTACGGTGAGTCAGTTGGTTGCGTTGCTATTACCCGTAACGCTTCTGTTGCTACTATTACTACCACTGCTATTATGGCAATTTTGGTTTCATTCATTTCTCCCTTCGTTGCTTTCCTGGATTCAATTCCCGGTTGTGTAATGGGCGGCGTTTGCGTCACTCTGTACGGCTTTATCGCAGTATCAGGTCTTAAGATGATCCAGAAGGTAAATCTTGAGTCTAACAAAAACCTCTTTACTGCATCAGTTATCCTTATTGCAGGTATCGGCGGTATGGCAATCAGCATCGGTAAGGTTACTATCACCTCTATTGCTTGCGCTCTTATCCTCGGTATCATCGTTAACATTGTTCTTTCAAAGGGTAAAGACGAGGAAGAAGCATAAAATCATATAAAACAATTAAGGCGTTGTGCTTACTCTAAGCACAACGCCTTGTTTTTTTATTTTAGACATCCATTGACATATATACGTGGGGTACGTGGCAATCCATATGCTCCTCGCCGTACTCCTTAAAGCCAACCTTAGCGTAGAAGCCTTTTGCCTGAACTTGAGAATCCACCAGCACCTTCTTAGCGCCTTGTGCCATGGCATACTCGATCATTTCTTCCACCAAGGCTTTACCTACTTCTCTGCCACGGTAAGCTTTAAGCACTGCGATCCTGCCAAGCTTAAACTCGCCGTTGCCCAAATCAATTACTCTGCCGGTGGCGATAGGACGGGCACCGTCGTAAGTGATTAAATGAGTTGCAGTATCATCAAGCTCATCAAACTCACAGCCGTAAGGGAAGCCCTGCTCATCGCAGAACACCTCGGTGCGGATCTGCTTTGCCTGTTCAAACTGAGCTTTGTCGGAAACCTTTGTATCGTACCAAACGATAGCCTTAGCATCAAACACAGGACCGGACTTGCAAACCTGCTGATATCCCTTAAAGCCCTGAAGCTTAACCTTGCAAACGCAGCATACACAAGCTCCAACGCCGCAACCCATACGCTCCTCTAAGGATACCTGACAGCTAACCTTGTTATCCATACAAACCCCTGCAATAGCCTTAAGCATAGGAGTGGGTCCGCAGGTCATAACACAGTCTATCTGCTGGCTTTTGAGCACATCTTTTAGCGCATCGGTAACAAACCCTTTAACACCGTAAGAGCCGTCGTCGGTGCAAACGGTAACGCTGTTTGCAACAGCTTTAAATTCATCTTCCAAAATAACCAGTGACTTATTTCTGAATCCTAAAATAACGTCAACAATACATCCGTTTTCCACTGCTGTTTTAAGGGTTTTCAGCATAGGAGGAGTACCGATACCACCGCCGATAAGCACAATATGACGGGGCTTAGATTTAAAATTAAAGCCTTTACCTAAAGGACCGAATACCACCAGGCTTTCACCTGCTTTACGTTGGCTCAGCCACTGAGTACCCTCACCCTTTACCTGATAAACAAATCTTACAACGCCGTTTTCAGCATCACAGATAGAAATAGGGCGACGCAAAGTTTTACCGTCAACCAAAATATTGGCAAACTGACCGCACATAGCAGTACCTGCAATAAAATCTGATTTAACGGTTAGATCAAACATACCGTCGGCAATTTGAATATTTTTAATTATTTCACAACATTCGTCTTTAATTTTAATCATTTATTACACCGTCCGATTAAATTACTTGTGGGGGATATAAACCTTTCCCGAGGGTGGCTTTTGCCTTGCTTCAACAGTATTTACATTCCTGCTTTTCTCCTCTTTAATGGCACACATAGAGAAAATAAGAATTGTAAACACACTGGTCTGCGGCCCGATTATCTGGTTATCTAAAATACCGTTAACACCAATGGCCACCAATATACCTGCTAAAAGGGCAATGTGGGGATTGGAGGAGTTGTATCCTAAATCACGGTACATATGAGTGCAATATCTTAAAAGGCACAGAGCTAAGATCATAGTGCCGAAAATTCCGAAGTTATAAAGGCAGTCGAAAATAATATTATGGGCGTGGAGCTTAGCGCCGGAGTTTTTTACATTAGTAAGCATTTTTGCAAAGTCCAGCGAGAAGGGAACCTTGCTAATACTTTCAGAACTGGATTTCATAGTATCGTTAAGCATACCCAAAAATCCTTTTCCAAACAACGGCTGCTTACCAAATCCCTCAAGAGCCATATTCCAGTAGGGAATTCTGCTGGTATAACCGCTGGTGATAGAATCCAGTCTTAAAGCACGTAAAATTTCAAGGTCGGGGAACAGGATGGCGGTAAGCACCATTAAAAAGATACCGCCGGAGAATATTGCCACCAGTTTATATTTTCTGCATAGCATTAGTGTTATCAATGTTCCCGCAAACATACCCATCCAGGGCATACGTCCACCGCTAAGCAGCATAGCAAACA
The DNA here is from genome assembly GCA_017407705.1 of Clostridia bacterium. Taxonomy (GTDB): domain Bacteria; phylum Bacillota; class Clostridia; order Oscillospirales; family Acutalibacteraceae; genus RGIG2202. The sequence goes on from JAFQWA010000017.1 coordinate 8,326, forward strand.
CGTTTATTAAAAGCACTGCTACGTTCATAGCTTTCCAGCGGGGTAAAACGGCCAAACGGTAAGCGCAGAAAATTACTGCAAAAGCAATAAAATACGAATAATATAAGGGGTTTAAAAAGGTTGATGAAGAACGGTAAACAGAATCCTTTGCGCCGAAAATAAATTTTTCTACAACAGCAACAATGAAGGCAAATACACTGTAGGAAAGGTAAAGGGTAATGAAATCCTCAAATATCTTTCGGGTTATTTTGGAGCAAAAGCTCATCATAATAACAAAGGCGAAAAATACAAACAGCGAAACCAAAACACCTAAAAAGTTGCCGTAAAACAACGCAACTATCAGCGTCAACGCCACAAAAGCGAAGGCAAACAGATTGTTGTTATCGCTGCGGATTGCTGTAAACCTTTTTTTGTTAAACAGTAAATATGCTCCTACCGCAAATACCGAAAGCACCGATAAAAACATATTTATCAGGGAGCAGGCAAGCACAAAAAATGCCGCACGACACTCAATATCCATATTAAAAACCCTTGTGCAATAAGTATGTACCTTATGCTGCACAAAATTCACAAGCTTCATTCTACGTACCAATCTGCTCACCTCTTTTACTTAAAAATACGGGCGATAAGTCATAAACAACAATATGCTAAAACAAATCTTTTCAGCACTATTTGCCTGACTTTACCGCCCGTGTAATTTTAATATAAATTATTTTTTATGAAAAGGACGTTTGCCTGAAGGGCGTTTTTTAGGCTGATCATCAGCGTCATCCTCAACAACAGCGCCGTTAATCTCAACAAGAGCTGCTCTACGGGAAAGGTTGATTCTGCCCTGATCGTCGATCTCGGTTACTTTAACGATAACCTCGTCACCCACCTGAACAACGTCTTCAACCTTCTCGGTGCGCTTAACATCCAGCTGGCTGATGTGCACAAGACCTTCCTTACCGGGAGCGATCTCAACGAAAGCACCGAAGGTCATCAAACGGGTAACAACACCCTTGTAAATAGCGCCGATCTCGGGATCGTTAGCAATAGTTTCAACGATCATAGCAGCACGTTTTGCGTTATCAAGGTCGATAGCGGAGATGAATACACGTCCATCCTCCTGAATGTCGATCTTAACGTCGCAGTCAGCGCAGATCTTCTGAACAACTTTACCCTGCTTACCTACAACGTCGCCAATCTTATCAACGTCGATCTTAACAGTAAGCATCTTAGGAGCGTATTTTGAAAGCTCAGGTCTAACCTCGGGGATAGCCTTAAGCATAATCTCATCAAGGATATAATCACGGGCTTTATGAGTTTTCTCAAGAGCCTCTTTGATGATAGCGGGAGTAAGACCTGCAATTTTAAGGTCCATCTGGATAGCGGTGATACCTTCGTGTGTACCTGCTACCTTAAAGTCCATATCGCCGAAGAAGTCTTCAAGACCCTGAATATCAACCAGAGTCATAAAGCGGTCACCCTCGGTAATAAGACCGCAAGAAATACCTGCAACGGGAGCCTTGATCGGAACACCTGCGTCCATAAGAGCAAGAGTAGATGCACAGATAGAGCCCTGTGAGGTAGAACCGTTAGAAGAAACAACCTCAGATACCAAACGCATTGAGTAGGGGAATTCCTCCTCTGAAGGAATAACGGGAACCAATGCACGCTCAGCCAATGCACCGTGACCGATCTCACGACGTCCGGGACCTCTGCTGGGACGAGTCTCGCCAACTGAGTATGAGGGGAAGTTGTAGTGGTGCATATATCTCTTTTCAGCCTCATCGTCGATACCGTCTAAGATCTGAGCATCACGAATCTGACCAAGAGTAGCAACAGTCAATACCTGAGTCTGACCTCTGGTGAACAAGCCTGAACCGTGAACACGGGGCAGAACGCCTGCTTCAGCAGCCAAAGGACGGATCTCGTTGATACCACGTCCGTCAACACGCTTGCCTTCGTCTAACAACCAACGGCGAACAACGAATTTCTGCAATTTATACATACACTCTTCGATCTGCTCAGCCATATCGGGATAGATCTCGTCAAACTTAGCGTGAACAGCCTCGTAAACGGGCTTAAGACGAGCATCACGAACAGTTTTGTCATCAGTATCAAGAGCAGCCTTAACGTCTTCAATAGCAAACTCTTTAATAGCCTCGAACATATCGTGATCAGGCTCTTTTGACTCAAAAGCAAACTTCTCTTTGCCGATCTGAGCCTGCATATCTTTGATAAGCTCAATGATCTTCTGGTTTTCTTTGTGAGCCAGCATAATAGCGTCAAACATATCCTCATCAGTAACCTGATCAGCACCGGCCTCGATCATAGCAACCAGATCCTCTGTTGAAGCAACAGTAAGGTGAAGCTTTGATACTTTAGACTGCTCCTGAGTGGGGTTGATGATAAACTGACCGTCGATCATACCGATCTGGATACCGCTGATAGGTCCGTTCCAGGGAATATCTGAAATGGAGATAGCGGCAGAGGTACCGATCATAGCGGCAACCTCGGGAGGGCACTCGGGATCCACAGCCATAACTGTGCAAACTACTGAAACGTCGTTACGCATATCCTTGGGGAACAAGGGGCGGATAGGACGGTCAATAAGACGAGATGTTAAAATAGCCTTGTCAGTGGGTTTACCCTCACGACGGGTAAAGGAGCCGGGAATACGGCCAACGGAATAAAGCTTCTCCTCAAAATCAACTGAAAGAGGGAAGAAGTCAACGCCCTCACGGGGCTTTGCTGATGCGGTAACAGCGCAAAGAACAACAGTCTCACCGTAATGGATCATAACTGAGCCGTTTGCAAGCTGAGCTACCTTACCGGTTTCGATTTTAATAGGTCTACCGGCAAATTCTGTTTCAAAAACTCTGTAATTTTCAAACATTTTTCATTACCTTCCTTTATTATAAAATCTATATTAAAGGCGGCACGGTTTAGCAATAAACAGGTGGTTTGATAAAGGGGTATCAAGCCATCTGTTCACTGCTAAAAGCCGTTTATATTTTTGCATTTTGCAAAAAAGCCGCCCCTAACAGTTTGGTTAAAAAACGACCAAAAGCAGGAAGGAAAGCTCCCACCTGCTTTTGAAAAGTTTTTTATTTACGAATACCAAGCTTCGCGATAATGTCACGGTATCTCTGAATTTCAACCTTCTGCAAATAAGCTAAGAGGTTACGTCTGTGACCAACCATTTTCAGAAGACCGCGGCGTGAGTGATGATCCTTAGTGTGGATCTTCAGATGCTCTGTAAGCTCGTTGATGCGATAGGTCAGAACAGCGATCTGAACCTCGGGAGAACCTGTATCGCCTTCGTGAGTAGCGTACTGAGCAATGATCTCATTCTTTTTCTCTTTTGTCATTTTCAGCTTCCACCTTTCATAATATTCCAAAATCCGAGCAAAGGGTCGTGGAATCTCCCGAAAACGGGCAGACACCCAAAGCACAGAATTAGGTACGATACACATTGTATCACAAACATTATCATTTGTAAAGAATTATTTTTTATCCGTTGATAATGTCATACATAAATTTAAGTTTTTTGTTATTGTAATTGTAGCCGCCGCCTTCGTGACCTGCATAAGGATATATCTCAATATGCTTTTTGCAGGTAAGACGGTTGTAGGCTGCATAGTAGCAGATAGCAGGGCAGGTGTTATCTCTAAGTCCCACTGAGGCGTAAACGTCAGCCTTGCATTTATCAGCCATATTCATTGTGTCAAAGTAGCTTAAAGTGTTGTAAACGGTCTCGATCTTATCGGGATGACGGCGCAGATAATCAGCCACCTGACCGAATGAGCCGTGCTCGTTTTCAATACGTCTTTCAATGTTTGTGTTGGAGGGCACGTCGCAGAAGCAGTATTTTACACGCTCGTCCAGACAAGCCACTGAGAAGGACATAGCACCACCCTGAGAGCCGCCGTGAACAAACAGCTTATTGGCATCTATATCATCTCGGGATAAAACGTAGTCAATAGCTCTGAAGCCGTCCAAAATAGACCATTTGAAATAGTAGTCCTCAGGGTCCTCAACGCCGTGACTCATAACACCAAAGCCACCGGTTTTGTAGCCGTGACAGTCGGGAGATGCACCGTTTTGTCCACGATGATCCATTGAAAGCACTGCCATACCCATATTCACATACTGCAGATGATCCGCAACCTGACCGCAATACCAGGTAAAGCCGTGGAATAAGATAACTACCGGGATCTTGCCCACTGCGTTTTTGGGTTTAATGAAAATGCCGTGGCAGGTGGTAGCCTCATCAGAGGAGGTGTACCAAACGTCGTAGCTTTCCACGTTGTCAAAAGGATTCCACAAGGGTTCCAGTCTGACATTCAACGGGATCTGATTGCTTTTTTTACGGTTACGCTCCCAGAACTCATCAAAGTCAGGCTTACGGGTGAGCTCAGGAAGGTAGCTTTCCAGCTCTTTGGTTTTGTTGTCAAGAAATTTCATAGTGTTTTCCCCCAATAAAATATTATTGATTAAACGGATTAAAACCCGTAGTTTTCTCTACCTTTGTGGTGTAGCTGGACACACTGTTGTCCTGCAAAAGGGTGGTGGTTACGGTTCTGTATGTGCCGGTACGTGCAATATACACCTTAAGAGTGATTTTCTCACCGGCTTTTTTAGAATCTATAATATCCAATGCAATATCCGCGGTGGTGATCTTCTTACCGTCGATCTCAGTAATTATATCGTTGTTTTGCAGTCCGCTGTTGTTAAGCTCACTGTCAATGCTGATACCCTGCAATCTTAAACCTGAGGGAATATCATTTACCAAAGCGGTAACGTTATCTATTTCGTTGTAGGTAATACCAAGTCTTGCTCTGCCCACTACCTTTTTGTTCTCTACCAGTTCCTTAGAGATAGTTTTAGCAGTGTTGGAGGGGATAGCAAAGCAGATACCCTCATATGCGTCCAGCACGATCTTGGAGGAGTTTATACCCACTACCTGACCGTACATATTTACCAGTGCACCGCCTGAACTGCCGAAGTTTATGGCGGTATCGGTCTGGATGACCTTCATACTAAAGGAGTAATTATCACTGCCGGTAAAAGAAATACGTCTTGCAGGGGTGGAGATAATACCTTTAGTAACAGTGTTGCTGAAACCGTGAGGACTACCGATGGCAATAACGTCCTCACCTGATGCGATCTTGTCCGAATCACCAAAGCTGGCAGGGGACAGGTTTTTGGCATCTATCATTTTAATAACACACAGATCACTCTTCTGATCGCCTGCCACGTAAACAGCCTTGTAGCTTCTGCCGTCACTTAAAGTAACCACGAATTTGGCGTTGGGGATCTCGGAGTAGATGTGGTCGTTGGAAAGCACGTAGCCGTTTTTATCCAGTATAACGCCTGATGCAACCGACGTACCCTCGCTGTCCTCACTGTAAACGTTGATGCTGACCACCGAAGGTGAAACCAGCTTAGCCACCTGATCGGCGGTATATTTGCCGTTAGCGTCAGGTTTAATGCTGTCAGCGGTGGGAATCTTACCCTCTACCAGCTCGATCTTATCGGGGGTAAGCACGTTGTTACCCTGAGTGTTGTCAGGTGTAGAAGGATCGGGAAGGTTGTTAAGATCAAAATTCTTACCTGCCAAATATCCAACCGTACAAGCACCTGAGATCAGTACCACTGCTGCCAACAACAAGCAAAATACACGCAATCCTTTTTTAGATGAGCGGTGATCCTCTTGTTTAGCCGCAGGCTGGTAGTAATTATGAAAAGCAGAGGTATCAAAATTCTGAGTAGCATAAGGGTTGCTATAATCGTACTGCTGCACTGGCTCTGCCGTGGCAGTAGGAATTTCCTCAACAGGCGACTCTGTTACAGGCTCTGCCGTGACGGTGGGAATTTCCTCGAGCGGCTGCTCTGTTACGGGCTCTGCTTCAACAACGGGAATGTCTTGGATAGGCTGCTCTGTTACATCAGAATTTTCATTTTCAGGAATGTTAGGTATATTATTGAATTCGTCAGTCATAATATATGCTCCTTTAATTGTTAACTATCTGTACGGGAATACTGGGCAGTGACACGTCAAAGCAGGTATATTCATTTACAACACTGCTTGCACTTATCTTGCCGCCGTGGAGTCCCACAATGGTTTTTACTATATAAAGACCAAATCCCATTCCGGTTTTATCCTCACTTCTGGAACGGTCAGTCTTATAAAATCTTTCAAAAATACGGTTCAGCTCCATTTCCGACAAGCCTGCACCTGAATTTTTAATATGAATATTCACGTTACCGTGATTGTCGTCCTGCACTTTTACGTAGATATATCCGTTTTCGGGGGTAAATTTAATAGCATTTTCTATTAAATTGTAAATAACCTGATATATCATATCCTTATCAGCAAAAAGATCTACCTGACTGATTTCCTCAAGTCCTCTTATCTCAATGCCTTTACTCTCTATTTTCTGCTCAAAAGAAAGCATTATCCTAACCAACATATCCGTTACATTAAAATTAACGGGACTTAAAACAGCCTCCTCCGATTCAAGCTTGGATAACTGCAGCATAGAGTTTACCAGTCTTGACAAACGCTTAGTTTCATCGGAAACAATACGCAGATATCTTCCTTGGTCATCAGGCTTTATAGTACCGTCTAAAATGCCGTCCACAAAGCCGGAGATGGTGGTCATAGGGGTTTTCAGCTCGTGAGACACACTGGAGATAAAGCTTCGACGCATCTGCTCTAAGGATGCAAGAGATTTGGACATTTTATTAAAAGCTTCTGCCAGTTGACCTACCTCGTCCCGCTGATACACGGGTATTCTCATTAAAAAATCGCCTTTTTCCATATTTCGGGCAGCCTGTGCCATAAGACGCAGAGGTCTTGTCATTTGCGCAGAGGCAATGTATATGGCGATAAATGCCATAACTATAACTATCAATGCACAAATCAGTATCAGCTTGAAGGTCTGGTTAAGATAGTAATCCAAGTCTGCTGAGGGCACCGATGCAAATACCGCACCCACAGTCTGATCGTTGTAATAGATAGGTGTTCCCACAGTGTAGCAGTTTTGGGAATACAAACCGCTCATAGACCCAACCTCGGAAAACTTACCCTTTAATGCCTGAGACATAATAGTTTTGCTGATAGTGGTCTTTTTATGGGGTGAGTCCTGAGACTCGTCTGAGCAAAGTACGTTTTTACCCTCTGCATCCACAATGTAAATATCAGCGTCCACCGTTTGGGCAATAATGCTTATAACCGTAAAGGTCTGGGGTTTGAACTCGGGTGTTCCCAACGTTTTGGAAGAAACGTCGGATATCAGCTGCACGTTTTTAGTGAGCAGATTGTTTTTCTCCGTAACCCACTGATTTCGGGAGAACACTATTAGTATGCTGCTGAAAATGGTAAAACTAACAAACAATATTGCTGCTGTGATGGAAAAATATTTTATAAAAATACTTTTTTTCATAGTTCCTCCGCAGGGCGTTATTTTGTTTCAAACTTATATCCTACGCCCCACACGGTTTTAAGGCTCCAATAATCCGAAACACCTTCCAGCTTCTCACGCAAACGCTTTACGTGAACGTCAACGGTACGGCTGTCACCGTAGTAATCAAAGCCCCATACCTCATCCAACAGTTGGTCACGGGTATAAACCTTGTTGGGGTTACTTGCAAGGTGATATATAAGTTCAAGCTCTTTTGGGGGTGTGTCGATGCTCTTGCCGTTTACTGTCAGCTCGTAGTTGGTAAGATTTATGGTAAGCTTATCAAACTCAACCTTTTTGATACCGCCGTTATCACTTGCACCGCTGCGTCTTAACACAGCCTTTACTCTTGCAACAACTTCCTTGGCATCAAAGGGCTTAACGATATAATCGTCAGCACCAAGCTCTAAGCCCAGCACCTTATCAAAGGTCTCGCCTTTGGCAGTTACCATAATAATCGGCACGTCGCTCACCTTACGTATCTCACGGCACACCTGCCAACCATCAAGCTTTGGCATCATAACGTCCAGCATTATAATTGAGGGGTTGAATTTGGGGAACATATCCACCGCCTGCTGACCGTCGTGGCACAGCATAACCTCATAACCCTCTTTTTCAAAATACAGTCGCAAAAACTCACAAATATTATTGTCGTCATCCACGACCATTACCTTTATATCAGCCATATTACAGTAAACCTCCTTGAAAATTCACTTCACTGTAAACAGTATAATATTTTCTGCATCAAAAATGATGAACTTTCTATAAACACATTATAGAACATTTTTTAATAAAAGGCTATAATTTTTAGTAAAATTTGTTGATATATTTATTTTTTTATTATATAATTGAGTGGAAATATATTCATTGTAAGGAATGCCTATATGAAAATTACAATTCTCGATGGATACACCACCAATCCCGGTGATTTAAGCTTTGAAGGCTTTGAGCAGTTTGGTCAGGTGGATTATTATGACCGTACCCCTGCTGAGCTTACAGTACAGCGTGCTAAGGGTGCTCAGGTGGTTATAACCAACAAGACTCTTTTGGGGGCAGACGTTTTAAAGCAGTTGCCCGATTGTAAGTACATAGGACTGCTGTCCACCGGCTATGACGTGGTGGACCTTGATTATACCAATGAAAATGGCATTACAGTGTGCAACATTCCTTCTTACAGCACTGAGGCGGTGGCTCAATCCACCTTTGCACACATTTTAAATATAGCCAATCAGGTAAAGCTTCATTCCGATTGTGTTAAAGCAGGTGAGTGGGCTGCCTGTAATGACTTCTGCTTTATGAAGTCACCGCTTTTTGAGTTGCAGGGCAAAACCCTTGGTTTGTTTGGATTTGGCAGAATAGCAAAGTCGGTGGCAAATATTGCAAAGAGCTTTGGTATGAAGGTTATCGGATACAGCAGAAGCGGTTTTGAACACGAGTTTGTTCAGTCGGTAAGCTTAGACGAGCTGTTTTGTATGTCTGATATTTTGAGCTTACACGCACCGCTTAATCCCGGCACAAACGGAATCATCTGCAAGGATAACATTGATAAGATGAAAGACGGTGCGGTGATCATAAACACCTCCAGAGGTAAGCTTATCAACGAGCAGCATCTGGCAGACGCCTTAATGAGCGGCAAAATTGCAGCAGCGGGAGTGGACGTTTTAAGCACTGAACCACCTAAAGCAGATAACCCCCTTGTAGGCTGTAAAAACTGTTATATCACACCCCATATTGCCTGGGCAGCTACCGAGACACGTGGACGTCTTGTGGATATAGCGGTAAAAAATCTTGAAGCATTTTTAAATGGAAATCCAATAAATACTGTTAAATAAAAGGAGATCGTTTTTATGAGTAAGTATCAGCTTAAACCTCGTGAGGTAGAACTTTGCGACAAATATGACGTTATCGTTTGCGGTGGCGGTCCTGCAGGATGTGCAGCAGCAACCGCAGCAGCAAGAGAGGGTGCAAAAACTCTGCTTATCGAAGCCAGCGGTATGCTGGGCGGTATGGCATCTTTAGCACTGGTTAACGCTTGGACTCCCTATTCCGATCACGAAAAGGTGATTTACGGCGGCTTGTCTAAATATGTTTTTGAAACAACAAAGAGCTATATGCCCCACGTTGATAAAAACGCTACCGAGTGGGTGCCTATCGACTATGAAGCGTTAAAGGGCATTTACGATGATATGGTAACCTCTGCAGGTGCAGACATTTTGTTCCACAGCTTCCTTTCTGCTGTTGAAATGAAGGATGACAACACTGTTGATACTATTATCGTAAGTAATAAATTCGGTCTTACTGCATATAAGGCAAAGGTTTTTGTTGACTGCACAGGTGACGCTGACCTTTGTGCATGGGCAGGTGCTGAGTATGGCAAGGGCTCCGAAACAGGTGAGCTTCAGCCTGCAACACACTGCTTTGTGCTGTCAAACGTTGACGAGTACGGCTACAATTACTCTTACGGAATTATGCATCCCGGCAACCAGAACAGCCCCATACATAAGATCGTTGAAGAGGGCAAGTACGACATTCCCGACAAGCATATGTGCAACGACTTTATCGGTCCTAAGACCATGGGCTTTAACGCAGGTCACGTTTGGGGCGTTGACAACACCGATCCCATTACCGTATCAAAGGGCCTTATTGAAGGCAGAAAGCTTGCAAGACGTATGCGTGACGCTTTGGCTGAGTATCATCCCAAGGCTTTTGCTAATGCTTATTTGGCAGCCACCGGTTCTAATATCGGTGTTCGTGAGACCAGAAGAATTATGGGTGACTATATCTTCACCATTGAGGATTACGCTAACCGCAGCAGCTTTGCTGATGAAATCTGCAGAAACAACTATTATATCGACATCCACAATACTAAAGAAGAAGGCGAAGAGCAGAAAAAGGGTAAGAGTATGTGGTCGGATGAACGCTACGGTCATTACGGCGCAGGCGAATCCCACGGTATTCCTTACCGTTGCCTTACTCCTAAGGGACTTACCAACGTTTTGGTTGCAGGACGTTGTATCTCCTCTGACCGTATTGCTCAGGGCAGCCTTAGAATTATGCCTGCTTGTCTTTGCACAGGCGAGGCTGCAGGTCTGGCTGCTAAGATCGCTGCTGAAAGCGACAAGGTTGACGTACATACAGTAGATACTCAGCGTTTAAGAAAACGCCTTATTGAGCACGGCGGATATCTGCCTAAGCTGCCTACTGATACATTTTAATAAAATATAGAAAAAATACTTGCAATTATGAATATACTGTGATATACTCATACAAGTGATTATGTGTTAGACGAAAGAGTGGGGCGACCCGCTCTTTCGTGTCTATATAAGGGTTTTTAAAAATTCAATGTAAAGGATGGATTTGTGAAGATGGCAGGAAGTACAGCAGACAGAGTGAGATCACTGGCAGAGCCTATTGCAGCTGAGCTGAACCTTCGTATCTGGGATGTCAGGTATGTAAAAGAGGGAGCTTCTTGGTTTTTGCGTATTTTTATCGACAGTGATGAGGGCATCACCATTGACGATTGTGAAAACTTCTCCCGTGCTATTGATGCGCCCTTAGACGAAGCAGATATGATAAGCGAAAGCTACTATCTTGAGGTTTCGTCACCGGGTCTTGGCAGAGAACTGACCCGTCCTGAGCATTTTGAGATATTAAAGGGTGAGGAGATAAAAGTTCGTCTTATCCGCCCGAAAGACGGTCAGAAGGAATTTGAAGGAATTTTGCAGTCCTTTGAAAACGACACAGTAAGTATTTTAAGCGGTACCGAGGTTTTAAGCTTTACAAAGGCTGAGATCTCAAAAGTTCGTCTTAATGATGATAAAGATATTTAAGAAAAGGTGGAAAAAATGAAAAATAATGAGTTTTTTGAAGCATTAAAATTTATGGAGGCTGAAAAGGGCGTTCCTGCAGTGTATATTGCAGAAAAGATCAGCAACGCTATTGTTGTTGCAGCACGCCGTGATTACGACGGTTGTGACGTTGTGCATTGCGATATCGACGTTGAGAACAATAAGTTCCGCGTTTATGTTCGCAAAGAGGTTGTGGAGGAGATCGAAAACGAGTATGAGCAGATCCTTCCCGATGAGGCAAAGCGTTATTCCAAGAAGGCTAAAGTAGGCGATTTTGTTGAGATCGAGCTGGATACCAAAAAATTTGGCAGAATCGTTGCTCAGACTGCTAAACACGTTATCCGTCAGGGTATCCGTGAGGCAGAGCACGGTATGGTACTGCAGGAGTTCCAGAGCCGTCACCACGAGATCGTCACTGCAAACGTTTTGCGTATTGACCCCAAAACAGGCAACGCTACCGTTGAGATCGGCAAGAGCGAGGCAATACTGCCTAAGACCGAGCAGGTAGAGAGCGAGGCATTGCAGGAGGGTCAGAAGATCAAGGTTTATATCGTTGACGTTAAGGATACTGAAAAAGGCCCCAAGATCATGATCTCAAGAACACATCCCGGTCTTGTAAAACGTCTTTTTGAAATGGAGGTTCCCGAGATTTTTGACGGTACCGTTGAGATCAAGGCAATTTCCCGTGAGGCAGGCTCCAGAACCAAGATGGCTGTTTGGTCAAAGGATGAAGAGGTTGATCCTATCGGTGCTTGTATCGGTCCTAAGGGCTCCAGAGTTGCAAAGATCGTTGAGGAGTTAGTAGGCGAGAAAATCGATATCGTTAAATATTCCGATGATATTTCCGCGTTTATTTCAGAAGCATTATCTCCTGCAAGAGTAGTTTCTGTTGAGGTAGTTGACGAGGCTGCCCGTTCTTGCAAGGTAACTGTTCCGGATAACCAGCTTTCACTGGCTATCGGTAACAAGGGTCAGAACGCACGTTTAGCTGCTAAGCTTACAGGCTGGAAAATAGACATCAGACCCGAAAGCGGATATTACGGCGAATAATAAATATTTGATTTAACACAAAGGGAGGTAATTTTGTGCAAACTAAAAAGGTGCCCATGAGAATGTGTACCGGTTGCGGCGAAATGAAGCCGAAAAAGGAACTGGTGCGTGTGGTTAAAAATAAAGAAGGCGAAATATCCTTAGACCTTACAGGCAAAAAAGCCGGCAGAGGTGCTTATGTTTGCCGCTCCCGAGAGTGTCTTTTAAAGGCAAAGAAAAACAAGCGTCTGTCCAACGCTTTTGAGTGTCAGATACCCGATGAAATATTTGAACAAATGCTGGAGGAAATGAATGACGCAGAATAACAGATTTTTATCCTTGTTAGGGTTAGCAAGAAAAGCTAATAAGGTGGCACTGGGCTACGATAAAGCACTGGAATCCATCCACCGCGGAAAGTGCGTTGCGGTGTTTACTGCAGCTGACTTGTCCGAGAAAACCCGCAGAGGACTTATCTTTGCCGCTGAAGAAACAAATATTAAGGTAATTACTGTAAGCCACACCGTGTTTGATATAACAAACGCAGTGGGTCAGAAAACCGGAATCGTTGCGGTTACGGATAAAGGCTTTGCTGACAAACTTGTTTTACTTAACAGTCAGCAGATTTAATATATATTTCCGATACAATGCTTTTCGGTGAAGTAATACCGCCGAAGAAAGGAATGATTTGTTTTATGATGATAAAATACCGTGTGCACGAGGTTGCTAAGGATTTTGATATTAACGCTAAGGACGTTATCGACATTCTTAAGGTGAACAACGAAAGTGCCGCATATAAAAATATGACTGCCCTTGAGGAAGCAGACTTAAACTACCTTTTCGATGTTATCACAGCAAAAAATCAGGTAAAGAGCTTTGATGAGTATTTTGCTATGGGCGAAGAGGCAAGAAAGGTACGTCAGGAGCAAAAGCAGAAGGCTAAGGCTGAGATGTTGGCTCAGCAGCAGGCTTTGGCAGACCAGCTCAGAGCGGCTCAAAAGGCAGCCGAGGAAGCAAAGAAGGCTCCTAAAGAGGAGAAAAAAGCTGAAGCTAAGGCTGAAGTAAAGACCGAAGTTAAACCTGAGGTGAAAGCTGAAAAGCCCGCCAATAAAAAGCCTGAAACTAAGGTAGAGAAGACTGAAAAGGAAAAACAGGAGCCCGCTAAAAAGCCCGAAAACAAAAAAGCTCCTGCTGCAAAACGTCAGGATACTCCTATCAGAGAAAAACAGCTTAAGGATAAGCCTAACAACAATGCAGCTCCCAAGAAAACAGTGGAGATGCACAGAATCGACACAAGATCCACAAACGTTGATCTTGATAAGTACAATGAAAAGTATGATACTATTGCACCTGCTAATAAGTATGGTGACAATGTTCAGAGAAAACAGAAAATACATCAGAAATCCCAGATGTACCGTAAGGGCAACAAGGGAACTAAGCGTGAGACTGAGGCTGATAAGCTGAGAAAGATCCAGCTTGAGCGTATTAAGGCGAAACCCATTGAGATCACCGTTGGTGACGAGATCACTGTTGGTGAGTTGGCATCACGTCTTAAAAAGACCGCTACTGAGGTTATCAAACAGCTTATGATGCTGGGTATGATGGTTAACGTTAACGAGGTTATCGACTATGATACCGCTGAGATCGTAGCAACTGAAATGGGTGCAAAGGTTACCCGTGAGGTAGTTGTTACTATTGAGGAGCGTATTATGGACATCACCGAGGATAAAGAGGAAGACTTGCTTCCCAGAGACCCCGTTGTTGTTGTTATGGGTCACGTTGACCACGGTAAGACCTCATTGCTTGACAGCATCAGAAAAACCAGCGTTACAGCCACCGAGGCAGGCGGTATCACACAGCATATCGGTGCTTACAGAGTTCAGGCAAACGGCAGAAACATCACCTTCCTTGACACTCCCGGACACGCAGCCTTCACCTCAATGCGTCAGCGTGGCGCACAGGTTACTGACGTTGCTATCCTGGTTGTTGCCGCAGACGACGGTATTATGCCCCAGACCATTGAGGCTATAAACCACGCTAAGGCAGCAGGAGTACAGATCGTTGTTGCTATCAACAAAATGGATAAACCCGGCACTACCACCGATAAAATTATGCAGCAGTTAACTGAGCATGAATTGGTTCCCGAGGAGTGGGGCGGCGACGTTATCTGCGTTCCCGTATCTGCTCTTACAGGTATGAATATCGACACCCTTTTGGAAAACGTTCTGCTGGTTGCGGATATGCAGGAATTAAAGGCTAATCCTAACCGTAAGGCAAAGGGTGCCGTTATTGAAGCAAGACTTGATAAGGGCCGTGGTCCCGTTGCAACTATTCTGGTGCAAAACGGAACACTGCGTACCGGCGATATTATCGTTGCAGGTACATCAGTAGGTCACGTCCGTGTTATGCTTAACGACCGTGGTGAGCGTGTGGCTGAGGCAGGTCCCTCAGTTCCTGTTGAGATCACCGGTCTTGATGACGTTCCCTCAGCAGGTGACAGCTTTGATGCTGTTTCTGATGAGCGTCTGGCACGTGAGCTGGTTGAACAGCGCCGTACCCAGATGAAAGAGGAAGAATTTAACCGTTATCAGAAGGTTACTTTGGATAACCTGTTTGATCAGCTCCAGCAGGGCGAGATGAAAGAGCTTAACATCATTGTTAAGGCCGACGTTCAGGGCTCTGTTGAGGCAGTCCGTCAGTCACTTGAAAAGCTTTCCAACGAAGAGGTTGTGGTTAAAGTTATCCACGGCGGCGTTGGTGCTGTAAGTGAGTCCGACGTTATGCTTGCAAACGCATCAAATGCTATCATTGTTGGCTTTAACGTACGTCCCGATCCCGTTGCTAAGGAAAATGCCGAGCGTGACGGTGTGGATATGCGTTTGTACCGTATTATCTACGATTGTATCGAGGAGATCGAAGCCGCTATCAAGGGTATGCTTGCACCTAAATTCCGTGAGGTACAGCTTGGTAGAATCGAGGTTCGTCAGGTTTACAAGATCTCCAACGTTGGCGCTATTGCAGGTTGCTACGTGCTTGACGGTAAGGTTACCCGTGCTGCACAGATCCGTGTAGTACGTGACGGTATCGTTATCACCGAGGATAAGATCGACAGCTTGCGTCGTTTTAAGGATGACGTAAAAGAGGTTGCATCCAACTACGAGTGCGGTATCGGTCTTGAGAAGTTCAACGATATCAAGGAAGGCGACATATTTGAAGCCTTTATAATAGAAGAATACCGAGATTAGTAGTACGATTCGGGATATTGGCATCCAATCTACCGAATCGCAAACAAACGGGATATTGGCGCATAGCTTCCAAAAGGGCGGTTAAAAGCTCGGTCACACCCCACCAATATCCCCACTAAACATAAAGGAAGGTTTTTATGCCATCATACAGAACAGACAGAACAGCAGAGGATATGAAACGTCATCTGTCGGAAATTTTCCGTGAACTGAAAGACCCCAGAATATCAATGCTTCTTTCTGTAATAAGAGTAGAGGTGTCGGGAGACTTGTCCTATGCAAAGGTTTTTGTAAGTGCCATTGAGGGTGCCGCTAAAACCGCTGAGTCTGTTAAAGGACTCAACAATGCAAAGGGCTATATCAAGCGTGAGTTATCCTCCCGTGTTAAGCTGAGAAAAATGCCCGACCTTAAATTCATTGCCGACGATTCTATTGCTCACGGCGCCGAGATCGCAAGAATTATTGAGGATTTCGATATGCCGAAAAAGGAAGAAGAAAATGAAGATTGATTTTGCTACCCTGCTTGATAGGGTGTTGGAGCTGGATGACGTTGTTATCCTTATCCACCATTTCCCCGACGGTGATACCATAGGTTCAGGCTTTGCCTTGTGCCGTTGTCTGCAGAAAATGGGCAGACGTGCTAAGGTAGAGTGCTCCCATACTATCCCCAAAAGATATGATTATATCGTTAATTCCGTAGAACAGAAGGAGTTTGAGCCTAAGTGCGTTATTGCGGTAGATACTGCAGACTTTTTGCTTTTAGGTGATAAGCTTAAGAAATACGAGGGTAAAGTTGAGCTTTGCATCGACCACCACGGGTCCAACCTTTTATTTGCAAAGGAAACCTACGTGGATCCCACTGCAGCTGCCACCTGCGAGATAATCAATGATATTATTTGTCATATCAGCAGAATGGACGATCAAATGGCGGCGGCTCTTTACACAGGTATTGCCACCGATACAGGTTGCTTCAAATTTTCCAACGCCACCGCAAGAACTCATATTATTGCCGCAGAGCTTATTCAGCTTGGTATTGATTCCGGTGAGATAAACCGAATTATGTTCGATACCAAAAGCAAAAGCCGTGTGATGATCGAGAAAATGGCAATGGAAAATATGATATTTACAGCCGAGGATAAGTGTGCACTTATCTGCATCACCAAAAAAATGCGTGAGATGTCAGACGCTAAGGACGATGAGCTGGAAGGTATTACAGCACTGCCCCGTCAGATCGAGGGTGTTATTATCGGCATCACTATGCGTGAGCGTGAAAACGATACCTATAAAATTTCAGTAAGAACTCACGAGCCTATCGACGCATCGGCATTTTGTGCTAAATTCGGCGGCGGCGGACATATCCGTGCCGGCGGCTGCGAGATAAAGGGCAAGTATGATGATGTGGCGAAATTGCTTTTAAGTGAAGCGGAAAAAGTAATAGCTTCCGAAAGGTAAAATATATGAACGGAATAGTTTTAATCGATAAACCCCGTGGCGTTACCTCCTTTAAGGTGACCGCCTCGGTACGAAAAAAACTTAATCAGAAAAGGGTCGGTCACGCCGGCACCCTGGATCCTATGGCAACGGGCGTTTTGCCCGTTATGGTGGGGCAGGCTGCCAGGCTTACCGACCTTTTGCCAAGTCAGCAAAAACGGTATGTGGCTGAGTTTATGTTGGGTATGACCACCGACACCCTGGATTGTGAGGGTGAGGTGCTTACCGACCAACCCGTAAACTGCACAAAGGACGATGTTTTAGCAGTAATCAACTCCTTTGTGGGTGAGATAACTCAGGTGCCGCCTATGTATTCCGCCTTGAAAAAAGACGGTGTGCGTCTTTACGATTTAGCAAGGCAGGGTATAGAGGTGAAGCGTGAGAAGCGTACCGTTACCATTTATTCCATTGACTTAACAGACTGCGGTGATGACCGCTATACCATAGACGTTTTGTGCTCAAAAGGTACCTACATAAGAACGCTGATAGACGATATCGGCTTAAAACTTGGTTGCGGTGCCTTTATGACTGCTTTACGCAGAACTCAGTCAAACGGCTTTGATATATCCCAGTGCATACCCTTAGATGAGTTTATGCAATCGGATATTAAGGATACAGTAAAGTCCCCTGAATACGGGCTTATGCAGTACCCTGAGGTAGTCGTGACATCGCCCCAGGCGGTAAGATTTAAAAACGGCGGCGAGCTGGATTTAAACAGATTAAAAGTAAACAATTTGCAGGGCTATTTAAGGGTTTACGGACCTGATAACTTCATCGGTTTAGGTGAAGTGCTAGATGAAAAGGGCGTATTAAAGCCCAAATGTGTATTTTCGGAGTAGTTTTTATGGAGATAGTCAGTAACATAACCGAATATGTTTCCGCTGTACCCACCTCTATTGCACTGGGCACCTTTGACGGTGTTCACAGAGGTCATATCAGCGTTATAAAATCCGCCATTTCTGATGACGGTTTGGTTCCTGCTGTCTTTACCTTCTCATCATCTCCGCAAGGGGTGCTTAGCGGCAATATGATACGCTCACTGGCTACCCAACCCATAAAACAAAGACTTATTGAAAGCTTAGGAGTAAAGCTGTTTATTTCTCCTTCGTTTTTAGAGGTCAAAGACCTTACTCCCAATGAATTTATACAAATACTTGCAGTTAATTTCAAAGCAAAAAGACTTTGCTGTGGCTTTAATTTCAGATTTGGTAAAAACGGTGAGGGCAACGCAAATATGCTGAAAACCCTCGGCAAGGAATACGGCATTGAAGTTAACATAACACCACCTGTCGTGCAGGACGAGTTGCCCGTATCCTCCACCCGAATACGTGAGCTTATCTCAAACGGCGAGATACAACAGGCTCAGCAGCTTTTATCACACCCCTTTGGCTTTGAATTTCCCGTTATCGAGGGTGATCATAGGGGCAGGATAATCGGTACACCTACCATAAATCAGCAGTGGCCACAAAATTTTGTGCAACCGAAATTCGGCGTTTATGAGTCACGCACTTATATAAACGGCAAGAAATATAAGTCAGTAAGCAATATCGGACTGCGTCCTACCGTTGGCTCGGATTATGTACGTAGCGAAACCTATATTTTGGATTACAACGGCGACCTTTACGGTGAGTCTGTTTATGTTGAACTGAAAAAATTCCTTCGTGCGGAACAGCGTTTTGATAATATTGACGAGCTGAAAGCCGCTATTATGAAGGATGTAGAAACCGTCAGACAGGAGGAACTGTAAATGGCAACTCCTTTGTATGACGCAGTAAGAAAATATATCGAAAATACCAAAGTCCGCACCCACACACCGGGTCACTCAGGCAAAGCAGACACTTTATCTTGCTTTAATGATATGCTGCCCTTTGACGTGACTGAGGTTGAGGGGCTGGATAGCTTGTACCACGCTGACGGCGTGATAGCTAAAGCGGAAAAATTGGCAAGTGAGCTTTTCGGTACAAAAGCCACCTTGTTCAGTGCAGGTGGATGCACTCTTGCTATCCAGACTATGTTAGCTTTAACCTTAAAAGAGGGCGACACACTGCTTTGTTCACGAAACGCCCATACCAGTGTGCAAAACTGCTGTGGACTGCTTGGCGTGGATATGCAGTTTGTGTATCCCAATGATGATATGAGAATATCACCTTGTGATGTTAAAGCCGCTTTAGAGCAGAATGATAAAATAAAAGCGGTTATGATAACCAGCCCGAATTATTACGGAATTATCAGCGATGTTAAAGCAATTTCTGATGTTTGCAAGGAGAAAAACCTGCCGCTGTTAGTGGATAACGCCCACGGCACCCACCTTAATTTTTTCGGGTTACACCCCATACAGCAGGGAGCGGATATTACTGCCTGCTCAGCTCACAAGACCTTACCGGTGCTAACCGGCGGCGCCTATCTTAATATAGCAAACGAGAAATACGTAAGTGGGGCAAAACAGAAAATGTCAATGTTTGGCTCCACCAGTCCCTCGTACCCCATAATGATCTCATTGGATATTTGCCGTGAGTACTGTGAAAACAAGGCAAAGGCTGATTTTTTGCAGTTAGAACAAAAGGTGCGTCACTTAAAAGAGGTGGCAATCGGGCAGGAAATACGGGTTTTGGATAGCAACTGCGACCCCGTAAGGCTGACCCTTGATATGGGAACGCTGGGTGAAAAAACAGCGCAGACACTTAGGGAACATGGCGTTGAGTGTGAAATGAGCGATGAGCGGTTTGTGGTTATGATACTGACTCCTTTTCACACAGATGAGCAGCTGAGTGTTATTGAAAACGCAATAAAACACTGTCCGAAATCTACCGACGCACCCCTCGGGAAAGATTTACATAAAACCACATTTGCTATGTCGGTGCGTAAAGCAATGTTTGCTGAGAGTCAGTGCGTTGATATAGAAAATGCAGTGGGCAGAGTTGCTGCCGCTTGCGTTACTTTGTGCCCTCCGGGTATTCCCGTGACAGTTCCCGGTGAGGTTATCTCAAGTGAAATAGTGGATATTTTAAAAAACAGTGGAACTTTTAAAATTAATGTGATAAAATAAAATTGCAAAGCAATTATAAAATAAAAAGGCGGTATGTTTTATGAAACTTGTACTTGCGATAGTTAATAAAGACGATTCCAATTCCGTTGCAAACGGTCTTACTCAGGGTGGATTTTCCGCTACTAAACTGGCAACCACCGGTGGATTTCTTAAAATGGGTAACACCACCTTCCTTATCGGTGTGGATGAACATGAGGTAAGCAAGGTAATGGAAATCATCAGAGAGAGATCCAGCCGCCGTACTCAGGCTATGCCCGAACTCAATACATACGCAACTCAGGAATATCTGCCTCCTAACGTGGAGGTTACAGTAGGCGGTGCCACTGTATTTGTGTTGGATGTTGAGCAGTTCCATAAGCTTTAATTATGAGTATTACAGATAAAATAAAGGCTCTGTTAAAAAACAGAGTTGTTCCTCACGCAATTATTATCGAGTCTGCTGATGCTGAGTCTGCAGTAAGGTTGATTACTCAGGCAGCAGTGTGCAGCAGTGCAGATAAGCCCTGCGGTGAGTGTGAGATGTGCAAAAAAGCGGCAGACTTAAATCACGCTGACATTAAAATATATCGGGGTGACGGTACGGCTAAGCCATACCCCGTTGACCTTATCCGTGATATACGAATGGATGCTTTTATTAAGCCCAATGAAGCGGAGAAAAAGGTGTATGTTTTAGATAAGGCTGATAATATGTCGCCTCAGGCACAGAATGCTTTGCTCAAGGTTTTCGAAGAACCGCCCGAATTTGCGGTGTTTGTAATAACCTGCAAAAATAAATCTACGTTGCTGGATACTATCTTATCCCGTGCAGTGATATTTTCTGAGTATTTGGACGAAAAGTCAGACGAAAAGATCCTTTTAACTGCTCACAAAATAGTGGAGGCTATGGTAGCCCCTTATGAGCTGGAGCTGTTAAAGCTGTGTTACGATCTGTCGTCGGATAAAGATGCCCTGAGAAATACTCTCAGTGAGCTTCAAAACGTTTTCAGAAACATATATCTTGAAAAAAGCGGAGTAAGTACAGCAGTAGCAGTACCCCAGTCGTCGGTGCTGACGGTGCAAAACGCCGTCGATGCCATTGACGCAGCAGAACAGATAAAAAATGCTATTACCCGTAATGCAAACAATTCTCTTAACGCAACGAGAATGTGTGCTTTGCTGAGGGCTGCTGTGGGAAAATAAACTAACAGGAGGAAAAATATGGCCGAGGTTATAGGCGTCCGTTTTAACGGCGGTGGCAAGATATACTATTTTGACCCCGATAACACGGTTTTTACCAAAGGAGAAAAGGTTATAGTTGAAACCTCTCGCGGAGTGGAATGTGCAGAGGTTGCTATGGAAAATAAAGTGATTGACGATGATCAGATCGTTAAACCGTTGAAGAAAATAATCCGCAGTGCAACTGAAGGTGATATCAGAAAAATTGCGGAGAACAAGAAAAAAGAGCAGGAAGCCTTTGAAATTTGTCAGCAGAAAATTGCAGCTCATAAACTTGACATGAAACTGACAAATGTTGAATATGCTTTTGATGACAGCAAAATTTTATTCTATTTCACTGCTGACGGCAGAGTGGATTTCAGAGAGCTGGTTAAGGACTTAGCAGCCGCTTTCAGAAACAGAATAGAGTTAAGACAGATAGGTGTCCGTGATGAAGCCAAAATGCTTGGCGGAGTGGGTATCTGCGGTCAGCCTCTTTGCTGTTCAAGATTTTTGGATGAGTTTCAGCCGGTGTCTATTAAAATGGCAAAGGAACAGAACTTATCACCCAATCCCTTGAAAATATCCGGCTCTTGCGGCAGACTTATGTGCTGCTTAAAATATGAGCACGATACCTATGAGCAGTTGATAAGAGAAACCCCCGGCGTTGGTTCGGTGGTAAATACATCTGAGGGCAGAGGCGTTGTGGTTGAGGCTAATATCTTAACCGGTAATTTGAAGGTAAGGTTTGACAAGTATCCCGACGCATTACCCAAAACCTTTAATTTAAGGGATGTTGAGGTAATTTCCAAGGCAGGCTACGGCGCTAACAAGCGTAAAGCTCAGGATACTGCCGCCGCTAAAGAAACGGAAGAAAATTGATATTTTGTATTTACTATTGCAAAATTGATTTTTTTATGTTAGAATAATGTCGAAAAGAGGTGTAGATACAATGGCATATAAAATTTCTGACGAATGTCTCGCTTGCGGTGCATGTGAAGGTACATGTCCTAATCAGGCTATTTCTGAGGGTGACGGCAAATATGTTATCGACCCCGATAAATGCATCGATTGTGGCGCTTGCGCAGAGGGTTGCCCTGTTGACGCTATCAGCGAGGCCTAATAAAAACAGTTCATTTTAAAAAGCGGGACAGTGGTTTGTCCCGCTTTTGTTCTAATTTGTTATAAAGGTGAGTAAGGTTGAAAACTGAGGATATAGGCGGAATAAAGGTCTTTTGTGATGACGTGCACAAGTTTGGCACTGATGCAGTGTTACTGGCAGACTTTGCAAAAATATCATCAGCCAAATATGCCTGTGATATGGGTACCGGCTGTGGCATAATTCCCTTGCTGTTTTGCAGGGACAGTAAAATAAATATAACCGCTATGGATATTCAAAGCAGCGCTATAAGTCTGGTTGAAAAAGCAGTGGAGGAAAACCAGCTGCAGGGCCGCTTAGAGCCTGTTTTGTGCGACATAAGAGAGCTTGACAAATCCCGTTTTTGCAAGTATGACCTGGTCACAATGAACCCACCCTATAAGAAAATGGGTGCAGGACTTATGAGTGATAACGATGCTGTAAACATTGCGAGATTTGAAGTGAAATGCACCATGGACGACGCAGCAAAAGCAGCGGCATCGCTGCTTATGCCTTCGGGCAGATTCTGTGTGTGCCACCGACCTGAACGCCTTGCAGATATTTTTGACAGTATGCGAAAGCATAAGATCGAGCCCAAACGTATGAGGATAGTTTGTCAGCGTGAGGGCAGTGAGCCTATGCTGGTTCTGGTGGAGGGCATCAGAAACGGCAACGTTGGTATGAAGATTATGTCGCCTTTGTTTGTGGAAAATAAGGAAGGCACATATTCCGATGAAATGCTAAGGATCCACGCACCGTGGTTGGAGGATAAATAAATGAGTAAGCTTTATGTTGTGGGCACACCTATCGGTAATCTTGACGACTTTTCACCCCGTGCAATAAAAACTCTCCAGTCGGTGGATTTTATTGCGGCGGAGGACACAAGAGTCACCATCAAGCTGCTTAACAGATTTAATATAAAAAACACTCTTGTCAGCTACCACGAGCATAATAAAAACGAGCGTGGTCAGGATATAATTTCCCGTTTGCAAAGAGGGGAAAACGGCGCTATAGTAACCGACGCAGGTATGCCTGCCATTTCCGATCCCGGTGAGGATTTGATAAGACTTTGCCATGAAAACGGCGTTGAGGTGGAGTCGGTACCCGGACCTACCGCTTTTGCCACAGCTATGGCTATATCGGGTATGAGGTCAGGCAGATTTACCTTTGAGGGATTTTTGAGTGTGAATAAGCGCAGTCGAAAGCAGCATTTAGAGGATATAAAAAATGAAAAACGCACTATGATATTTTACGAAGCACCCCACAAGCTGTTGTCCACGTTAAAGGATATGTATGAGGTGCTGGGAGATAGGGAAATAGCCCTTTGCCGTGAGATAACCAAGATACACGAGCAGGTGGTGCGTACTACTTTTTCTAAGGCTATTGAAAAATACACCGAAAACAAGCCCATTGGTGAGTTTGTGCTGATAATAGATGGTGCGGCCCAGGAAAAAGCAGAGGTGGAATACACTCTGGAGGATGCCGTGAAAATGGCAAAGCAGCTGGTGGCAGAGGGTATGTCCACATCAGCGGCGGCGAAAGAGGCAAGTAGTGTCAGCGGCATTAAAAAGGGTGAGATATACAAGGCGTTAACAGAATAAATTTGTTTATGTAGGGGCGGTATGAACACCGCCCCGTTTTTTGTATGGCACTCCCCACCGCCTTTTGGCTCCCCTTATAGGGGAGCTGGCAAAACCGCAGGTTTTGACTGAGAGGTCGTAGGGAGCGGCGATTTCGACGCTCCGTTTTCTATAGTCGGTTTGCTGTAAAAATATTTTTTCCGCTCATGCCGCTTTGGCACCCCTTTTCTTTATGCGAAGAAAAGGGGGAAAAGACGCAGCAAGGGAAAACCCTTCCAAACTGGGTTTTCCCTTTGCAAACCCTTTCCCGAATGGTTTAAGGGCTCGCCCTTAAAAATCCCC
>JAFQWA010000018.1 GCA_017407705.1 Clostridia bacterium
AATGTAAAAGTCGATTGCATTAGTACCGTTATCCTTCAGTGTAAACATAATGCTCTTCACACTTGATCTGTATTCTGCGGGAATGTCAACGGTGATATATCCACCATTTCCACTACTTGTGTAGGGAATCTCATAAATATTCTGTGCAAACAAGTTGCTGCCTGATGCATCAGTAGATGATCTGAATTTAAGCTCTGCAGCTACATAACTGGATCTTATTGCCCAGAATTTAAAACCAATTGCATTTGCAGGTGGGGTAAGGTTTTTAATCTTTACTGAGGGGAATGTGCTTGCATTTGACTGTGACAATTTAAGCGCATTTCCTGATGCAGCATAAGCATCTGAAATAGTTGCAGATGCACCGTTTATTGTTTCAAAGCCTGCAGGTACAGTTGCATCATCATTAAAGTCCTCGATCATTAATCCACCTGATACGGGTGCATCAGTAGGAGCCTGAGTGGGTGCATCAGTAGGAGCCTGAGTAGGTGCATCAGTGGGAGCCTGAGTGGGAGCTTCTGTTGTAGGTGCCTGTGTAGGCAGCTCTTCTCCGCTCTCCTCGGTTGCTGTAAGCACCAGCTTATCAACATACAAACCGTAACCTGCACTGTTTGTACCAACGCAAGTAAATCTTACAACAACATCTCCTGCCTCGGAAACAGTTACAGTACCGATAGTGTGTTTATTATAAGTAGCAACTGCCTCTGCTACTGCAAAGTCAACAGGACTGCCGATATTTGCGCCGTTAGCAGAGAACTGATATAAACCACGATTGTTATAATCACGGGAATATACGTCTATATTGTAAGTGCCTGCAGGAACTGACTTCAATGTAAAGTCAATGTACTGATCTACAGCAGTAATGCCTGTATTATAATATGTAATACCGCTGTCAGAGTACTCACCGCCGCCACCTGCGCTGGAAGCAGGGCTGCACTTCTCAAGCTCATAAGTGTAGGCTGTTACTTCTTCTTCCTCTTCCATCTTATAAGCGGTGAAGTTGCCAATGTATGTATTACATACCAAGGCTGTATCAGAACCTACCCATTTAGACATAGAGAACTGAACAACGCCAATGCTGCCGTAAAGATCCTCTGTGATTTCTACATCGCCGTTTTTAGCGCCTTTAAAGGGAACAAAATATTCAGCCTCAGAGGCAGTAAGAACTACAGATGTAATATAGGTGCCACTACCTGTATCAAACTTAACAGACATAGTTTTATCTAAAGTATGATCTGAGCCTACATAAGCCTTAAATTTAATACCGGTCATACCGTTAAAAGAACCGGGAATTCCGCTATATGCACCAAGTGTAACGTCTTTCCAGCCGTTAAATGTGCCGTTGTAGCTAAGATTAACGCCGTTTTCATCATGGGTAGCCTCAGCAGCTGATCCTAAATTTCCGCCTTTCCAATAGCCCTCTGAATTCCATTTAAAGGTAAATCCATCGGTAATGGTTACTTCGCTGGATGAATATGAGGTAAGGTCGCTGATGTAAACATCCATAACAACAGCTGTTTCAGAACCTACCCATTTGCCGAAGTAGAAAGCTATACCGCTGATGTCGCCATACTGACTCTCTGAAATTGCTACGCCATCATCAGTTGCAGCACCGTCAAAAGCAACCATATACTCTGTGTCGCTCTTGGACAGATTTACAGTCTTTTTGTATGTAGTAGAGCCAACTGAAATGTTGACCTGCACACTTGAAGCAAAGTTATTGTTTGCGCCTAAGTATGCGTTGAACTTAATGCCGTCTGCATTGGCAAATGAACCTGCAACGCCGCCGTGGTTAATACCGGCCTGAGCGTCTTTCCAGCCGTTCATTGTGCCATCGTAGAACAGTCTGATACCGTTAGCATCCGGTGTAGCAGTAGCGCCTGAGCTAACCAAGCCGCCTGTAAACCAGAACTTGTCGGTGTTCTCCCAGTCGTGTGTAAAGCCTTCTGTAGCGGCGGTAACAGTAGAAACAACTACCGCTGAAACAAGCAGTACAAACGCCAGAAGTAATGCTAAAATTTTCTTCATGACATAACCTCCCGAATATAATTAAATATAATTATATCTTATACTACCACACCGTAGAAAAAATTGCAATAGTGTTTTAAAATTAACAAAAATAATCCAAACCACATAGTAAAAATAGTCCAAATTACTATATTTGTACAAAAAAATATGCAAAGGAAATTTATTCCTTTGCATACTCTTTTTTATACAGCTTTAAACTCAAATCCTTTATCGGAATAATCGCACTGCACCTGCTGACCGTCCTTGACTGTTCCCTCCAAAATCGCCTCACTTAACTTATCCTCGATCTTAGACTGGATAGCCCTACGTAAAGGACGTGCACCGTAAACCGTATCGAAGCCTTCATTAGCAATTGCCTCCACTGCTGCATCGCTGAAGGTAAGGGTGATATCCCTTGTTTTCACACGTTTAGCAAGATTATTCAGCAAACGCTCTGCAATCTGTTTAATGTCATCTTTATTAAGCTGACGGAACACGATAATGTCATCCACACGGTTTAAAAACTCAGGTCTAAACTGGCGTTTTAACTCACCCATAACATCAGACTTAATATCGCTGTCACTAACGGCTGTGTTATCGCCAAAACCAAAGCTCTTGCGCTCAGTTATCATTCTTGCACCCACGTTGGAGGTCATAATGATAACAGTGTTTTTGAAATTAACGTGTCTGCCCTGAGAGTCGGTTAGCACACCGTCTTCAAGTATTTGAAGCAGGATGTTGAACACATCGGGATGTGCCTTCTCGATCTCATCAAACAGCACCACGCAGTATGGCTTTCTACGCACTCTTTCGGTCAACTGACCGCCTTCGTCGTAGCCCACGTATCCGGGAGGTGAACCCACCAAACGGGACACGGTGTGCTTTTCCATATACTCCGACATATCAAAACGTACCAGTGCGTGTTCATCGCCGAACATGGTTTCTGCTAAGGTTTTGCAAAGCTCGGTTTTACCAACGCCTGTGGGTCCTAAGAATATAAAGGAACCGGTGGGGCGTTTGGGGTCTTTAAGTCCTACCCTACCTCGTCTTATTGCCTTGGACACGGCAGACACTGCCTCATCCTGACCAACAATTCGCTCATGCAAAATCTGTTCCATTCTGAGCAGTCGGTCACTTTCCTCTTCGGTAAGCTGAACCACCGGCACACCGGTCCAGTCGGACACGATCTGTGCTACCTCGTTGGGATCCACCTCACCTGAGGTGTTGGCATTGTTTTCCTGCCACTGCATTTTCTGCTGACTCAACTTTTCGTTAAGTTCTTTTTCCTCATCACGCAAGGTAGCTGCTTTTTCGAAATTCTGTGAATTTATTGCCGCCGCCTTTTCCTCGGATATCTGCTTTATACGTTGTTCTAACTGCTTAACGTCATCGGGTGCTGTAAACGCACGAAGCTTTACTCTTGATGCCGCTTCGTCGATAAGGTCAATAGCCTTATCAGGCAAAAATCTGTCGGAAATATAGCGTGAGGAAAGTGTTACTGCGGCGGTGATGGCCTCATCAGTGATGGTTACTTTGTGATGAGCCTCGTATTTATCACGCAGACCTTTGAGTATCTGTATAGCCTCGTCCTCAGTAGGCTCACCTACTGTAACAGGCTGAAAACGACGCTCTAAAGCTGAATCCTTTTCAATGTATTTGCGATACTCGTTAAGAGTGGTGGCACCGATAACCTGCAGATCACCTCTTGCAAGTGAGGGCTTTAATATATTTGCCGCATCGGTGGAGCCTTCAGACGCACCTGCACCTACAATGGTATGCAGCTCGTCAATAAACAGAATCGTGTCATTGGACTTAACCACCTCATCAAGGGCAGATTTAATGCGTTCCTCGAAGTCGCCACGATACTTTGTACCTGCTATCATACCTGTAAGGTCCAAGGACACCACACGTTTGTCTTTCAGCAGTTCGGGGACTTCGTTTTCTGCGATTTTAAGTGCAAGTCCCTCAGCGATAGCAGTCTTACCCACACCGGGCTCACCAATAAGACAAGGGTTGTTTTTAGTGCGACGGGTGAGTATCTGAATAACACGCTCGATCTCCTTTGCTCTGCCGATAACGGGATCCAGCTTTCTCTCACGGGCTTCAGCAGTAAGGTCACGGCCAAACTGGTCTAAAGTGGGGGTGGAGCTTTTCTTGCCGGACTTTTTGGCAGATGACGTGCTTTGCGGCTCAACGTCCATATCTGCGGCGTCTATAATATCGTTTTCCACCTCTTTGGGGTTTACGGATAACTCCGACATAAATCGGGTAGCGTAGTTGTCCCCTTCCTCGATAATGCCCATTAAAATATGCTCGGTGCCCACAATGTTCACACCCATACCACGTGCTGATGCAATCGAAAGCTCAAGTATGCGTTTGGCACGGGGTGTCATATCATCGGGAGTGAGGTGGGTAGGCACACCCTTTCCCACTGTTCTTTCCAGCAGGTCTTCAACCGCCTCTAAGGTTACTCCTCTTTGTTCCAAAACGTCTGCAGCGTATGAGCTTTGCTCTTTTAAAAGACCTATCAGCAAATGCTCACTGCCAATATAAGTATGACCGAACTCCATAGCCGCCTGAATACTTAAATTCAGTGCAGCGTTGGCTTTTTCGGTAAATCCGTTGAATTTGTACATATTAACGCTCCTTTCTTAAGCCAATGTTTCTCTTACTATCCTTGCTCTGAGCTTATCTCTGGTATCTGCATCCAAAGGACCGCCTGCGGTATTTTGCAGTGATGCAGGCTGACACTTTAATATCAGCTCGTTTACTGTTTCCATCGCAACAGTGTCTATTATGCCCATACCAACGCCCAGTCGAAGCTGAGATACTAAATCAAAAAATTCATTACCCGACATAAGTCTTGCCGATTTTAGCACTCCGTATGCACGGTAAACTGTATCTTCCAGATTATCGTGGTCAATACTGAGTCGGGTCTGACGCTCACGCTCCATTATCTGCTTAATTATTCCCTGCAGATTTTCAATAGCGGCAGTTTCAGATATACCCAGTGTCACCTGATTAGACACCTGATACATAGCACATTTGATTTTACTGCCTTCACCGTAAGTACCACGCATGGTAAGTCCTATTTTGGAAATGGTGTTGGAAAGCTGACCCACAGCACCAGCCGCCTCTAAAGCCGGGATATGCAGCATAGCAGAGGCACGCATACCTGTGCCTAAGTTTGTGGGGCACTCGGTAAGGTAGCCTAAATTTTCATCAAAAGCAAACTGCATATTGCTTTCGAGCAGCACGTCTATTTTGTTGGCGATATCGTAAGCAGCTTCAAAATCAAGTCCTGCCGCCATAACCTGAATTCGAATATGGTCCTCTTCGTTTATCATTATACTTACCGACTCATCATTCAGCAGTAAAAGTGCTCTACCCTGACCGTTTTCAGCAAAGTCGGGGCTGATAAGATGCCGCTCCACCATTGAGTATGCCTCAATTCGGGAGATTTTGTCCATATCAATAAATTTGAAGTCACCTGAAATGGCGCTGTTGCCGTTAAGTATGGCATCACTTACCTTTTGAATGACCTCACATTTTTGCTCTAAAGTCATTTTATTCGGGAAAGGATAACCCTTTAAATTTCGGGCAAGTCTAACTCTCACACTGGCAACTACGTCACTTTCTTTGCCGTTTTTAATGTACCATTTACTCATTATCCTCGCCTCCTGATTCCAGTGTTCTTATCTCATCACGAAGCTGTGCCGCCTTTTCATATTCTTCGTCCTCAACGGCAGATTTAAGCTGCTCCTTAAGTCGAGTCAGGCGGTAAGCATTTTTAGCGTTTTCATCAGCGCTGTCAGGCACTCTTCCCATATGATGAGTTTTGCCGTGGAGCTTTCTTAAGCTGGGCAACAGCTTATCATAAAAGGTTTTATAGCATTCGGGACAACCCAGCTTTCCTCTTTTTGCAATTTCGTCAAAGGAACTGTTACAGCTTTTACATCTTACAGAATCTGCAGCAGAGGGCAGTTCATCTCCGAAAAGTGAGCCCCAAAGGTCGCTTATATCAAAGGGGTTAAAATTCGAAACACCCAGCTCACTTGCACATTTGGCGCAAAGATGATACTCCTGTGTTTTTCCGTTGACTGTTCTTTTTATATGGGTAGTTGCATTGGCGTTTCCGCATTTTTCACACAACATAAACAAAACCTCCTGTGAATTTATATGCAAGCAATCAGCATTTGTTTAAACAAAGATGCTCGAAGATTGTTTCTTAAAACCGGCGGTACGTCGGAATAGCATTTGTCAGACATAGCAGTTTCTATCAATAGTGCCGCCTCGGTGGAAATAAGTCCCTCCGATGCAATATTACTTAATATTATGCGAGCGGCGTTGGCATTTAATTCATCACCGATAGAATTTATCAGGTGCATAATGGCGCTGGAACGGTCAACCCGTATTTTAGTGATACGGATATATCCGCCGCCACCACGTCTGCTCTCTACAATAAATCCCTGCTCGGGAGTGAATCTTGATGAAAGCACGTAGTTTATCTGACTGGGCACACAGCCTAAAAGACTTGCCAGTTCGTTTCGTTTTATTTCGGTTATACCGTCGTCGGATCTGCTGAGCATCTCCATAATGGTCTCGGATATAATATCGCTTAATCTCATGTTTTTTCTCCTTTTGAATTTGACTTTTTCTGACCTTCTGTATATTATGGTACATTAAAGGTCAAAGAAAGTCAAAATCCATTTTTAACCAAAAATAATTTGAATTTTTGTTTTATCTTAATTTTACTTTGATTTTCTTTAAAATTTAAGCATTTTCTTTTATTTTCTCACTTTTCATTTACAGCACCCCTCTTTTGCAGTAACACAAATTTAATTTCAACATACACTATTGATGAAGGCAGAAAGGGGGAACCGGTTAATGAGTTGCTTCAATTTTGGTAACAATGGTTGCTGCGAATGGATCCTTATCATCGTTTTGATTTGGATAATCTGCGGTGGCTGCGGCAACAACAATGGTTGCGGTTGCGGAAATAACTGCTAATCATTTATGAAAAAAGGACTTCGGGTAAATCCCGAAGTCCTTTTACTTTACTGCTCTTTTATAAGTCTTGCTTTTTTCCATCTGCCCGACTTGTAATAAATAAGTCCGATAACTAATGTTGCTATGGGTGACAAACCTGCCGCAAGTCCGATTCCTGCTACTCCCATATTAAGGGTAAGTGCGAAGAAATATGCCAACGGCACACGAAGGATAATTGCAGATACCAGTGAGATTATCATAGTGAACAAAGTTTTACCTGCACCGTTGATAAATCCGTTAACGCAAAATCCGATAGACATAACCAGACTGTCGATACACAAAAATCTTATATACATAACCGCTGTATCTGTCAACTCTTTAAGCTGCTCAGGGGTATAGTCACCGCCACTGCCTATAAACGCCTGTACCAACGCCTCAGGGAACAACTGCATCAGTGTAAACAATATTGCCGCAATAACAAAGGTAATACCGGCGCCGATGTGCAGAGTCTTTTTTGCTCTTTTATAGTCCCCTGCTCCGATGTTTTGTCCTACCATTGATGCAATGGACGAGCTCATAGCAATACCCGGCAAAATAGCAAAGCTGTTTATCTTACCGCCGATGCCTATGGTAGTGCCGCCTACAACACCGCCAACTGCGTTTGCTAAAGAGGTAAGTGTTAAAAAGGAAAAGCTTACCAAAGTCTGCTGAACGGTGGTGGGCAGACCTATTTTAATAAGGGTTTTAAGCTTGTCCTTGTGAATAACAAAGGAACGGGGCTTGAAGTCGAACACAAAGTTGTTTTTAGCAAGATAGATCACTGCCAATATAAAGCTTATTGCCTGAGCGATAACCGTTGCCAAAGCCGCACCTGCCGCCTGCAGCTTTAAAGGACCTACAAACAAAAAGTCCAGAATGATATTAAGCACGCAAGCGATCATCACAAAATACAAGGGGCGTTTGGAATCACCCATGGCCCTAAGCACCGCACTTATGGCGTTGTAGCCTACTATAAATATGGTGCCGCCCATACAGATGTTAAGATAATTCAGTGCATTGTCGAAGCATTCGGGTGATGTGTTCAAAAGCTTTAATGCCTGACTTGCAAACACCAGCATAACTCCCGTAACCACCGCCGCTGAAATAAAAAACACAGTAAACAGCGTACCGATAGTTTCTTTAACGTTTTGCATCTGCTTAGCGCCTAAATACTGTGCTATCAGCACTGTGCCGCCGACGGAAAAGCCTACGATTATGTTAGTAACCACCAGAGTTATCTGAGAACTGTTCTGCACTGCGTTGATACCCTGAGGTCCCATAAACCAGCCCACGATCATCATATCAGCCAGTCCGTAAACCGACTGTATGAACATAGACA
Source organism: Clostridia bacterium (assembly GCA_017407705.1). Lineage (GTDB taxonomy): Bacteria > Bacillota > Clostridia > Oscillospirales > Acutalibacteraceae > RGIG2202. The sequence continues at coordinate 8,372 of JAFQWA010000018.1, forward strand.
ACAAAAAGGGCCAGGAAAATTTAATAAGTTGTTTTGCAACGCTTCCTTGCGTTAAATCATTTGAAAATTTTGTTGACATTTTACTCTCCTACTAAAGATTTCTTTGCCGCCGCCAGCACCTTACTTGCCACGCCGCCGGCCACTGTACGTCCCGTGCCTCCGTTTTCCACAACCACCACAAAGGCAAGGGGCAATTCCTCATTTCTTACAAATCCCACAAACTCTGCGTGAGGGGTTTTATCCTCACCCACCTCAGCAGTACCGGATTTTGCACATACATCAAGTCCTTTGAAATTCCAACTGCCGTAGCTTAACTGCACAGCGCCCGACATAAGCTCTGCCACCTTATCAGCGGTGTCTTTACTTATCATTCTACTACCGTTTTGACCTATACTTTGTCTTAAAGGCAGTCCGTTTTGAGCTGTAATGCTTTTTACCATATAAGGTTTTTTCGGCACACCGCCGTTGGCAATAGCGCCCACAGCAGTAAGGTATTGCAAAGGATTCATCATATTTGTATATTGTCCCATACCTGCCCAGGCAAGGTCAATATTACGGGTGTTTTCTACGTTGAAATAACTGGTCTCGGCTTTAATGCCGTCCATATAAAACTCCTGATTAAAGCCTGCCTTTTCAGCATACTCCATCATCTTATCCTTACCGATATCCACCGCAAGCTGACTGAAATAAGCGTTGCAGGAATAAGCCACTGCCTCTTTTATGTCAGTCTTGCCGTGGTTACCCATACAGGATATCCACTCACCGTCTATCTCAACTCCGCCTTTACAAGTATATACCCTATCGTAAATATCCTCGAAGGTATCAATACCTGCGGCGGCAGTGATTATTTTAAAAGTGGAGCCGGGAGTATAGGTGGCTGACAAAAATCTGTTGATATAAACACCCTTATATTCCCCGTCTTTCGCCTTTTTAGAATCACTTTGGCTGTTTATATCATAAGTGGGTGTGCTTACCATACAGATTATTTCACCGGTTTTGTAATTATAAACCCCCACTGTACCTGCACGGTTGCCTAAAGCTTCCAGTGCTACCTGACAAACCGAGCTGTCTAAAGTGGTTTTTATATTATTACCTGTGCCGCTGAACTGATACACACCGTTGATGGAATCAAAACCCACCAACTGCGGCAGATAAGAGGTGTGCAGTCCCGTGCTGATAAATCCGTCAAGGTCACCTACTGCGTGTAGCGTGGATTTTCTTATAAGAAGATCGTCGTTATACTTACGCACACCGTCAACACTGTGGGATAGCACAACTCCGTTGCGGTCGGTTATACTTCCCGCCTTTGAGACGTGCCCCTCGTTAAAAATATGAGTGTTGGCAGGATAAAGTGCCCAATCGTCACCGTCGGTAACGTAAAACATACATAATATGCAAAGTCCTGCAACAAATACCGATGTGATAACCAGCATTATTACTGCTCTGACTGACATCTGTTTCAACCTACATCAGCCTCCTTTATCACCTGAGTGCCCACCGCTTTGATAAAGCTGAGCAACGCCCAACTGGCTATCATACTGGAACCGCCGTTACTGATAAAGGGCATGGTAACGCCCGTTAGCGGTAACAGATCGGTGGAACCGAATATGTTAAGGGAGATCTGGAATAAAAACAGTCCCGATGCAGCACAAGCGGCTATTGCATAATAAGATGAGTTGGTACGTGGGGTGCATCTTAGTGAGTAAACGGCAAATATAACAAAGCACAAAGCTGCACACAAAGCCGCAATAAGTCCCCATTCCTCACACAGTATACCAAACACTAAATCAGTGTCTGCGGCGGCAACTCTGTCAAGATTACCCTCACCGCCACCCAGTCCGAACAAGCCGCCACTGGCAATGGCTATCATAGTTCTGGTCTGCTGATACCCCTTGCCCGACGCTAATTCCCAGGCGTGACGGTAAGCGGCAAAGCGATTAGCCACATAAGGCATTGCTTTGATAATCAGTGCCGCTCCTATTCCTGCAGCAGCTACTATAAAAGCTATAGCTTTTATATCACCTGAGCGCATATATGCAATTATCAGCATAGTTACAAAATAAATGGAAGCCGTACCGAAATCACGCATTAAAAACAGTGCGCCGATACATATTCCCGAATAGGCTAAAAACAACAGAATGTTTCGTGTGGAAAGCAGTCTTTCCAAGGTTGCGGCACCTGCAAAAATAAATGCAAATTTAATAAGCTCAGAGGGTTGTATGGTAAAGGAGCCTATTTCTATCCAGTTTTTCGCACCGTTTATCTCTTTGCCGAACAAAATGTTGTATGCAAACATCAAAATTGCGGCGGCACCGATGAAATATCGCATTTTCATAGTCAGCTCAATGTTTTTGAACACAAAGCCAAAAGCCACAAAAACCGCAAATCCCAAAACGGCACAAACAAGCTGTTTAAACAGTGATGAGGGAAACGCACTGGCAGCAACGGAAAAACCGAATGAAGTCAGCAAAAATCCCATTATTTCAATCTGCAGATTACCTTTAAATTTGTTGATTATAAGGTATATCCACTGCCCTGCTATCAACGTGGTAAAGCTAACGGGAATCGCCGCAGGGATATCCTTGCCGTAATGCGCCACAAATTCAAACAACATTAAAAGCTGAACTATACTCAGCAATACCGCCTGAAATATAACGCCTTTAACAGTGGGCTTTTTGCCGCTACTGATGTCCTCAAACTTAGGGTTGCACACCTTAAGCTGCACGCCGCCCATTTCTATAACATCACCAAGATTAAGATATGTAAACCCATCTACCTTTTTATTATTTACCCTTATCTTGCAGTTACCCACCTGACTGATTTTTACGCCTACATCTTCTATATATGTAAGCACAGCGTGGCGTCGTGAAACGGAAGGCACGTTTATTCTCACATCACATATCCTGCTTCTGCCTATGGCACTTTCTGCACAGGTGATGTTAAATTCAGCACCGTTTGGCTCCATAACCAAACGCAAAATAGGATGTCTTTTCCCTATCTTAAACATATTTTTAACGCAGCTGAAAAGCAGCACTATTAAAAGCACAGGGATAATAAATCTTACCGCAAAAACAGCTATATTCATCCCGTTTCACCTCACTTTTGCGCATATATGATTATTGTACCACAAAAATAAAAAAATTTAAAGTATGAAATATTTTCTTCGTAATTACGACAATCTATTTCAAATACTAATGATATACTCTAAAGAAAGGAGCAAACTATGAAAAAAGTTACAGCTCATTTTGAACATATTGACTTTGCTGAGTTTGCAATAAGAAATATAAAAGAAAAAGTCAGTATCAGTGATGTTTCTGTAAAAACCTATGCCGATAACGACAGCGATACAGCTTATTATCCCGTAAGACCTGAATATTTAGAGCCCAGTCACGCCCAGTATTTAGAGGGAATGCCCCACGTGCTGAGCAACGGGCCCATTTTCAACCGTCATTACGAGCCCTCTGATAAGAAGGATGCCGTTGTCAGCTTTTCGGTAAGAAGTGAGGATGAATCGGCGGCACTTAACACCGTTATGCAGTTTGGCGGCCATAATATCAGGGTGGAAAAATAAGGTATATAAGCAGTCCCCTTGTGCATATATTCTACTATAACTTTACAGAAATTTTATACTGTTTAAAGAAAGGGATGGTAGTAAAAATGAAGAAATATCTGCCCGAGGGGCATATCTTTGACACTAAGGAAAACAAGCTCGCATTCCACTCTCCTCTATCACTTGCCGATGCCTACACCAAAAATCAATTACTGGAAGCACGGGCTACTATGTGTGACTCAGAGCACAATCTTATAGTGGATCTTGATTGTATGAAAGGAATTATCCCCCGTTGTGAGGGCGCTATTGGCATTGAAGACGGCTCAGTGCGGGATATTGCAATTATCTCCCGAGTTGGCAAACCGGTGTGCTTTGTTATAACGGGTTTTGACGTGGATGAGCAAAATCAGCCTATTGCAATTTTATCAAGACGCAAGGCTCAGAAAATGTGTATGGCTGATTTCATTGCAAAATTAGAAATAGGTGACGTTATCTCTGCAAAGGTCACTCACTTAGAGCCCTTCGGTGCTTTTTGTGATATTGGTTGCGGTATCCCCTCGCTTTTGCCTATTGATGCAATTTCCGTTTCACGCATTTCTCATCCCAAAGACAGATTTTCTCCCGGTGATAATATCAAAGCGGTGGTAAAATCCATTGAAAACGGACGGATAACCCTATCCCAAAAAGAGCTGCTCGGGAGTTGGGCGGAAAACGCACAGCTTTTCAGCCAAGGGCAAACAGTGTCGGGTATTATCCGCTCAGTGGAGGATTACGGCGTTTTCGTTGAGCTTATGCCTAATTTAGCAGGACTTGCCGAGCCTAAAGACGGAGTTTATCCCTCACAGCAAGCCAGTGTGTACATAAAGAGTATTATTCCTGAAAAGATGAAGGTTAAACTTATTATTATTGACTCTTTCGATGCTTTTTATACACCAAAACCCGTAAAATATTTTTACACAGGTAATCATATTGAAAGTTGGCAGTATTCCCCTATGGGTTCGGGAAAAGTCATCGAATCAGTTTTTGCAGTGTAAAAATTAAGCAACCCCCAAGTGCCTACATTGTAGCGCTTGGGGGTTTAACATAAAATAAGTAATTTATTTAATATAAAATTCATCCTCTTGCCATTTTAGAGAATTGTTTTCTATATATTCCCATATTTCCTTATAATCCTTATCTCCACGAATTATATGGTCGTGGTATGAGGTTTGCCAGATGTTTTCGGTATATTCCTGATTGCAATATCTTTTATATAAAGAAATAAATTTTGGTATAACCGTATTTGTAGGGTGCGGTGCTTGCAACGCACCGTTTGAATTTTCGCTATTTTGTACAACAACGATTAAATGAATATGATTAGGCATAACCACATATTTATCAACAAAAACATTATCATACTTGCCATTCATAAAAGCAATATATTTTTCTGCAACTATGCCATATGGCGATAATATCATTTTCGGTTTGTCGCAAGCGCCAAACCCTACATCTATTTCGCCAAAATATTGCTTTCTGTTTTTGGTGCATATTGTAATAAAATACGCACCGGGTGTGCTGTAATCATATCCCTTTAACCTTACAGGTTTTCTTTTAGGCAAATCCATTTGCATCACCTGACATAAATCTATCAGCGCAGTTATTTATACGCTATTACGGTGGCGGAGGCAAGCTGAGCGGTGTGGGTAAGACTTACGCTGAAGTTATACTCCAACTCATCAACTATATCCTTTGCTCTGCCTAAAAACTTAAAATATGGTGCGCCCATATCATCGTGGAGCAGCTGCACCTCACACATTGAAAATCCTCTGACTCCAGTGCCGATAGCCTTAGAAAAGGCTTCCTTTGCTGCAAAAGCCGCCGCCACTGACTCAGGCGGATTTTTTCTTTTGCCCAGCTCCTCTATTTCATCGGGTCCGAATATCTTTTGCATAAAATATTCATTCTGGATAGACTTTTCAATACGCTTTATTTCAATAAGATCAGTCCCTACTGAGAACATCCTTCTGCACCTGCCTCGGCATAAACTTTTTAAGTCCTGTTTTCACACGCTCATCAGGCTGAATAACAATCAGCACAGCACCCAGGTCCTTATGACGTACCACTGCATAATACAGGTCGTTATCCATTAAATTAGCAGCTAAGATTTTAGTATCGAACTGGCGTGATGCCAAACGCTGTTTATTTTCGTCGTAGCTGCCAAACTCCTCGAATTTCGCACAAGAAGTGGAGATCATACGCTTTCTCTTGCGTTTGCCGATAATCTTATCAATATCAAAATATCCGTTGGTAAGAGAGTATTCATACTCAACATAAGAGGATTTTAAAGCAAAATAAAGTCCTACACCAAGGCCGAATGCCAAAGGAACAAAAAATCCCGAAAAGGCACCCATCAAACGGAACGTGGCAATAAAAAGCATAACGATAACAGCCAAAACTCCGGTAGCTATCATCAGTGCTCTGAAAACAAGCTCAACTGCTTTAGGCTTACGCACTATTATCTGTTCAAAAAAAGTATCCATAATATCCTCCGATTTAAAAATTCTGCATCTTAGTGAATAGATCGTGGAAAATCTCGTCACGGTTAAGCCAATAGATGTATTTTATAGGATGTCTGCGATCATCAAAACCGTAAACGTGCCTGTCTGTTATTATAGGACTGCTGATTATCTTTGTACCGCAAAAGTCGGGGTTACGCAAATATGCCACCGGCACCACGTCCCAGTAAACCTTACTGAAATAGTCTGTGCAATGATGTTCCTCTTTCCAGAACATAGACGTTTCATAAAGATAATCGCATATTTCATTTTTACCCTTAAGCTCTTTTCTCAGCTCAGGCTCTGTGGTAGAAAAATGTGATATAACACCCATACAAGGTGCCTGAATAAGCGGCACACCACAGTCAAACACCACTGCCGCAGATTTAGTATCCTGAAAACAGTTAAATTCTCTGTTGTCGGGCCAGTGTATATCGTGGCCGCCAAGCCACACCACAACTATCTTATCAACAATTGAAGGGTCGGTCAAAATAGCAGATGCCACGTTGGTAATTGCACCGATAGCCACCACATAAAGCAGTTGATTTTCGGGCATCTCGTTGGCAGTTTTCACAATAAAGTTTGCTGCATCACTTTCAACGGGTGTTTTGCTGTCTTGTAAAAAAGAATGACTGCCGTGGTAAATGTTATTTAAAAGCTCACTCTTGCCCGTAACGTCTAAAATACGTTCCAGTTCCCTATAGCTTTTCTCTTCTCCGTCTTTTGGGCTGCTTGAACGTTCATTGAAAAACGGGGCAGCACAAATACCCTTTATATCAAAACGGTCAGTATTCGCTAACATATAGCATATTGCAAACTGATCGTCGATCTCGTTGTAAGCATCGGTATCTAAGATAACAGAAAGCTTACCCTCTTTGGGCACTTCAAGCCTTTTAAGAAGTTCTGAGCGGCTTAACATTTAACAGCACCACCTTATAAAATGCTTTTTAAAGTTTTTGCAACGTAATAGGCATCGTCTTCAGTCATTTTTGTGTTAAGAGGAAGAGTTATCTCGTTTTCAAAAAGACCGTAAGCATTGGGATAATCTTTAATATCAAAACCGAGATTTTTGTAAGCGGTAAGTAAAGGTAAGGGCTTGTAATGCACGTTACAGCTTATTCCCTGCTCTGCCATTTTCTCAATAATCTCATTACGTTTATCAGAGCTGATTTCCTTTATTCTCAGCAAATAAAGATGTCCGCTGGAATTAAAGTCATCACTGTAATGAACAAGGGGCATAAATCTTTCATCGCACAGTTCCTCGTTATATATCTCAATAAGGCGACGACGAAGCTTTAGCATATCCTCGTATCTGTGAAGCTGAGCCAGTCCGATAGCGGCCATAATATCAGTCATATTACACTTGTAAAGGGGTGCGATTATATCATACTCCCAAGCACCTGCCTTGGTTTTGGACAAAGCGTCTTTATTCTGACCGTGTAGGGATAAAAGCATATAATTTTTATACAGGGCTTCGTTGTCAATGAAATCACGGTCTATCCAGGTAACCGCACCACCCTCAGCGGTGGTAAGATTTTTAACTGCGTGGAAGGAAAAGCTGGTAAAGTCAGCAACCGAACCTGCTTTTTTGCCTTTATAATCAGCACCGAAGGAATGAGCACCGTCGGCTATTACAACAACTCTGCCAAAGCCCTTCTGAATATCGTTATTGCCATTAAACAAAGCCTTTTTAGACTCAACCACCGAAAACAGTTTGTCATAATCGCACATACGACCTGCTAAATCAACTGCAATGATAGCCTTGGTTTTTTCGGTTATCATATCAGCCAATTTATCATAATCCATTTCAAAACCATCTTTTGTGGTATCGCACATTTTTATGGTAGCACCCACGTGGTGGATAACACTGGCAGAGGCAGTATAAGTGTATGCGCTGGTGATAACCTCATCACCCTCACCAATGCCCAGCACACGCAAAGTGCACTCCATAGCAGCGGTGGCGGAATTTAAGCAAACTGCCTTAGAGGTACCGCAGTAATCAGCAATTTCCCTTTCAAACTGCTTGGTTTTGGGGCCGGTGGTGATCCAGCCTGAACGAAGCACCTCACTTACTTCTCTGATCTCGTCTTCTCCTATGTCCGGTGGTGAAAAAGGTATTGTTCTCATTTACTTACTCGACCTTTCTTTTTACTTTTAAAATATTTTATAATAGGTAAAATTATAGCACACATAATAATTATACCAAAAATTGCACCTAATAAATCAACGCACACATCAAAAAACGTGCAGACTCTACCCGGTACAAAGGCTTGATGTATCTCGTCAGACACTGCGTAAAGCACTGTTATTGCAAGGGCAGATATGATCTTTATGGGGCGGTTTAAATTAAAGGTGTTTACAGCACTAAAAACCAACATAGAAAGCACTGCGTAAACTGAAAAATGTGCCGCCTTGCGGATTAAAAAGGATACAACTGCCATTCCGCCTGTAAGTGCATCGCCCGATAAGTTTTTAAGCACCGGGAAAATCCAGGTTATCAGCGCCGTAAAGCTGTTACTAAGCTGAGCCGACTGCTCACCCTGCTGAGCGGAAAACAGAAAAATCACCAGCATCCACAAAACACTTGCAGAAATAAAGAATGTGCGTTTAAAAGATTTGGATCTCAAATGCTTTCAACTCCAAATACATATTATATAAATTATAGTACTTTTTAACACAAAAATCAATTACAAAAAAATATCAGCAACACAGATTTTGTGTTGCTGATAGCTTTTATAAAACTTTTGACAGAAAATCCTTAAGTCTTGGGTGTTTGGGGTTGGTGAAAAACTCTTCAGGCGGTGCCTGTTCCAGAATTTTACCCTCGTCCATAAACAGCACTCTCGTAGCGATCTCACGGGCAAATCCCATTTCGTGGGTTACTACCACCATAGTCATACCGCTGTCTGCAAGCTCTTTCATAAGCTCCAAAACCTCGCCTACCATCTCAGGGTCCAGAGCAGACGTAGGCTCGTCAAAGAGTATCACATCGGGGTTCATTGCAAGGGAACGTACAATCGCCACACGCTGTTTTTGTCCACCCGACAAAGATGACGGATAGCAATCAGCCTTATCCTGCAAGCCAATTCTTTCAAGCAGCTTCATAGCCTGATCGTGGGCTTCCTGCTTTATTTGGGCAGTACTTTTTATAGCTTCCCCATTTGGATTTTTGCGTTTTAACTTTCGCATACGCTTCTTCTCCACATAAACAGGTGCAAGCATAATATTCTGCACAACCGTTTTGTTGTTAAACAGATTAAAATGCTGAAAAACCATACCCATTTTCTGGCGGTGAATATTGATGTCAACGTTCATATCGGCAATGTCAACACCGTTAAAGATTATGCTGCCTGAGGTGGGATCCTCCATACAGTTAAGGCATCTTAAAAAGGTTGATTTTCCCGAGCCCGACGGACCCACAACAACCACCTTTTCACCTTTGTTGATAGAAATGCTGATGTCCTTTAAAACATCAAGATCTCCGAAAGATTTTTTAAGATTAACGACGTCTATCACTCTTTCCCAGACTCCTTTCCATCAACTTAACCAGTCCTGTTATAATAATAACGAGAACGATATAAATCAGTGCCATTACAAGATACGGCACCATAAACTCATAGCTGTTTGAGCCAATACGGTTGAATGCAACATACAAGTCAAGTGCACCCACAAAGCTTACAACTGATGTTTCCTTAATAAGAGTAATAAACTCATTACCCAAAGTAGGAAGAATGTTTTTAATGGCTTGGGGGATAACAATAGAGATCATAGTTTTGGAGAACGGCAAGCCCATAGCACGACCGCCTTCCATCTGTCCGCCGTCAACCGACATTATGCCGCCTCTCATAATTTCGGATATGTACGCACCTGAGTTCAAGCCAAACACTACAATCGCCACCGTTACCGAGGGTAGATTGATACCCATAAGCGGCAACGCAACGTAGTAAGACAGCAGCAGCTGAACTACAATAGGTGTGCCTCTGAAAAACGCAACGTAAAAGCTGCATATTCCGTTTAAGAAACGCGGAAAAAACCTGTATTTCGGTAAAACACGAACAACCGCAATAAGGGTGCCGATTATAATACCGATAGCAAGTCCGATTATAGCAATTTTCAGAGTGTTTTGCAAACCTGTCAAAACCTCTTTGTAGCCGCCATTATCTATAAAAATTTCAATAAAGCGTTCTATTTTTAACCCAAAATTATTCATAAAGCATTTCCTTATAATAGCACAATAGCCTCACAACAGCGGTGAGGCTATTGTATTGTATTTATTACAGTAAATTAAGCTACTTCGTTAATAGCTTTAACTATAAATGCAGCAGGATCAGCGTCGATAACAACGTAATCAATGTTACCGTTGATCATATCCTGAACTGCAACAGAGCCACTACCATAACCTTTAGTAGTTACCTTGTAACCGGGGAAGCCCCAATCTTCGTCGCCCTGAACATAGAATCCACCGGTAGTACCGTTCTGGAAACCGATCTTCTTAGAAGCATCAAAGCTATTGAGAATCTTCTCAACATCTTCTGTTGTTTTGCACTCGTCAAAGGTCTTATCGTCGCCCTTAACAACAAGCTTCTGGTTAGCGGTGTAGTAAGGAGTTGAGAAAGTTACATAAGCCTCTCTCTTTTCGTTAACTGTGAGTCCTGCCATAGCGATATCGCATTTGTGCTGACCTACAGTAAGACAAACAGCGTCAAACTCCATATCCTTAATTACAAGCTCTTTACCAAGCTCGTCAGCAAGGAGTTTTGCAATTTCCATATCAATACCGTAGAAGCTATCGCCCTTTTTGTACTCAAAGGGTTCAAACTGAGCGTTAGTAGCAACAACCAACTGATCTTTTGTAGGATCTTCTTTTGCAGAAACAACAGCGGTCTTCTCACCATCACCGAAATAGCTGTTGCAGATCTTATCAAAAGTACCGTCTTTTTTGATCTTCTCAACAAACTTGTTAACCTTTTCGAGCAACTCAGGCTGATCCTTATCAACACCGAAAGCATACTCTTCTTCAGTAAGGTTAATGTCAATAACCTTAACTTTTGCAGTATTGTTTGCACAGCCTGCGAACAGCAAAACTGTCATACAAACTACCAATAATAAACTGATTAACTTTTTCATAATATGACCCCCTAAATAAATTTGTTGTTTTTAATATACACCAACACAAACGAAAAATCAATAATTATTCGTTTATGCTTGTTGTCCAGCCAAAGGTATCCTCAACCTTACCGCACTGAATACCTGTAAGAGTATCATACAATCTCTGTGAAAGCTCACCGATCTCGCCGTTGTTGATCTTCATAACCTTATCGTTCCATCTGAGCTCACCAACGGGTGAAATAACAGCAGCAGTACCTGTACCGAACATTTCATCAAGTCTGCCCTCATCTGATGCTTTAGCAACCTCTTCAATGGAGAGCAAACGCTCTGTAACCTTAATTCCCCAAGAACGCAAAATCTCAATAGATGACATTCTGGTAATACCGGGCAAGGTTGCGCCGTCCAGTGAAGGAGTGATAACCTCACCGTCGATAACGAAGAACACGTTCATAGCGCCAACTTCTTCGATGTATTTATGCTCAACGCCGTCGAGCCACAAAACCTGTGAATAGTTTTTCTTTTCAGCTTCCTGCTGAGCCTTAAGAGAACTTGCATAGTTACCTGCTGTTTTAGTATAACCTGTACCGCCTCTTACAGCACGAACATACTTATCCTCAACATAAATGCTAACGGGGTTAAGTCCCTGAGGATAATATGCACCAACAGGAGAAAGGATAACTACAAACAAAAGATGCTTTGCTGCGTGAACGCCCAGCATAGCGTCAACTGCAAAGATGAAAGGACGTATGTAAAGTGATGTACCCTCTCTTGAAGGAACCCAATCCTTATCAACCTCAACCAACTTTTTGATTGCTTTAACTGCAAACTCTTCGTCGATCTCAGGAATGCAAAGACGCTCGTTAGATGAGTTAAGTCTTGCCATATTTTTGTCAGGTCTGAAAAGCTGAATGTCGCCATTGGGGGTTTTGTAAGCCTTCATACCCTCGAAAACTTCCTGACCGTAGTGCAGACACATAGCAGCAGGATCCAGTTCAATAGGTCCGTAAGGTACTATTCTGGGGTTGTGCCAGCCTTCGCCCTCATCGTAATTCATCAAAAACATATGGTCGGTAAACAGTTTACCAAAGCCCAACTTGCTTTCATCCTGAGGCTTAGCCTTAAGATTTTTGGATAATTCGATCTTGATTTCCATTTATATTTTCCTCTTTTCAATATATATAATAAATTATTATATCACTATTTTTTTCGTAATTCAACACTTTATTGTAATAAAGGCAAAATTCCTCCCACATCGGTAAGCTCACCGCTAAGACACAATGGGGTAACTGAGTATTTGCTTAGAAAGCTATGTATATATTCGTAATCGGGATGGGTGGTTATATCACCGCAAAACAGCAGTGTGTGGGTATCAATAAGTCCGCCGCAACCACCGATAAAGCCGTAATTATAGCCACTAAGCTTAATATGTCCGCTGCTGATAACCAACACGTCAAAGCCCACCTTTGTTAAAGCAGCAGCAATAGATACATCCGCCGTTATCACCGCTTTTTCACTGACTATCAGAGTAGAGCACTTAGCATATCCCTGATTAACGTTTACCGCTTCTATTTTATTGTTGCAATGCTCTCTTATCTCGTCTGCAACAGCGTCAAAATTTGCAACTGCGTAATCTCCCACAAAAGCACAGTTAAGCGCTATATCATCGGGATATTTTTTGCCAAGGGATTTTTTTATGTATCGGGGGTTAAATCCTAAACTGATAAGCTCATTAAACACCCCATCAAGTCCCTTTGCCACTAAAATCTCAGCGCACCCTAAATGGCAGACGTTCATATCTGCATGGGCGGCAACGGGGGTATCCAGCATGGGGTTGGGCGGTATTTTCACTACCCTTATGCCCAAACCTTCAAGCTCTGCAAGATTTTCGTACAGAGCGTTTACTGCAACACATTTCACTCTGCTTGTGGGCAGATTTGGACTTGCAACAAAGCTCATATACGAAAACCTCCTTTTTATTCGTGACGCAGTGCTTCCACCGGCTTTAATTTAGCCGCTTTATAAGCGGGATAAACGCCGAAAAGCACTCCTGTAACTACTGCCGCTATTACCGACACCAAAACCGTGGTAAAATTCACGGTTATTTGCATACCCAGCATTTTAGCGGCGGCAAGGGATATACCAACTCCCAACGCTGAACCAATTATACTGCCCAGAACCGAGATAGTCAATGCCTCAAACATAAACTCTGCCATTATTTTGGAAAATCCTGCACCGATAGCCTTTTTAACGCCTATCTCCCCTGTCCGTTCATTTACCGACACCAGCATTACCGTCATAATGCCCAGTCCTGCCACTAAAAGTGAGATGGCACCGATAGCCGACAGCACCATTGTAACTATATTCAGCACCTTTGCCAGTCTATCACGCTGATTTGCAAGATTTTCTGTTCTCACAGCGCCGTTTATTCCCCTTGCCCTGTCCATAGTCTTTTCAATACCCGACGCTACCGTGGACACGTCGCAGGTATCCTCTAACTTTACGGCGATCTGCTGAATTGATGTGTTGCCGCTGACATTCTGCATAGTGGTATAAGGCAAATACACAAAGGAGGGCACTATCTCACCCATTATGCTTTGCAGAATTCCGCTGCCTGCTTTGGTTATCCCAACTACCTCATACATATCGTAAACACCGCCAACCCGAACTGAGATCTCCTTGCCCACGATATTTTCCCTTTTATACAGCTTTTTTGCAAGATTTTCATCCACCATACACACGTTGGCACCGTTTAATACATCTGCCTTTTCAATGGCTCTGCCGTAGATAACCTCTACCGCTATCACCTGATTGGCTCCTGCATCAATGCCCCAAAGAATAGTTGCGGCATCCTCACCGTTTTGGGATACCACCGAGTCCTGAGTGATGATAGGAATAGCGTCGGTAACGTTTTTGATCTGACGTATGGTTTGCAGATCCGAGATGTTAAGCCCGTCCTGTAAGGATGCCGATGCGCTTACTGAAAGTCCGTTTAGTCCTAAGCTGTCCAGCTCGTTGTTTACTGCATCCACTCCTGCATCGCCCACTGCCGAGATCAGCACCACCGATGCCACTCCCACTGCAATGCCCAAAACTGTTAAAAAAGTCCTGAAGCCCTTTCTGAAAAGGTTGCTTAAAGAAAGCTTTAAAAGATCTATCATTTTGCCACGCTCCGCTCCGGTACTACCACCACGTCAACCGTGTCACCTGTTAACGACGAAGGGTTTATTATAACCCTTTCACCGTTTTTAACACCGCTTTTCACAATAGCACCCTCATCACAGTCCCCTTCAGTCTGGATATATCTCAGCTGAGCCTTATCACCACTTTGAACATACACAAACTGACGGTTGTCGGCATTTTGACCTATAGCCTCATAGGGCACCACCAAAGCATCCTCTAAAACCTCTGTTATTATCCTGACCTTAGCGGTAAATCCCGGCTTTAAATATTTATCGGGGTTATCAATCAAAACCACTGCCTCCACCATAGTTTGCAGAGTGGCTCCGTTTTGCAGAACCTTTGCATCGGGACTTATGGTATCAATGGTGCCGCTGTACTGACGTCCTTTAAACCCACTGCCTGTAACAACCACCTTCTGCCCTGTTTTCACGGAGGATATTACGTCCTCACTTATGCTTATCCTGACCTGCAGATCCGACGGACTTATAAGTGAAAGCATGGCTGTGTTCTGCTGAATCGGAACGTCTTTTACGGCGGTTATGGCACTTACAGTTCCGTCTTTATGAGATTTTATTGTATCGGGTATTTGCGATACTCGGTCGTAGTCCCCTTGGGTGAGCAGTATTTTTTTAGTGGCATTAACATCCACTGTTGCAAGTGCATCACCTTTTTTCACATAATCCCCTGACTGCACCAATATCTCACTTAACACAACGGGCATATCACTTTTTATCTCCAACACACCGGTGCCTTCAATACGGCCCGTTGCCATTACGCAAAGCTGTGTGTCCTGCAAGCTTACCGACTGAGTCTCAACCCGTGGGATAGCCGCCTGAATTGCATCGGGCACCGCAATATAAGCGGATAAAACCACAAATGAGAGTACAAACAAATACCAATATTTTGACATATCAAAACCTCGTCTCTTTAACACAATATATTATCAAAATATATATTACCCACAAACTATGCGTATAAACCAAGATTTTCATTACAAAATATTAGTATCTTATTTTGGAGTTGAGCAATATGTCTATTATTCCCTGCACTAACGACTGCAAGCATCAAACTGACGGTTACTGCTGTTTAAACATTATCTCCACTGTAAAATCTGTTGACAAAAACTGTCCTCATTACATTAAAAAAAATCCGCAGGATGTTACCACCCTGCGGAATGATTTATTCGATAGCGGCTTCAAAAGCCTTTCTGATGGTACGGACTCCCACCACCTCAATTGAGCTTTTTGCCTTTTGAGATAATCCTTTTAAATTGTGAATAGGAATAATACATCTCTTAAAGCCTAACCTTGCCGCCTCTAAAACACGGGCTTCAGCACCCACCACAGTTCTTATCTCACCGGCAAGTCCTATCTCACCGAAAGCAACTACGTCCTCTCGGATAACTGCGTCTTTTAAGCTTGACACCAATGCCAGTACCACTGAAAGGTCAACAGCAGGCTCATCTAGTCTTAAACCGCCGACGATATTCACATAAGCGTCAGCATTGGAGAAAAAGTAACCTGCACGTTTTTCCAAAACCGCAAGCAACAAGCTTAAACGGTTATAGTCAAAGCCGGTGGCGGTTCTTCTGGGGTTACCGAAAGCGGTTTGTGTAACCAGACCCTGCACCTCAGCCAAAACAGGACGTGTTCCCTCCATAACACAGGCAACGCAGGTACCGGGAACGTTTTTCGGTCTGCCGCTTATGAGCATCATAGAAGGGTTCTGCACCTGAGAAAGTCCCGAATCGTTCATTTCAAAAACGCCGATCTCGTTAGTGGAGCCAAAACGGTTTTTAACAGCCCTGAGCACCCTGTAAGTGAGATTTTTCTCACCCTCAAAATACAGCACTGCATCCACAATATGCTCCAGAACCTTCGGTCCTGCAATAGCACCGTCCTTATTAACGTGACCTACTATGATAATGGGAATATCAAGTCCCTTAGCGGCGTGTAAATAAGCGTTAGTGCACTCTCTTACCTGCGCAACACTGCCGGGCACTGATGATAACGAGGGCAAATTCATAGTTTGGATAGAGTCTATCATTACAATGTCGGGCTTTACAGCGTAAATATGGTTTGTAATGGTTTCCACGTTGGTTTCTGTAAGCACATTCAAGTTTTCGGTAGTAACAGAAAGACGCTCGGCCCTCAGCTTTAACTGACGCTGTGACTCCTCACCCGATACATAAAGTATATTCAGCCCATTATCTCCAAGGCACTGACACATCTGCAAAATAATGGTGGACTTACCTATTCCGGGGTCACCGCTAAGCAGTATCAGTGAGCCCTTTACAATGCCGCCGCCCAGCACTCGATCAAGCTCAGACAAGCCGGTTTTGTATCGACTCTCACCCTGTGCGGTTATGTCGTTTAGCTTCACCGACGCAGCAGGTGCTGCAGCAGATACTGTCTTAACACCAATGGGTGATGTGGACGGAGCTACCAACTGCTCCACGAAGGTATCCCAACCTCCGCAGTTTGGACATTTACCCTGCCACTTTACCACTTCATTGCCACATTCACTGCACACAAACACAGTTTTTGCCTTAGCCATTTAACACATCCCCTTACTGATCGGCTGTTTTTTGTTGCTCGTAATTTATCAAGCCGTTAATTATCGCAAAACACAGTTTATTCTGATATTCTTCACTTTTCAAAAGCTCCAGCTCAGCCCCGTTAGACAAAAATCCACACTCCACCATAACCGATGGTTTAGTGGCGTGGTAAAGCAGATAAATGTCTTTGGTGGATTTCTTCACCGCCCGATTGTTTTCCGGTTGAAGCATAGCCTTAACCGAAGACTGAACACTCTGCGCTAACGCCTTGCTTTTGGAGTTTTTACCGCCGTAGAACACCTGAGTCCCACGGTATTTACTTTCTGAAAAGATATTCTGGTGTATGCTCACAATATACTGAGCCTCACCTGATTCTAACATATTTAATCGGTTTTTAATATCGCTTATCTTTTTCTGACGAATGGTTTTTGCAGTGTCATCGTGGATGGATATGTCAGCAGTGCGGGTGGTCTGCACTTTAAACCCGAATAGCACCGCCATAGTTTTCAAACGCTCAGCTATCTGCAAATTCAGGTCTTTTTCAAGGGTTTTATCCGATGCCACTGCACCGCCGTCCACCCCACCGTGACCTGCATCTATCAGTATTACTGTTTGTTCTGTTTGCGGCAAGGTGGATGTGGTGATGGCAGAGTCTGCCGTACCAAACACCAACGCCGCTACAAGCGTTATAGCTAAACCCACTGCAAAAATAATCTTTTTCAAGGCAAAACACCTCCGCTGTAATTTTATGCGAAGGTGCAAATATCTATTCTTGATCCGCTTTTTTATAGAACAAGGTTTCTTTGAATGAAAATCTTACCTTACCCAACATATATGAGAACATACAAAAAGCAGGAATTATAAGCAGTGTAAGTAATGACAGCACTACTGCACCCCAGCCAATAGCCTTCATCTTCATATCAGGCGGCATAATGGACATATTAAAGGGGAAATAGAACATATTTATCATACGGTAAATGTTCACATAGTTACTGCTTGCAAAAAACATCTTTGCAATAACAAGACCTATGCCTGACACTAAAAAAGGTGCAGTGGCGATAATACCCACGTAAAGTCCCTTTAACGGCATAGACTTTTTGCTGCCCGAATTAACAAGCACACTATCCTTCTCGCCACTTTCATAGCACTGAGAGTAAATTACCGCTATAAGACAAAATATCTGCAAAGCCTGTATCAGTACCCTGACAGTGGAATTTTGAGTTATTCCCAGCACAAAAAATCCCATTATAAAGCAAACAACATCAACCATTATAAGCTTTATAAACAAGGATAAAGCCTGATTTAATATTTTGTTACTTCCCATAGACCTTCTGCCTTTCTACATAAAAAATCCTACAACCATAGGAATGAGTATGCCAAGCAACGCACCGCCCAATACCTCCAGCGGTGTATGACCCAGTTTTTCCTGAAGTGCGATAAAATCGTCATCATCGTCTTCATCGGTTTCTTCCTGCCAGGTTCTCAGCTCGTTAATAGCCTTAGCGTGCATACCTGCAGCACGTCTGACACCCATAGCATCGTACATAACCACGCAAGCAAACACAAAGCACACTGCAAATATGGCTGAATCCATACCCTCAGAACGGGCAGTGGCAACAGTTAAAGCACATACCATAGCGGTGTGTGAGCTGGGCATTCCGCCTGCACCCACCAAACGCTCGGTTTCGAATTTGCCTGTAAAGAAAAACAAAATTATGGGCTTTAAAAGCTGTGCCGAAAACCAGCCTATCATGGCACATAATAAGATATAATTTTGAAATATGGAAAACATTTTTTCTCTCCCTAATTTTTAAAGTCTGTTTTAGATATTTCTTCCTGCCAGCATCTGTGCAAGCTCACGTAAATTTTCGCTGTTTTCAAACACATCTAAGTTGCTGATGGCTTTAT
Organism: Clostridia bacterium; assembly: GCA_017407705.1. GTDB lineage: Bacteria > Bacillota > Clostridia > Oscillospirales > Acutalibacteraceae > RGIG2202. Next base: position 27,210 of record JAFQWA010000018.1, read on the forward strand.
TGGTCAGATCATTTACTATTTTAACCGATTTGTCAAGTCCTAATAAGCTAACGTAAGTATTTTTCTCGTTGCTGTCATCACTGCCGATAGGCTTACCTAAAGTCTTTTCATCGCCGATAACGTCTAAAATGTCATCTCTTATCTGGAACGCCAAACCAATGCTCTCGCAAAAATCACAAGCGGCATCATATGTAACCTTATCTGCACCAAAAAGCACACAGGCTATCTGTGCATTTATTTTTATCATAGCAACGGTCTTACCGTCGTGGATCTTGTTTATCTCATCAAGGGAAATATCCTTGCCCTCGCTTTGCAGATCCAACACCTGACCCCCTGCCATTTTACACATTCCCGCCGCTTTTCCCAATAAATTTATGGCTTTCAAAGCGTTTTTTGGGTCAATACTATCACTCACGTCCGATGCAGTTTCAAAAGCAAGTGTTAAAAGTGAGTCACCTGCCAACAAAGCAATATCTTCACCAAAAGCAATATGGCAAGAGGGCTTACCCCTACGCATATCGTCGTCATCCATACAAGGAAGATCGTCGTGAATAAGAGAATAGGTGTGTATCATTTCAACGGCACAGGCGAAATTCAGAATATCTTCGGGATCGCCGCCTAATACCTTATAAAACTCCAGCATAATAGCAGGACGAAGTCTTTTTCCACCTGCCAAAAGGCTGTATCTCATTGCATTGTTTAAAACTTCGGGAGCGTCGCTATTGCTTTGCAATATCTCATCTAAACGCTGTTCTATCATTTTGGAATAGCAAAGCAAAACCTCATTTACAGACATTATTTATCCTCCCCGATGTTTTGGAGTTGAGTGATTTTCAATTCTGCTTCATTTAACTTTTTACCGCAAATATCCGCAAGGGCAGTACCCTCTTCAAACAGCTTCATAGACTCCTCTAAAGACAACTGACCGTTTTCCAGTAAAGCGGTTATTTCCTCCAAACGCTTCATAGCAGCTTCAAATGTAATATCAGCCATAACTAAAACTCCTTTTATTTTACAACGGCGTTTAACAAGCCATCGGATAATTTCAAATTCACCTCATCGCCCGACTTTAGAGCCTTTGCTGAGGAGATTACCTGATTGTCTTTTAATATCAGCGAATATCCTCTCAGCAACACCGCCAAGGGACTTAAAGCATCTAAACTTGCCACGCTGCTCATAAATCCACGTTTTTTCTCTTCGACCAAAGCAGTATATACTGCTTTTAGCTTAGAGCAAAGCATATCAAGTGATTGCTGACGCTGATTTACCGAAAACAGCGGATTTGCCATACACTGTTTATTCAGCAGTGCTTTCAGCTGCAACTGCTTTTGCTGATAAACACGGTTAAGTGATGTTTTCAAGGTGATTTTCGTACGGTCTATCCTGACCTTAAGATCGTGTTTATCGGGCACTGCCAATTCTGCCGCACCTGACGGTGTGGGTGCTCTCAGGTCCGCAGCAAAATCGCATATTGTAAAGTCGGTTTCATGGCCCACAGCGGATATAACGGGGATTTTAGATGCCGCCACTGTTCTGGCCAGTGTTTCATCGTTAAACGCCCACAGATCTTCAATGGAACCGCCGCCACGTCCGATAATAATAACGTCAGCACAGTTTTTGTCGTTTACGGTTTTTAAGGCCTCTATCATCTGGGGTGCGGCAACATCACCCTGTACCTGCACGGGGCACATTATAACCTGTGCCACCGGGTATCTGCGACCTAATATGTTTAATATATCCTGAACTGCCGCTCCCGTTGGCGACGTAATAACTGCAATTTTTGAGGGCATTTTTGGAATGGGCTTTTTGTTTTTCTCATCAAACAGACCCTCTGCCTGTAGCTTTGATTTAAGCTGCTCATAGGCAAGTGCCAAAGCACCCACGCCCTGAGGCTGCATATCAGTAATATACATCTGATAAACGCCGTCACGCTCATACAGTGAAACTCTGCCTCGGCAAATAACCTTCATACCGTTTTCCGGCTTAAACTTCAGTGAAGTAGCATACTGCCTGAACATAACCGCCTTTATAACGCCGGTATCGTCTTTAAGTGACATATACAAATGTCCGGTTTTATAGTGGTTTGTAAAGTTGGAAATTTCTCCGCTGATATAAACATCTTTAAGATAGACACTGCTTTCCAGCAATGACTTAACGTACATATTCAACTGTGTAACCGTTAAGATCTTTTTATCAGCCAAGCTAATTCTCCTTTTTATTGTGAAGCATAGACGCCAGTATGGCAACACCTGCAGCATTGTCCGACGAAAACTCAGGTGCTGCAAAAATGCCCTTTATCCTGCTTGAAATTATGGAATTACTCATTACTCCGCCTGCATACAAAAACTCCAAGTCTCCGTATTGCTCACGGATCTTATCACTCATAGCCTTTATGGTTTCGTAAATGTATTCAATAGCATATCTTGCCACGTTCTCGGGCTCTTCACCGCTATCCATCTTGTTTTTGCACTTGTTTTCAAGGCCCGACAAGCAACAGTCTGCCCCTTTTAAGGTAGGTCTTATTTTTTCGGTGATCTCACCGCTTTGGCTTAACTTATCCAGCATTGCACCACCGGGAAAAGGTAAACCTAACATTACCGCCACTCGGTCAATAGCCTGACCTGCCTTTAAGTCTAAAGACTTTGCCACTATTTCGCATTTGATGATATTTTCATCATCGGGAGTTACCAGTAAAGCCTCTGTGGTGCCGCCCGACACGTGAAATGCGATAAAGGGCTTGTTTATCAGATCCATTCTGCCGGCGCTATGTAATGCGGCTATAACATGGCCTGCCTGATGCGATGTATAGTAGCAGGGCACACGCAGTGCTGATGCCACACTGTGGGCAGATGCCATACCTGCCAAAAACACCGGCATATATGAGCCCTCTACCCCTCTGGGCCTTGAGGACACCGCCACCGCAGAGATTTTTTCCTCTGCTAAGAATGACGAAAAGGCGGCTTCCATAACTTCGGGAAGCTGCCTGATATGATTGAACAGTGCTTTGCTCTGCATAAGTCCAACCTCACCCTGTTCAACGGGCAAAAGCTTCTTTTTGCTGATAACACTGTTTGTATCGGAATTAAAAAGTGCAACTGATGTGGTGTAGTTGCTGGTATCAACGCCTAAAAAAACGCTCATTTTTCAAGTTTCCTTGCAACAGCGCCCAAAACGCCGTTAATGTATGAGGGGTCCTCGTCACCTGCATATTTCTTTGCAAGCTCCACTGCCTCGTTGATAGATGCACCCACCGGAATATCCTGCTCGAACAAAATCTCGTAAACCGCAACACGCATTATGCACAGAGATACTCTGGGAATACGTGAAAGCTTCCAGCCGATGCAGTTTTCTTCTATTGTTTTATCGATCTGATCAAGATTTTCAAAAACACCGTTTACACAACGTGTAATAAAATCATCAGCAACGATTTCTCTTGTTTCAACAGCCAACTGTATGACTTCGGGCACAGGCTCCTCATGAAAAGTCTTTTCAAATACCAGCCCTAAAATCAACTGTCTTTGTTCACTTCTTGTCATTTAGACCGCCGTTTCTCCGTGCAACAAAAAGTCTGCCCTTTATCCCCTGCACGGTGGGATATAAAGCAGCGCAAGGCCGACTGTGATCCCAGCCGACCTTTAAGCACAATTATTTTTCTTCTTGTTTTTCAAGCTCAACATCGCAGATATGAACGTTTACCTTAAAGATAACCTTACCTGTCATATTCTGAATGGAGTCTTTAACGTTCTGCTGAACCTCTTCAGCAACATCGGCAATTTTTACACCTGCTTTAAGCTTGATGTAAATATCCACCATAGACTGATTATCGTCAACATAAACTGCCTTTGCAGGAGCATCGGTTTTGAACATTTTTTTAATGTCCAAATGCTGAGGAACAACATCCACAACGCCGTCAACCTCAGTAGCTGCAATAGCTGCAATTTTAGCAATAACGTCATCGGAAATTACCAAACCGCTGTTAGTTTCTTTTTTAATATCCATAATTTATACCTCCGTATAGAGTGGGTTTTGAAATTTAGTTATAGTTATTATACCATTAAATTTCCAATTACACAACTATTTTACCTCAATTATCTTAATATTTTCAACAGAAATTTTTGAAGTTGATGTAATTATGTCCTGAATTTGCATGGTTTCACTGGCAAGCAACCCCTCTTTAGCGGTTTTTACCGCCACACTTATACCGCCGTCGGTTATAATGGCAACGCAGTCAGAAAAACCTTTTGCTTTGATAAGCGACTCAATAGCCACCTCAGACTCGGAGTTTTTAGTAAGCTGTGTGATCTGCTTGGTGGCGTCTGCCTTGACGGTATCACCCGACTTTACGTCGTTCAATATCTCCTTTAAAGTTTCCACCGATTTTTTACGTGTTGCCTCACGCTCAGTGCGTGTTTTTGAGAAAAAGTCGGTTTCGAGCTTTGCGCTGGTCATTGCCTGATTAACGTACTGTGCATCGCCTAAATATTTTTGAGTACCGCTAAGTGCTGAGGTCAGATTGAGCTCTCCGTTGGCACCTGAATATCTCCAGTTAAGATATACCGCTGCCGACAACGCTACGATAAGCACCGAAAGTATCACCATTCTTTTACCGAATATTTTTGCTTTTTTCATAAATTTATCCTCCAACTAATTTAATTTGATAAGGTCCCCGTAACCCACACTCGGCTTTCGGGTATATCAAGAGCCGTGGTGATTGCCTTAGTCACCACCCCGCTCACTGCTTCGTTTTCGCCGCCGGAACACACCACCACTACCCCCTTGATCTGCGGCATAATTTCAGTTATGGTCAACGGAATTTCCTTTCCGCTTTCATCATTTATTATCACAAACTTCTTCTCACTGCTATCCTTTTGCTGCTGCTTGGATTTTTCATTGCCTGCACTGTCCTCCAGCTTATCACTATCTTCTTTTATTTCACTGGCATAAACATACTCCACGCCGCTGCTTAAAGTCACCAACACCTTCACCTTACCACCTACTATCTGCTCCACTGTGTCCGAAAGCTGCTGCTCGATGAGTCTGGCGTATTGGTCTGCGGTAATATCTGCGTTTTGAGCAGTGGCTTGTTGCTTTTTGGGGATAACGCTTGATAAAAATATAAGGGCAATACCTACAAGACCTATAATAATTAAAATCTTCGGGTTGGATCTTATATAGTCGGTAACCTTTGATAAAACATTTCTTTGTTCATCCACTTTGCTTTTCCTCCTCTACCCTTACATCAATCCCCGTTTGTCCTTTAATTTCCCGTATAAGCTTATCAGCCCTGTCCATATCACTTTTATTAAGATAAATCTCTGCTCCTTTAATTACTATGCGTGACTCGTGGTCCTTATCCATAATAATTTTTATTTTGGCAGAGCTTATGCCGTTTTGATAAATAATACCCGATATATTCTGCTTTATTAAAACGGCACTGTTTTGCATTAAGCTTTCCAGTGACTTATCATACAGCTCTGTCTTGTAAAGATTTGAATACTCTGCATCCACATCAAACTGTATATCAGGCGGATTTAATATGGGCGTTATCAGTGATATTATCAGCACCGTTCCCGTAAGCAGCTTCATAGGTGCCCTAAAGCTACCCTTTGGCAGCAGCATTTCTATAACCCCAACGCACACCGCTGTTATGCAAATGGACATTACAGCCTCTTTCAACAGGTTCATAGCGACCCACCTGCCACTGATATTATGGTAATAGAAAACACAAACATAACCGCCACACAAGCCGTTACCGAAAGCAGTATGCCGAGTGCTCCCTGCACTGAGTCGGTCACTGCTTTTATCTCGTTTAAGCTGAACATTTCAGCGGCCGACGAGCAAAACATCAAAGCAAATCTCCACAGCACTATTTCAACTATAATCGGCACTAAAATTATCAGCAGCACGATTATTGCGTAAATCCCCACCGAGGATTTCAGCAAACTTACACAGCTTTGCACCGAGCTTAACGCCTCGCTGATAGACGCACCGATTACAGGCACGAAGCTGCCTACAAAAAATTTAGCGGTTTTGTTCACCACACTGTCTGATGCAGAACCTATGGCAGTCTGTATTGATAGGATTGCCATAAACACCGTCATTGAGCCGGTGAGTATCCAGGTGGCGGATTTTTTGATTATTTCAGCGAACCCTTTAAGCCGTCCACCCTCAGATACCGATGCCGCCACCGATACCGCCAAATACATAGAGCAAAAGGGTGTTATCACGTTAGCTCCGATATACGTCACCACCTGACAGGCAAAAAACATCAGCGGTTGCAGTGTGGCGGCAGAGGCTGAACGCATCAAGGCAATAAGTATGCCCAAAAACACGGGTATAAAGGCTATCATAAACCCACTGCAGACTCGTATGGTCCCCGCCGCTTTTTGCACCAGTGAGCACACCGGCACCATCACCGCCGCTATGCAGATAAGTGCCGCCGCTATGTTCATAGTGTACTGTGGACCATCAGTTGCATCATAGCCCATACTCTTTATCAGCGCACATATCAAAATAGCGGTGATAAGCAGTGTACATACCTTTAATGGAGATAGTATGTAGTTTTTCAAATATTCCAAAAATGCCTTAAAAGCGCCTTTTGAGGTAACATTGGCAAAGGAAAAAGGGTCTTTAGGACTAAGCTCTAACTCATACAAAAACTCCTTGGCGTAATCGGGGGTTGCGTCTATTAAACTGTCAATATCCGAGCTATCGTAAAGCTCGGTATATATATCTTTATTTTCTGTTAAAGTTTGCATATCAAACTCGTAGCTTTCCCCACAAGCACAAAATGTAAAAACTGCCGCAAACACTATAAAAAGCAGTAGTTTTTTCATTTTTACCTTCTCCTTTTATAATGGCTATTGCAACAGCTTTGCTATTATATCCAACACATTCGTTATCAACGGCAACGACATAACCGCTACGGTTATCTTCCCTGCCAACTCCACCCGTGATGCCAGTGAGGTCTCACCGCTGTCCTTACAGGTATCTGCGGCAAGCTGAGTTATATAGCAGATACCAAGTGCCTTTATCAGCAGCTTTATACTGCCTTTATCTATCGACGTTTGTGACGTCATCTGGTCTATCAAGGTTATTATATCGGTGCTTTGCACTATTGTGAGTATTAACACGATTGCAGTGGCGATTACTGATAACGGCACTGCAAATTCAGGCTTGTACTGTTTTATTAAAACAATAAGTGCCGCAGATATTATAGAAAACCCGATTATTACCGTCATACTCATACTCTATAATCCAAACACGGATTTTACTGTTTCAAACAGTGTGCTTATCTGTTGCACCAGCATCATCAGCACCACCACTATACCTGCTAAAGTCACCATCATAGCCTGTTCCTCTCGACCTGAGCGGATAAGCACCTGATGCAGTACCGCCACTATTATACCGATAGCCGCAATCTTGAAAATTAAATCCACATCCACCTTAAACTACCCCTCTCATATCAAAACCACCGCAACGAACATTGCCGCAAAGGAGCCCAGTGAACAGTAAAGCTTTTGCTTTTGTGAGGCTTCCTCTCTTAGCTTTGATAAGCTGTCAGAAAACATACTGCTGTATAGCTCACAGTGACTCATCTGCCCACTAATATCGGTACTGCCTATGCCGTTTAAAAACAGCATCAGCTTTTGTTTTAACGGTTTGTCAATCACCAAAGCCTGATTTTTTGTAACCAGCTCCGAAATATCATCGCACTGCCAAAACCCCAAAGCCTTATACTGCTCATCCTCTGCCAATCGGCAGAAAATTCCATCCCTTGTCAGCGCCTCGTAGCAGATATACTGCTTTATGCTGCTTATCATCACCACTATCAGCTCGGTCTGCTGCAGCTTCTTTTTCAAATTTGCAGAAGCACAAAACCCCAATATCAACGGGCAACTGCTAAGCAGTAATATTCCTATAACTCTCACCCTTTATCTCACTCCTTGTTAAAACCCGCTCCACTTTGCCCGGCTTGACCCCGTTTTTTAAGAAAACAAAATAATCAAAAGCCTCAGAGTTTATCAGCAGTTGTCCCATTTTTCTATGAACAAAATCATTTACTGACGCAGAGTGAACACTGGTAACTATCCTAACTCCTGCATTAAAGCTGTCAGCCACAGCGCTAAGCTCATCAGAGGTGCCTATTTCATCAAACACTATCACGTCCGGAGATAAGGTGCGTATGGCAATACTTATGCCCTCTGCCTTTTTATAGCCGTACATACAGTCACAGCTGTACCCCATATCAAAGCCGGTTTGACCGTTGTAAGGTGCACATATTTCACCTCGCTCATCCACCACACAAACCTTTCTTGTCCTTAGAGACAAGCTATATGCAATATCTCTGAGCAATGTGGTCTTGCCGCTTAAGGGTGGACCCACTATAACGGTGTTGCCCTTATCGGCAATTGAAACTATATCTGCCGCCGCACCCTGATGTGATGCCGCTATTCTTAAATTTATTGAGGATATATTTTTCACATTTATTATTTTTTCGTTTTCACAAACGGCACTGCCGCAAAGTCCCACACGGTGACCGCCTTTTACAGTCACAAACCCCTGATTTATCTCGTTTTGGTAGCTGTGCACCGAATACTGACAAACCGACTTAAAGCATTCCTCTAAATCGTATTTACTGCATATATAGGTGGTATCACCAAACTGCTTTTCGGCTTGTCCGTATTTGCTGATGAACACATTCCCAAAGTCGGCGGTTATCATTAAAGGCTGATTGCACCTGAGCCTGACTTCAAAAGTCCGCAGCTTTATCAGTGGTGGCAAACGCAGTAATATACTGCATATATCCGGACTTAACGACCTTACTGCTTCATCAAATTTTCCTGTCATTTTCATCACCCGCTTTGTAAATGTATATTCGAGTAATAAAAATTTATGCAACAAAAAACCGCCTGACATAACATCAAGCGGTTTAGGGAGTTGTGATTAGGGATAAATTGCCTTAAAAGGCAATTTTTTGCGGTCTAATGTGTTAAAAAGCCGCGGTATGCGTCAGCATTACCGCGGCTTTTTGCCTTTTATCCCATCAAAAATTTTCCCTTTTAAGGTGCGAAGCAGTTTTGTAAGAATAAATTTGTTATGATTTCGAAGTCGAGAAAATGCAGAAATACTTTGTGTCTTTCAAATTTTCTCGACAAGAAAGAATACAAATTTATCTGAAAAACCTAATTCTCCCTAATCACAACTCCCTTTATATATTATTTTTTCGGCACGTAAATTCTCAAATGCTCACTATCACTTTCATCCACAAAGGTATCACTGCCTATATAGGATAAACTGATAGCGCACATAGTGTTTTTACCCCACCACTGGTCGGTAACAAGCTTTGCTCTGTCGTAAACAGCGGCAGGACGGGTAGCAGCCACATAAGTCTCGCTTTCCCAGGCATCAGCCACATACTGATAGCCGTAGTCCTGAATTATCACCGAGCCTGCAGGCAAATCAGCCTTTTTAAGCACGTCCGAGGATACGTAAAACAGCGGAGTACCGTCCTCACTGTTTTCAAGGTCAAACCTTGTAATACCCTTTGTGGAGTCATAAAACGAACCCACCACGGGATTCCAATTAAGCAAAGTGAAATTGTTTATATCCAGTCCTAAACCTTCAATAAGGTCAGCGTCGGTTTTTTCAGAAGGCTTGGTGTCGTATTTTGACTTGGTTACCTCATAAGGAGTTTTAATAGCACCGGCCACCGACTCACGAATAACCTCAAAGTCCTGAGCAATATCGATATGGTCTGAAGGCACCCAGTGTACCTCACTGCAGGATATACCCGTAATCGCAGTAAACCATGTAAGAGCGGCGGTATAGCGGCCGTAATTGTAGCTTAAATGGTAGCCGTCACGGGTGATGGTATCGCCGATGTAAGATGAGCGAAGATTCTGAATGGCAGTGCCGCTGGGAATAACGCCCACAATATCCTTTTGAGGTAAAACCGATGACTTAACCGTATCGGTGATAGCCTTATACATAGTCAGCTGATTGCTGTCGTATTTTGAGAATTCGCCGTGGGAACTATCGCCCTGATAAGCCCAGGTCATATGCCACATTATTTTGGTATCATTTTTAGGCTTGTTAGCCTTTACAAAGTTTAAAATATCACTAAGATGAGTGTAGGTATCGGCCTTACCGCTGCTTCCACTTGCCTGCTGAACAGTGATAATATCCCACTGCTCGTCTTTTATGGCAGTCTGCACAGAGGTGTCGTTATCCGACAGCCAAGCGCCCTGAGTGTTTTTGTAGTAGGTATAAGCACCCTTTTCCTCACTGATGTTACTCCAGTGAGTGTCCAGTGTGCATCCGCCTATGTAGAGGTTGCCCAGCACCACATTCTCAATGCCGCCGGACTTACAGATGTTCCAAAGATACTGCATACCGTCAACGCTGAAACTGTTGCCGATAGCAAGTATTTTCAAGGATTTTGTGTAATCGTTTGCAGTGTTCCCCGTAGTTGTCACAGTAGTATCCCCTTTTCCCTGTTGTTGTGTACAGCCTGCCGCTGTGATGATAACAGTCATCATCAAAACCAGTGCCAACACACGCTTTAAAGTATTTTTCATAATAAAGCCCCCTATTATTTATCTGTGCTTTTTATAAAATCATATACTATATGCTCTAACTTTTCCTTGTCATAACAGCAATGGGTACCCTCTAAAACCCTCACCTTGTATTTTGACTCATCCACTCTAAAATGCTTTAAAGTTGATGCCACCAGCATAGTCTGCTCATAGCGGTTTTCCATATCCTTATCTGCAACCAGAAAAAGCATTGGAGCATAGCTTTGCTCTGAGCCTATGTAGTAAAGCGGTGCCGTTTCGTCAACAATCACACGCCTTGAGTCAATGCCCTTTTCTCTTAACACGTTAAAATGGGCAGTGGGCTGACCTGCATCGTGAACAAAGCCGCCAAGCTCAGCGGGGTCTATGTTGTAAGCGGCAAGATACCGTTTATCAAAGCACAGCATCATAGACAGGTATGCACCTGCAGAGCTGCCACCCACAAATATTTTACGGCATTTACCGTAGTCACCAAGGTTTTTGTGTGCCCAAGCTACCACCTCTGCCGCATCTTCAATGAAATCGGGATAAACGGCTGTTGGGTACATTCGATAGTCAGCTGAAATCACCGCAACGTTATGCTGTGCAAGATACTCGCCGAGATTTTTGCCCCAGTCCTTTGTGCCGATCTCAAGTCCGCCGCCGTGAAAATAAATGAACACTGAAAACTCGTCAGTATCGGGAAGATACAAGTCCAGCACCTGCTGCTGGTGTTTTAACTTGCTGTAGGGAATGTCTTTTATCACTTTCATTGTAACCCCTCCAATTTAGTTCATTGTAGCACATCAGAAAACGATGAGCAAGGGATATTAAAAGATAAATGAAAAATAACACTCGCATTCGGGTTCAAGTCCCCTTTCCTGCATAAAAATAAAAAGCGACCAAAAGCAGCGTAGACTGGGGAAAGAAAGACTAAAAGTACGGAATTTTCACAAAAATAGTAACGTTTTCTCAAAACTACTTGACCGCTGCCTTTTTTAGTGATAAAATAACATACGATATATAACGATAGATATATAAAGGAGGAGCATTATGCCGCCTAAAGTTAAGGTAACAAAAGAAGATATTATAAATGCCGCAGTGGATATCGTTCGGGAAAGCGGAGCACAGGCAATCAACGCAAGAACGATTGCTTCTGTGTTGAATTGCTCAACACAGCCGATTTTCTCCAACTTTGCTACGATGGATGAGCTGCGTCTTGCTGTTGTAGAAAAAGCGGATGTATTATGTCAAGAATATATGCAGCGAGAGGTTGAAAGCAAAAAGTATCCCATATATAAGGCAAACGGCATGGCTTACATACGATTTGCTAAAGAAGAAAAAGAGTTGTTCAAACTCTTATATATGCGTGACCGCTCAAGTGAGTTGATTCCCGAAGCAACAGAACAAACCGACAGAATGGAGTCGATTGTTCATAATAATACGGGGCTTAGCGGTATCGATGCAAAATTGT
>JAFQWA010000019.1 GCA_017407705.1 Clostridia bacterium
ATGCGGTGTTTGTTTATTATTTATTCTATACTAAATATCAATAATGTTTTTGTCTATTCTGCATTATATTATAATTGCTGTAGCAGAGTATTTTTAACTATAAAATTGTTGACATTTTTGGGTATTGCTGATAACATATACTTGAAAGCAATTCTTGGCTATAAAGCCGGTTTTGAATATATAAACAGGAGGAAATGATATGGGTAATATGTCATTAAAGCTTCACGATATCGACGTTGCTGATTTCATTAAAACCGTTGATTCCTGCGAGGGCAACGTTTTTCTTGAGACAGACGAGGGTGATTGCCTTAATCTTAAGTCAAAGCTTTGTCAGCTTACAGGCCTTACAACTCTGATTAAAGGCGGAATTATCGTTGAAGCAACTATTCGCTGTGAGAAGCCCGAGGATGAGTCTAAGCTGTTTAGATTTAATCTTTATAAAGAGGTTCCCGGCGATAAATAATTTTTAAAATAAAACCGTATAAGGCGTTACCTTATGCGGTTTTGATCGTTATTCTGGATGTAAAAACGGAGGAAAATATAATGGAAATGCCCTTTATTCCAAATCAAAGCAAACAACTGAATATTACTACAGATTTCGGCACCTATTCCCGTTATCCTATTAAAACTCACGTGGTTATGGATAATGACAATCTTTTTGATCTTTTGGATAAATACGCCGCCGAATACGTAACTGAAGGCGACTACTTGTTTATGAGTGAGAAGATAGTTGCTATCAGTCAGGGAAGAGCATTTCCTATTGATGAGATAAAACCCTCTTGGTGGGCTAAATTCCTTTGCAAGTTTGTATATAAAACACCTTACGGTATCGGTCTTGGTATGCCTTGCACAATGGAATTGGCTATCCGTGAGATCGGTCTGCCTAAGATACTGTTTGCAGCGGCTTGTTCAGCTGTTACAAAGCTGTTTGGTATAAGAGGTGTGTTTTATCGCATTTTGGGTGAGAAAGCCCGTGCTATTGACGGTCCCTGTGACTGCACAATACCTCCTTATAATAAATATGCAAAGCTTGCTCCTGACCGTCCTGATGAGGTGGCAAGAGAGCTTAGTGATCATCTTGGCATAAAGATCGTTGTTATTGATGCAAACGATCTGGGCGTTGAGGTTTTGGGCAGATCCCACAGTGATATTGCCATTGATTTTTGCAAACAGGTGTTTAAGGACAATCCCTTGGATCAGGGCGACCAGCAGACTCCTATTTGTATAGTCAGAAAAGTTAACGAGAGCGAGGACAACTAAATGAGTCATATAAATACAAAATGTATTCAGTCGGGCTATAATCCCGGCAACGGTGAGGCAAGAGCACTGCCTATCTATCAGAGCACTACCTTTAAGTACGACAGTGTTGATCTGCTTGGCGATCTGTTTGATCTTAAAGCATCAGGTCACTTTTACACCCGTTTAAGCAACCCCACTAACGAAGCGGTTGAAATTAAAATAGCAGAGCTTGAGGGTGGCGTAGGCGCTATGGTGACTGCATCAGGTCAGTCTGCAACCCTTATTTCCATTACCAATATTGCAGGAGCAGGTGATCATATTATCTGTGCATCTGCAGTTTACGGCGGTACCTTCAACCTGTTAGACGTTACATTGAGAAAGCTTGGAATTGACACCACCTTTGTTGATCCTGAGATCAGCGAAGAGGAACTTAATTCTCTTATCAGACCTAATACAAAGCTTATTTTCGGTGAGACCTTAACCAACCCCTCATTGGTGGTTTTGGACATTGAAAAGTTTGCAAAGGTTGCACATAACAACGCTATTCCGCTTATTATTGACAACACTTTCCCCACACCTATTTTGTGCCGTCCCTTTGAGTTTGGTGCTGATATTGTTATCCACTCAACCAGTAAGTATCTTGACGGACACGCAGTAGTGCTTGGCGGTGTTGTGGTTGACTCCGGTAACTTTGACTGGGCAAAATCAGGCAAATTCCCCGGACTTACCACTCCTGATCCCTCATACCACGGCGTGGTTTACACTGAGTCTTTCGGCAATCAGGCTTATATCTGTAAGGCAAGAGTTCAGCTTATGCGTGATTTGGGCACTCAGATGAGTCCTAATACTGCATTTATCCTGAATATGAACATTGAAACCTTGCATATTCGTATGGAGCGTCATTGTGAGAATGCATTGAAGGTTGCACAGCACCTTGCAAATCATCCCAAGATTGCTTGGATAAATTATCCCGGTCTTGAAGGTGATAAGTATTATTCACTTGCTAAGAAATATCTGCCTAAGGGCTGCGCAGGTGTTATGGCTTACGGTGTTAAGGGTGGTAAAGAGGCATCTAAAAAGTTTATGGAAGCACTTAAAATGGCATCCTTGGAGATACACGTTGCAGATATCAGAACCTGCTGCTTACATCCTGCAACCACCACTCACAGACAGCTTAACGATCAGCAGCTTGTAGAGTGTGGCGTAACACCTGATCTTATTAGAATGTCTATCGGTCTTGAGCACGTTGACGATATTATCGCAGACATTGATCAAGCCCTTGAAACAGTATAAAAAAAAGCGGAGTTTTAAACTCTGCTTTTAATTTTATATCAACTTTTCGATCAGCATTTTCAGTCCTATGCCTATAAGAACAATACCGCCTAATATCTCGGCCTTTGCACCGATAAAGTTACCTAATTTATTACCCAACAAATACCCGATAAGTGAGATAATAAAGGTAATAACGGCAATAATCAGGCAATAAAGTAAAACCGTTAAAATCGACTGTACCTGCAAAGCAAAGGTAAGTCCCACAGCTAAAGCATCAATGCTTGTAGCAACGCCTAAAACAATAAGTGAACGGAAGGTGAGGGGACTGCAATCGGTTTGTTCGTCGCCTTTTAAGGATTCATAAATCATCTTACCGCCGATAAAGGAAAGCAGCGCAAAGCCCACCCAGTGGCTGTAATTTTCAATAAGTGATGAAAATCTGCTACCTACTATCCAACCTAAAAAGGGCATAAATCCTTGAAACAATCCAAAACAAAGGGCAATTTTCAAGCCGTCAGCCAGATAGAGCTTTTTGGTGCACAGTCCTTTTGATAGGGCAATGGAAAAAGCGTCCATAGCAAGGGCAACGGCAATAATAAGAACAGAGATAAAATCCATAAATTATGCCTCGTTTTTGTGCTCATATCCAAGGAGCATTTTGATGTTTGTAAGATAAAATTCTGTGGGGTTTTCCAAAAATCTTTCTTTAGCCATATTTGCTTCCTCTAAACTCCCCACCTGCAGAGAGAAGGTCATAAACTCGTTAGCGCCGTCTTTCATAGCGATAGAAACGGTGTATCCGCCGTTTTCTCTTGGGTCGATGACAATGTTATTTTCTTTAGTACGCTTTGCCATTAGAACCTCTTTAGACGCGGCTTTTTCAGCTCTTTCTCTTACAGTGAAGGGGAGTTGGGATGATAACTGCTCGGCAATAACCTTACCCTTATCGGTAAGTGAGAAATACTTTTCCCCGTCTTTTTCAATATTTTCAGAGGCTAAAAGGTCGGACAAAGCCTGAACAATATTAAAATAATTTGCCAGCTTATCCTTCATAATAATATTGCAAATGTTTTCGTTTTTTAAGGGAACATTTGCTTTTTTTAATATGTAACATATAAGGATTTTTACCTCATCGGCACTGTAAAGCCCACCGGGATTAACGTCTTCGCGGAAAGTATCAAAACCCATAAATACACCACCTATATTATTATACATTATATTGTACCATATTTTTTTAAAAATACAACATATAAATTATTGCTTTAAATTATATTTTATGATATACTTAGTTAGATATTTGTATAATTATATAATTATACAGGAAAATTTTGGTAATTATTCCTGATTTGACAATCTGTTTGACTCACGTCAGATTGTTTTTTACAAGAAATTTTATGTGAGTAGAAAGGCAAAGGTATATAAATGCCGATACCCCAAGAGAACATAAGAAACTTTTGTATAATTGCCCATATTGACCACGGTAAGTCCACCTTGGCTGACCGTTTGCTGGAGCTTACCCAGTCGGTTAGTGAGCGTGAGATGGAGGAACAGCTGCTTGACAGTATGGACCTTGAAAGGGAAAGAGGTATTACCATCAAGGCCCACGCCGTTACTTTGTATTACACCGCGAAAGACGGTCAGAAGTATGAGCTTAATCTTATCGACACTCCCGGTCACGTTGACTTTAACTATGAGGTATCCCGTTCACTGGCTGCTTGTGAGGGTGCGGTGCTGGTTGTTGACGCATCTCAGGGAATCGAGGCCCAGACTCTGGCAAACACATACTTGGCTGTTGATCACGGTCTTGAGATATTGCCCGTTATCAACAAGATAGATCTGCCATCGGCTGACGCTGAGCGTACTGCTAATGAGATTGAGGATGTTATCGGAATTGAGGCTCATAATGCACCTAAGGTATCTGCTAAAAACGGTCTTAACGTTGAGCAGGTTTTGGAGCAGATAGTTACATCAGTTCCTGCACCCACAGGCGATGCTGATGCTCCCTTAAAGGCTTTGATTTTCGACTCATATTACGACCCATATAAGGGTGTTATTGCATATTTCCGTGTGGTTGACGGTGTTGTTAAAGCAGGTATGAAAATTAAAATGATGGCTACCGGCGCCACCTTTGACGTGGTTGAAGTAGGCAGAAAGAATGCAACCTCACTCCAGCCTTGTGACGAACTTAGAGCAGGTGAGGTAGGATATATTGCCGCTTCCATTAAAAATGTTTCCGATGCCCGAGTGGGTGATACCATTACCGACGTTGATAACCCTGCATCAGAGCCGTTGCCCGGCTACCGTCAGGTTAACCCCGTGGTTTTCTGCGGTATTTATCCTGCTGACGGTGCTCAGTACGTTGATCTGCGTGAGGCACTTGAAAAGCTGCAGATAAACGACGCTGCGCTTCTGTTTGAGGCTGAAACCTCAACTGCATTAGGCTTTGGCTTCAGATGCGGATTTTTAGGACTGCTTCATATGGAAATCATTCAGGAGCGTCTTGAAAGGGAATACAATCTTGATCTTATTACCACCGCTCCCAGCGTTGAGTATAAGTTCAATATGACAAACGGTGAGGTGCTTTCCATTGACAACCCCACCAACTATCCCGATCCTTCACAGATTATGTCTGCAGAGGAACCCATTTCCGATGTGCACATATTCAGTCCCAACGAGTTTGTTGGCGCTATTATGGACTTGTGTCAGGAGCGCAGAGGTGTGTTCCGTGATATGCAATATACCACTCCTGAGCGTGTGGATATTCATTACGAAATGCCTCTTAACGAAATAGTTTACGATTTTTTTGATGCGCTTAAATCCCGTACAAGGGGTTACGCATCTTACGACTATGAACCTAAAAACTATGCAAAATCATCACTTGTTAAGCTGGATGTTATGCTAAACGGTGAGATAGTTGATGCTTTATCCTTTATCGTGCATTCCGATAAATCATATCAGCGTGCAAGAAGAATAGCGGAAAAGCTGAAGGAACATATACCGCGTCAGCTGTTTGAGGTGCCGGTTCAGGTGGCAGTTGGCGGCAAGGTTATTGCCAGAGAAACCGTTAAGGCAGTTAGAAAAGACGTTTTGGCTAAGTGCTACGGCGGTGATATTACCCGTAAGAAGAAGCTGCTTGAAAAGCAGAAAGAGGGTAAGAAGCGTATGCGTCAGTTAGGCTCCGTTGAGGTACCTCAGGAGGCGTTTATGGCGGTATTGAAGCTTGATGAATAAGGAGTTTTACAGTGACAAAAGATAAATGCGGCACTTGTTTTGTGCCCGAGGGTGAGCTTGATATTCAGCGTGAATTTGCGGCTAAGGTAAATGCTATGTGGGACACAAATGCTGCTCCCAAGGCGTTTGTTCGTACCTTTGGATGTCAGCAAAACGTGGCTGACGGTCAGCGTATAATGGGTATGCTTTCCCAGATGGGCTATACCTTTACCGACACAACCGATGATGCTGATTTGATAATTTTCAACACCTGCGCTGTCCGTGAACACGCAGAGGATAGAGTTATCGGTAACGTGGGTGCACTAAAGCATCATAAAAAGCTAAAGCCCGATTCTGTTATTGCTTTGTGTGGATGTATGATGCAGCAACAGCATATTGCAGATAAGATAAAAAAGAGCTTTCCCCACGTGGACCTTGTTTTCGGTACTCACGTTGTTCACAAGCTACCTGAATATTTACACAGCATACTTACAAAACGCAAAAGAAGAGTTGAGATTCCTGATATGGACGGTGTTATTGCCGAGGGAATCCCATCTATTCACGACGGCGGTGTAAGAGGTTGGCTGCCTATTATGTACGGCTGCAACAATTTCTGCACCTACTGTATTGTGCCTTATGTAAGAGGCAGAGAGCGTAGTCGACTGCCTGAGGATATAATCGCTGATTTAAAGAAAATGGTTGAATCAGGCATTAAGGATATTACACTGCTTGGACAAAACGTTAATTCCTATAACGGCGGGGTGTCTTTTGCACAGCTGCTTAGAATGGCTAACGACGTGCCCGGTGATTTTGTTATCAGGTTTATGACCTCTCACCCCAAAGACTGCACTAAAGAGCTGCTTTTGGCTATGGCTGAGTGTGAAAAGGTGGAAAAGCATCTGCATTTGCCGGTGCAGTCAGGCTCCAGCCGTGTTTTAAAGGCGATGAACCGCCACTATGACAGAGAGAAGTATTTAGAGCTTATAAAAACCGCAAAACAGCTTATGCCCGATATAGTGCTTACTTCTGATATAATCGTGGGTTTCCCCGGTGAGACTTATGAGGAATTTTGCGAGACTGTATCTCTGATAAAAGAGGTTGAGTATCAAACCTTGTTTACGTTTATCTATTCCAAACGCAAAGGCACTCCTGCTGCTGTTATGGAGGATAATGTATTGAGAAAAGAAAAGGGCAAATGGTTCACTCAGCTTTGCGATGAGCAGGAAAAAATTGCCGAGAAGTTATCTGCGTCACAGATAGGCAAAAGGTTCAGAGTTTTATGCGAAGAAAAGGGTAGGACCGAAAATACAGTAAATGCACGTACCTTGTGCAACCAAATTGTTGAAATATCCTGCGACGAAGCTTTGATCGGTCAGTTTGTTGATGTTAAGATCACAGATGCGTCAGCTTGGATTTTAAAAGGAAAAATTATTTAAAAGGTGGAATATAAAATGAACGTATTTGAAATTACAAGACAGTTAGGTAAAGCTATTCAGCAGGATGAAACATATATCAAATATAATCTTGCTAAAGAAGCAAACGATCAGGATGCCGAACTCCAGAATCTTATCGGTGAATTCAATCTTCTCAGAATCGCTCTTAACAACGAGATGACAAAAGAAGAAAAAGACGATGCAAAAATGAAAGAGATCAATGATAAGATCAGAGAGTGCTACACTACCATTATGCAAAATTCCAATATGATCGCATATAATCAGGCAAACGCTGAGCTGGATGCTATGATGAAAAAGGTTAACGGAATTCTTGATTTGTGTCTGCAGGGTGAGGACCCCGATACTTGTGAGCCTTCTGAGTGCACAGGCTCTTGCAGCACCTGCGGCGGCTGCCACTAATTTTTAAATTTTAAGCGAAAGGAGGATACCTATGGCACGTCCAACTAATATATTGCCTGAGATTACACCGGATATGTCACCGATGATGCGTCAGTATGTTGAGATTAAAAAGCAGCATCTTGACAGTATTCTGTTTTTCAGATTAGGCGACTTTTATGAAATGTTTTATAACGATGCTGAGGTAGCCTCCGAAGAGCTTGACTTAGTTTTAACTAAACGTGCTAACGGTGAGGAAGAAAAGGCACCTATGTGCGGTGTTCCTTACCACAGCTGTGAGGGTTATATTGCAAGACTTATTAAAAAGGGATACCGTGTTGCTATCTGTGAGCAGACCGAGGACCCTTCTAAAGCTAAAAAGATTGTAAAACGAGATGTTGTGAGGGTTATTACTCCCGGTACCGTAACAGAGGATTCCATGCTCGAGTCCGGCAGTAACAACTACCTTTGCACTCTGTTTTGCGATGAAAAAACTGCAGGATTATGCTTTGTGGACGTATCCACAGGTGAGCTGCATTTAACCGAGCTTTGCTCAGAGGATTTGCAGAGTGATATAGTAAATGAGCTGACCCGTTTTAGTCCTAAGGAAACACTTTTAAACCCTTATGCCGATAGTTTAACTGAGGTAAAGCGTTTGTTAAATAACGCAATTCATTCCCGTGTTGAAGTTATCCCGAATGAGGAATTTTGCAGTGATTATAATCGGGCTCAGGTATTAAGCCATTTTAAAGTCAGCAATTTTGAGGCTTTGGACGTACCTGAAAACGGCGTTGCAAAATATGCTTTGGCATTTGCAATTGCATTTTTGGTCGAAACCCAAAAGACTGACCTTGCGGCTATCAACACAGTGGATTTTTATACTGAGCAGGAATTTATGCGTCTGGATATTTCTGCAAGAAACAACCTTGAGCTTACTGAAACTATGCGTTCCCACGACAAAAAAGGTTCACTTTTATGGGTTTTAGACCACACCAAAACTCCCATGGGAAAACGTTTGATGAAAAATTGGATCGAGCTGCCGTTGTTATCTCCCGCTAAAATCTCACGCAGACAAAACGCAGTGGCTGAGCTGGTGGCTAAATTAGAGGTTAGGGAAGAGCTGAACGAGGCTTTAAAAGAAATTAAAGACTTAGAGCGTCTTATTACCCGTGTTTTATACGGCTCTGCAAATGCAAAAGAACTTAACGCATTAGCAGATACTTTAGAGCGTATGCCTGCTGTTAAGTCTATTATTGCAAATATGAACTCATCAATGCTTAACGATATTTACAACAATATTGATGAGCTTTACGATATTTGCGGTCTTATCCGTGCTGCTATCTGCGATGATCCGCCTTTCTCAGTCCGTGAGGGTGGCATTATCAGAAACGGCTACAACGAGGATGTTGACAGACTCCGCAGTGATATGTCGGGCGGTAAGGATATTGTTACCGAATTAGAGCTTCGTGAACAGGAGCGTACCGGCGTTAAAAAACTTAAAATTAAGTATAACCGAGTTTTCGGATATTACATAGAAATCCCCAATTCCGCAGAGATAACCGAGCTGCCACCTGAATATATCAGACGTCAGACCTTGGCTAACTGCGAAAGATATATTACCGATGAGGTAAAGCAGCTTGAGAGCAGAATTATCGGTGCTCAGGACAAACTTGTTGCCCTTGAATATGATATTTTTGTGGGTATCCGTCAGGCTGTTGCTCAGCAGATGGAGCGTGTTAAAAAGACCGCCGCTGCCGTGGCTCAGTTGGATGTTTTGTGGTCATTAAGCGTTAGCGCTGTGAGAAACGGATATGTTTGCCCCGATATTTTAGTTGACGGTAAAATCGAGATAATCGAAGGCAGACACCCTGTTGTTGAGCTTATCTCAGGCTTTGCTTTTGTGCCTAACGACACTGTTATGGACACCGCTGATAACCGTTGTGCTATTATTACCGGCCCGAATATGGCAGGTAAATCCACATATATGCGACAGACTGCTATTATAACACTTATGGCTCAGATCGGCTCATTTGTTCCTGCCAGATCTGCCAAGATAGGTATTGTTGATGCTATCTTTACAAGAGTCGGCGCATCGGACGATCTTTCTACCGGTCAATCCACGTTTATGGTGGAAATGAGTGAGGTCGCTAATATTTTGAAATACGCTACCTCAAAAAGTCTGCTGATTATTGATGAGGTGGGCAGAGGTACCTCTACTTATGACGGTATGGCTATTGCAAGAGCAGTTTTGGAATATGCCGCCGATAAAAAGAAGTTGGGCGCTAAAACCTTGTTTGCTACCCATTATCACGAGTTGACATCCTTGGAGGATGAATTAAACGGTGTGAAAAATTACAGTATTGCCGCTAAAAAGCGTGGAGATGATATTATCTTCTTACGCAGAATAGTCCGTGGCGGCGCTGATGACAGCTACGGTATCGAGGTAGCAAAGTTGGCGGGTGTGCCAAACGATGTGGTGGTACGTGCTAAGAATATACTGAAATCCTTGGAGGCTGAAGGTGCAGTGCCTGTAAAGAGCGCTGTTGTAACAGAGGATTATCAGCCCCAGATGTCCTTTGCATCTAATACATCTGATGAAATAACTCAGCGTCTTAAGACTTTGGACGTAAATACCCTTACTCCCATTGAAGCAATGCAAACTCTTTACGAGCTTGCTGATAAAGCAAAGAAAATGTAACTAATATAAAAAGGAGGCGTGAAAATGGCTAAGATAAACGTACTTGATAAGCATACTGCTGAGCTTATTGCAGCAGGTGAAGTGGTGGAACGTCCTGCCTCTGCCATAAAAGAGCTTATTGAGAACAGTATTGACGCAGGTGCGTCTGCCATTACTGTTGAGATAAAAAACGGCGGTAATACCTTTATGAGAATTACCGACAATGGTTGCGGTATTGAGCGTGATGACATTAAAAATGCCTTTTTACGCCATGCTACCAGCAAAATTAAGACTGAAGATGATCTGAACCGTATCGAAACTTTAGGCTTCAGAGGTGAGGCGTTAGCCTCTATCTGTGCTGTTGCTAAGGTGGAGCTTTTAACCCGTACTGCTGACTGTGATATGGGCACTAAGTACGTTATCCACGGAGGTGAGGAAATCGAATTTGAAGACGCAGGTTGTGCTATAGGTACAACTATCGTTGTCCGTGATTTGTTTTACAACACCCCTGCAAGAATGAAATTCCTTAAAAAAGACGTAACCGAGTCTAATGCTGTTACTGCAGTGGTTGACAGAATTGCCTTATCCCACCCTGAGGTTTCCATTAAGCTTATCCGTGACGGTAAGCAGGTGTTGTTAACCCCTGGTGACGGTGTGCTGCGTTCAGCGGTATTTTCGGTTTTAGGCAAAGAATTTGCCGATGGTCTTTTGCCCGTTGATTATGAAATGAACGGCGTTAAGGTAAGCGGATTTACCACCAAGCCTACTTATTCACGTGCTAATCGCAATATGCAGTTTTTCTTTTTAAACGGCAGATATATCCGTACTAAAACAGTTATGGCTGCCTGTGAACAAGCCTATAAAAACGCAATTATGGTGGGTAAATTCCCCGGATGCCTTCTTAATATAACCCTTGCGGCAGACGAGGTGGACGTTAACGTTCATCCCTCTAAAATAGAGGTGCGTTTTGCCGATGAAAACAAGATTTTCAGTGCGGTTTATTATGCGGTAAAATCCGCTATAACTGCCGATACTACAAGAGTGCAGTTTGAGTCAAAACCCGATATTGCCAGGGAATACGTGGCACCTACTGAGCAGATTAAATTTACAAGTGTGCCCACTAAACCCCTGTCAACACCTTATATTCCTGAGCAAAAACCATACTCTCCGCCACCTGCAAAGCCTTCATCCTATGCTATTGATTTTAACCGTGAGGATGTAGTTACTCAGAAGGTTGAAGATAGTGGATTTAAGGGCTATAATCAGCTTGATATAATAGTCGAGGATGATGTTAAGGAGATTGCAAAAGCCCCTGAAAAGCCCGTTGTAGAGGAAATTACGCCTATTAAAGAAAAGGTACAGTTTAAGTATATTGGTGAAGCCTTTGAAACCTATATTTTAGTTGAGTGTGACGGTAAGATCATTATGATTGACAAACACGCCGCCCACGAAAGAATTTTGTTTGAGAAAATCAAAGCAGATACCGAGCATCAGCCTCAAATGCTTATTGCTCCAATCTGTGTTAATCTTTCCGCTGAGGAATACGATGCCATTTTAACCAACTTAGATGAAATCAACTCTACAGGCTTTGAAATTGAGGATTACGGCTCAAAGTCTATACTTGTCAGAGGCATTCCTATGGAACTTGACGGAGAAGATGCAAAAGCCCTTATTATCGAGATAGCGGGTAAGCTTAACGATAAAATAAGACAAGCGACTCCCGAG
Organism: Clostridia bacterium; assembly: GCA_017407705.1. Classification (GTDB taxonomy): domain Bacteria; phylum Bacillota; class Clostridia; order Oscillospirales; family Acutalibacteraceae; genus RGIG2202. The sequence goes on from JAFQWA010000019.1 coordinate 11,953, forward strand.
TTTTTAGACTGGTTGTATCATTCGGTGGCTTGTCGTGCTGCCATAAAGGCGGGTAACCGCTCAACTGCTATGGAGCTGACCGCTTTGGCTGACGAGGTTTTAAATAATGATAACATCAGATACTGTCCTCACGGCAGACCCGTTGCAGCGGAAATGACACTTAGTGAAATAAAACGCAGATTTTCAAGGATATGAGTTTATGAATAAAAAAATACCTGTTATAGCGGTGGTTGGTCCCACTGCCTCGGGCAAGACTGCACTGGGTGTTCATTTGGCGAAAACCTTTAACGGTGAAGTCATTTCAGGCGACTCAATGCAGATATATAAAGAGCTGTCTGTTGCCACTGCAAAGCCCACAGTTGATGAAATGCAGGGCATACCTCATCACTTAATAGATATAAAATCCGTTAGTGAAGAGTTTTCCGTTGCCGACTACTCAGTTATGGCAAAAGAGGCTGTTGATGATATAATCAGCAGAGGAAAATTGCCTGTGATAGTTGGCGGTACGGGACTTTATATTGATTCATTTTTGAACAATATTGATTTTAGCGAAAACAACCATAATGACGAGATAAGAGCAAAAATCGTTGCCGAAATGGAGCAGTACGGTCCACAGTATATTTTAGATAAGCTGTATGAGATTGACGAGCCCTTTGCTAAGACCTTGCAGGTGGAGAACAAGCAACGTCTTATTCGTGCTTTGGAGATATGTTATACCACCGGTAAGACTGTTACCCAAAACCGTGTGGAGTCACGGAAAAATCCCTCACCATATAACCCTCTTTATATTGGTATAAATTATAAGGACAGACAGGTTTTATACGACAGAATCAACCTTCGTGTAGATAAAATGGTGGAGCAGGGAATTGTTGATGAAGCAAAAATGCTGTTTTCTGCTGCTGCGTCGAAAACCGCAGTACAGGCTATTGGTTGCAAGGAATTTAAGCCATATTTAGACGGTAATGCACCCCTTGATGTTTGCATTGAGGATTTAAAAACCGATTCCCGTCGATATGCTAAGCGTCAGCTTACCTGGTTTAACAGAAATGAGAATATAAATTGGATATATCCCGATGAAATAGGCATTGAAAATGTATTTTCTGCCGCTGAAAAAATAGTATTAGATTACTTAAAAGAGGTGAATGATAAATGAAAAAAGGTACATCAAAAATATTACTCTCAATTTTCGGAGTAATTTTGATCGTTTTTATCTTTTATCACACCTTACGTCCTGCTTTTTCACCCGTTTCTACCGAAACTGCCTATCCCGTTACTGTAAGTGATACTATCAAAGCAGACGGTTTTGTTATCCGTGATGAAAAGACCGTTACTTCCGATAAAACCGGCATAATGGTTTACAACGTGGATAACGGAGGTAAAGTGGCAAAAGGCTCAACTATTGTTGAATACTTTAATTCCGATGAGGACGTTAAACTCAAAAGCGAGATAGAGCAGTTGGAAGAGAAAATTTCTCAGCTTAATGAACTGGATACCCAGAATGAGATACTTGCTGCAGATTTGGATATGATCTCATCTCAGATAAAGTCCAATCTTCTCAATATGCTTAATGATATTGACGTGGGCAATCTTTCAAAGGCTTCAAGCTATGAGAATAAACTGCTGTATTTGCTTAATCAAAATCAGCTTGCCACTAAACGTACTGAAAATTACAAGCAGCAGATTGCTGAATACACCGATAAGCTTAAGGACTTAAAGTCCAGATACACCCCGGGTAAAGATCAGCTTTACAGCCAGTATTCAGGTTATTTTGTCAACTCGGCAGACGGTTATGAAACCGCTGTTTCTTATGATGATGTTAAGACCATTACCGTTGATAAAATAAACGATATAAAAAAGGCTGATGTTTCTAAAAACACAATCGGTAAGATTGTCAGTGAGCATCAGTGGTATATCGTTACTGTTATTGACCGTTCTCAGTCGTTGGACTTAAAGCTTACCGATACAGTTGATGTAAAACTGCCCTTATCCACTGCAAGTGAGATTGAGGCAACAGTTGAGGCACTTAACGTTGACCGTGCATCTGATAAAGTGGCAGTAGTTTTGTCCTGCGATAATATGAACCCTGAGCTTTCACTGATACGTAAACAGCCTATTGAGATAGTGCTTAGAAACTATAAGGGATTGCGTGTTAATTCCAAGGCTATCCGTATTGTTGACGGTAAAAAAGGCGTTTACGTTCAGCTGGGCAACATTGTAAAATTCAGAGAAATTGAAATTATCTACGCTTCTCAGGGCTTTGCTGTGGTCAAGTCTGATAACAGCTCAGGTCAGCTTAAGATTTATGACGAGGTTATCGTTAAAGGCAAGAATTTAGGCGGTGATACCGATGGATGAGTATATTTTAAAAAGAATAAAGGATTTTGACGAAAACTATAAAGTCGTTACCGAAAAGCTCAGTGAAGCCGCCGTTAAATCTGGTAGAGCACCTTCGGATATAACATTACTTGCCGCCACTAAAACCGTTGAAGTACCCGTTATAAATCACGCTTATGAAAGCGGCATTAAAGTAATGGGTGAAAACAGAGTACAGGAGTTTTTATCCAAGGAAAATGAACTGGCCCAAGGACTCCGCCGTCAGTTTATCGGAACCTTGCAAACCAATAAGGTAAGGCAGATAGTGGGTAAGGTGGAGCTTATTCAGTCTGTTGATTCAATTAAACTTGCTAACGAGATTGCAAAGCAGAGTATTGCAAGGAATATAGTTACAAATGTGCTTGTGGAGATAAATATCGGCAAAGAAGAAAGTAAAAGCGGTATAAATGAAGAAAATTTAGATGAATTTTTGTGTCAGTTATCAACAATTGAGGGCATTTTTGTTAAGGGATTGATGACTTTGGGTCCTGTTAATGATGAACTTACACAAAAAATTGCATATTTTGATAAAATGCAGAAACTGTTTATTGACAACAAGGCAAAAAAAGTAGATAATATATCTATGGATATTTTATCTATGGGAATGTCACATGATTTTGACATTGCTATTTTACACGGAGCAAATATGGTCCGTGTAGGTACATCACTTTTTGGCAGTAGAATATATTAATTTTTAGGAGTGTTATAGATTATGGGATTTATGGACAAAATTAAAAACATGATGACCGTGCCGGACGAAGAAGGCTACGAGGATACTCAGCCCGAAGTAGATTTCTCAAACAACTACTCATCTACCGGTGATGATGTTTATTCCTCATCTACTACTTATGCAGAGGCAAAGCGTAATAAGGTTGTTAATATCCACGCTACAACTCAGCTTCAGGTAGTGCTTGTAAAACCCGATACCTTCCAGGACGCTACTTCAATTGCTGATCATTTGAATAACAAGCGTACTGTTGTACTTAACCTTGAATCTACAAACCGTGAGATTTCACGTCGCTTGGTTGACTTTTTAAGCGGTGTTGCTTATGCAAACAAGGGTCAGCTCAAACGTGTTGCAAACAGCACATTTATCATCACTCCCTTTAATGTTGACATTATGGGTGACGTGCTGCTTGACGAGTTGGAGAACAGCGGTCTGTATATCTAATGGACAGTAACGATCAACTGCTGATAGCCAAAATAAAGGATGCTGCAGAGCTTTGTAATAGCAGGAACGTTCCTAAGTTCATTGGTTTTTTAAACGCCCATGAGCTTTCAGTTGCAAAGACCTGCATATCCTCATATAAGCATTGCATTTTCGGCGGATTTGAATTTGCCGAACGTGTTATGCTGTGCTTTTTGCCTGATTGGGCAGATGAAACCGATGTGGATTTTCCCATTGTACCCATTACGTTAAGCTACCGTGAGAGGGATGAACTTTCCCACCGTGACTTTTTGGGCACATTTATGTCTTTTGGTATAACAAGAGATAAAATAGGGGATATTCTAATTGAAAAGGGCAGAGCAGTTGCGTTTATTCATAAGGATATAATAAATTACGTCACAACTCAGCTTGAAAAAGTAGGCGGTGTGGGTGTTAAACTCAAAATTGGGTTTGATGATCCGTTGCCTTACTCATCAAGCTTTGAGAATATCCGCGGTACAGTCGCCTCTAACAGACTGGACTGTATTGTGGCGGAGTTGTGTAATTTCAGCAGAGATAAATCGGCGCTTGTTATTACTTCAGGCAAGGTTTTTGTGGATTCTGCTGAGTGTCTTAATATTTCTAAGCGGATAGAAAACGGTGCTGAGATAACCGTAAGGGGCTTTGGCAAGTTTATTATTGATTCCGTGGATGACGTTACGAGAAAGGGTAGGTATGTTTTACTTGCCCGTAAAAGAGTGTAAAACAGAAAGGATGGTCACTATGCTTACTGCTGAACAGATCAGAAATACAGAATTTCAGAAAGTGGGATTTAACGGCTACAAATCCAGCGACGTTGATTTCTTCCTTGAAGAGGTTGCTGAGTCTTTAGAGATGGCGACCCGTCAGAACGAAGATTTAATACAGAAAATTCAAATTTTGGCCGAAAATATTGAGGAATACAGAGCTGCAGAGGACTCTGTTAAATCTGCTATTTTAAACGCACAAAAAACAGGTGATGCTATCCTTAGAGAGGCTAATGATAAGGCTCAGGCTATTGCTGATGAGATGTTGGCTGACGCTAAACAGAAGGTACAGCAGGCTGAGATTGCTTCACAGAAAATGATTGACGAAGCAACAGTTAAGTCAAGAGATATGCTGGATGAAGCAACAATTAAGTCAAAAGAGATTGTGGTTGAGGCTGAGGCTAAGGCCGCTGCGTTGGTTGCTGATACAGAAAAGAAATTAGGACAGCAGCTTATCACATATAATTATATTAAAGACGAAATCAAGAACTTTAAAGAAACTGTTCTTGACAGCTATAAAAAGCATATTGACCTGATTATGAATACTCAGGTTGTTAATAAAAATATTGAAGGCATGGATGCCAAGTTTAATTCCGAGAACGAATAAGGGGAGAATTATGGATTATAACAAAACACTTAATTTGCCGCAAACTGATTTTGAGATGCGTGCAGGATTGCCTCAGAAAGAGCCTGTAACCTTACAGGGATGGGACGATTCAAAAACCTATGAAAAGCTGATGGAGAAAAACGAGGGTAAACCTCTTTACATCTTGCACGATGGCCCTCCTTATGCAAACGGAAAAATTCATATGGGTACTGCGCTTAACAAAATTCTTAAAGACTTTGTTCTGCGTTATAAAAATATGTCAGGCTTTAAAGCACCTTACGTGCCCGGTTACGATACCCACGGTCTTCCTACCGAGCTTAAAGCAAGAAAGGCAGCAGGTGTTGACTCTGCTGAGGCTGTAACTCCGCTTAAGCTGCGTAAGATCTGCCGTGAGTTTGCTTTGGGATTTGTTGAGGATCAGAAAAATCAGTTCAAACGTTTAGGCGTTTTGGGTGAGTGGGATAATCCTTACCTTACTTTGAAAAATGAGTTTGTTGCTAAGCAGGTCGAGGTTTTCGGCGAAATGGCAAACAAGGGATATATCTATAAAGGCTTAAAGCCCGTTTACTGGTGCCCTGAGTGTCAGACTGCTCTTGCAGAGGCTGAAATTGAGTATGCAGAGGATCCCTGTCATTCAATTTATGTTAAATTCAAGGTTACCGATGATGCAGGAAAGCTTTCTGCACTGGGTGCTGACCTTGATAAAACCTATTTTGTAATTTGGACCACAACTACCTGGACATTGCCCGGTAACGTTGCTATTTGCGTTGGCCCCGGATACGAGTATCAGGTTGTTAAGGCTAACGGTGAGTATTATGTTATGGCTACCGAGCTTACAGCTTCTGCTATGAAGGCTGCTAAGATCGAGGAATACGAAACCGTTGGTACTATCAGCGGCAGTGAGCTTGAGTATATGAAAACAGCTCATCCTTTCCTTGACAGAGAATCACTTGTTATTGTTGGTGATCACGTTACTCTGGAAAGCGGTACCGGTTGTGTTCATACTGCTCCCGGTCACGGTGTTGACGACTTTGAGGTTTGCAGAAAATACAAAGAAATTCCTATGATCGTTCCCGTTGATCATAAGGGTGTTTTGACTGCTGACGCAGGTATGTTCGCAGGTCTTACTACCGATGAAGCAAACAAAAAGATTGCTATGCACCTTGATGAAACCGGCAATCTGTTTGCTCTTGAAAAGATTATCCACCAGTATCCTCATTGCTGGCGTTGTAAATCTCCCATTCTGTTCAGAGCTACTGAGCAGTGCTTCTGCTCAATCGCAGACTTTGCTGATCAGGCTGTGGCTGAAATTGATAAGGTTAACTGGATTCCTCAGTGGGGTCACGACCGTATTGCTAATATGGTTAGAGACAGAAGTGACTGGTGTATCTCCCGTCAGCGTATTTGGGGTGTGCCGATCCCGATCTTCTACTGTGAGGATTGCGGTGAGCAGATAATCAATCCCGAAACCATTAAATGTGTTGCAGATATCTTCCGTCAGAAGGGTGCAGATGCTTGGTATGAGCTTTCTGCTAACGAACTGTTACCCGAAGGCTATGTATGTCCTAAGTGCGGTAAGAATCACTTTAAGAAAGAAACCGACATTATGGACGTTTGGTTCGACTCAGGTGTTACTCACTTTGCAGTATGCGATGAGCGTGACTACCTCAACTGGCCTGCTGACCTTTATCTCGAAGGTGCTGACCAGTATCGTGGTTGGTTCCAGTCATCCTTGCTTACCTCTGTTGCAGTAACAGGTAAGGCTCCTTACAAGAACGTTGTAACTCACGGTTGGGTTGTTGACGGTGAAGGTAAGAAGATGTCTAAGTCTATCGGTAACACTGTTATTCCTGAGGATGTTATCCCGAAATACGGCGCTGATATTCTTCGTTTGTGGGTTGCATCCAGCGATTATCACGCTGATATCCGTATTTCTGACGCTATTTTAAAACAGCTCTCTGAGGGTTACAGAAAAATCAGAAATACTGCAAGATTTATCCTGGGTTGTATTGGTGACTTTGATCCTAATAAGGATATGGTAAGTGACGATAAGCTCCACGATATTGATAAATATGCTCTTATGCTGCTTAACGACCTTATTGAAAAGGTTAACGCAGCTTATGAGAATTTTGAGTATCATATCATCTATCACGCTATTCACAATTTCTGCGTTGTTGATATGTCTAACTTCTATCTTGACGTGCTTAAAGACAGACTTTACGTTGAAAAGGCTGACTCAGAAAGCCGTAGAGCAGCACAGACTGCTATTTACAAGATACTCAATGCTTTAACACTTATGATTTCTCCTATCTTGGCATTTACTGCAGATGAAATCTGGAAATTTATGCCCAAAATGGCAGGTCAGAACAGCGAAAACATTGTGTTTAACGATATGCCTAAAGCTCCCGTTATTTCAAACGATGAGCAGTTAAAGGCTGATTGGGCAAAGCTTGAGACTATCCGTGAGTATGTTAAAAAGGCTCTCGAGATCGCAAGAACTGATAAGCTCATCCGTGCATCATTGGAAGCTAAGCTTACTATCTTTGCAAAGGATGAAAATTACAGCTTCCTAAGTAAGTTTGCAGACATTCTTGCTCCCGTATTTATCGTATCTTCCGTTGAACTGAAAAACGGTGATGAGGGTGCGTTTAAGGGTGAGCAGGTATCTGTTACTGTTGAACACGCAAGTGGCGAAAAATGTGAGCGTTGCTGGATCTACAGTGATGAGATCGGTAAGGATGCTGAGCATCCCACACTTTGCCCCCGTTGTGCAGCTACTCTTAAATAAATATCAAAATCCAATCTGTTTGCAGAATTTTTCTGCAGACAGATTGTGTATGTCAGCAAGAAATTAGGAGGTTTAGAGTTTAGTGTTAAGATCCAAAAAAATACTGCCTATAATTCTTGCCGTAGTTATGCTTATTGTGGACCAGATCTCTAAGATCGCAGTTAAACTGTGGTTGCCAAAGCCACCGCAGATGACTGTTGTTATCCCTCATATAATTGACTTTCAGTATGTTGAAAATCCCGGTGCGGCTTTTGGTATGTTATCAGAGCACAGATGGGTGTTTATGTTTTTAACTACTGTAACGCTAATATTTTGTATTTACATATTCTTCTTTAAAAACACAAGGTCTTTAATTCTTAACTATTCCTTGATGCTGATCATTTCAGGTGGCATCGGCAATATGATAGATAGGATTTTCCGTGGGATAGTTATTGATTTTATCAATTTTACCTTTATGGAATTTGCTGTTTTCAACGTGGCAGACTGTTGTGTGGTTATCGGCGGATGTCTTTTGATTTTGTATATGATCATTGATATGATAAATGACGCTAAAAGCAGAAAAATCGGTGAATAAATTGCAAAATATTGATGTTTTAGTAAATTGCAGTGAGCCTGTAAGAATTGACAAGTATATAGCTGAAAACGTTGAGGACCTTACCCGAAACGCTGTTATAAATCTGATAAATTCAGGTTGTGTTATGAAAAACGGCAAGTCGGTAGGGAAGAGTGACAAGGTTGTAAATGGCGATGTTATCTCGCTTAGTTTGCCCGATCCCGTTTGTGATGACGCACAGCCCGAAAACATTCCTCTTGATATTGTTTATGAGGATGATGACCTGCTGGTGGTCAACAAGCCTAAGGGTATGGTGGTGCATCCTGCACCGGGTAATTATACCGGCACTTTAGTCAATGCCTTGTTATATCATTGCGGCGACTCTTTGTCGGGCATAAACGGAGTTATCCGTCCGGGAATAGTGCATCGCATTGATAAAGATACCAGCGGACTGCTTATAGTTGCTAAAAACGATGCTTCACATAATTTTTTAGCTGAGCAGATAAAGGTGCATAGCTTTAAAAGGGAATACGAAGCGGTGGTTTGCGGCAAAATGAAGGATGACAGCGGCACTGTTGATGCCCCTATTGGACGTCATCCTGTAAAGCGTAAGCAAATGGCAGTTACCGATAAAAATTCCAAACCTGCTGTTACTCATTACGAGGTTTTGCATAGGTTTGATAATTATACTCATTTAAGACTGCGTCTTGAAACCGGTAGAACTCATCAGATCAGAGTTCATATGGCCCATTTGGGCAGACCGGTTGCAGGAGACCCTGTTTACGGCAGCACAAAGCCGATTAGTGGGTTTGAGGGTCAGTGTCTTCACGCTAAAACTATAGGTTTTGTTCACCCAAAGGGTGAGTATATGGAATTTTCAAGTGAGTTACCTCAGTATTTTAAAGATTTTTTAGAAAAACTTTCGAGGATGTAAGCATAAATGAAGGAATTTGAAGATTATCTTATAGCCGCCGATTTAGACGGTACTTTGTATAAGACACAACACAATATTCCAAAAGAAAATATTGATGCAATAAATGAGTTTGTTAAAAAAGGCGGTAAGTTTACCATTGCAACAGGCAGGGGAATCGAGGCTGCAAGATTTGTATCCAAAGAGATACAGCTGTCTTGTCCTGCCATAGTCAGCAACGGTAACACCCTTTACGATTACGATTCGGACAAGCTTATTTACACTCAGTATTATCCTGACAGTGTAAAATGCTGTGTAAAGGAGTTTTATTCGCTTTTCCCAAGCCTTGGTATTGAGGTTTATTGTGATAAGGATATCTACGTGCTCAGAGAAAATGAGGTTATTAAGCATCATTTGAATTATGAAAATGTTGAGTATAAAATCGCTGATATTGACGATATCTGGAACCTTGATTGGTCTAAGCTGTTAATGGCTGATGAAGTGGATGCTTTGCAGCCGGTAAAACAGTATGCCGCTAAATATCAGAAAAACGGTTTTGAATTTGTCAGCACCTCTGAGAAGTATTTTGAGATAATATTAAGTGGCGTTAACAAAGGTACTGCCCTTATTAAATTAGCAGAATTTCTAGACATTCCACATAACCACGTTTATGCTATCGGCAATTATTATAACGATAAGGAAATGATAGAACGTGCGGGTATGGGATGTGTTGTTAACGATACCCCCACTGAGTTAAAGGGAATTGCCGATTACGTTACTAAAAGTGACTGTGAAAACGGCGCTTTAGCTGAATTTATTCAGTTTGTTATGGACTAAACAGTTTTACACACTGTTTATATAAAAACAAGCCGCATTGCGGCAGAACGGAGCTAATAATGGAAAAAGATTTTGAATTGCAACTTAAAGCCTTTGCGTTGAAAGTCAGAATGGGTGTTATCGAAGGCACCTATAACGCAAAAGCCGGACATCCTGGCGGTTCTTTGTCAATTGCCGATGTGTTGGCTTGGCTTTACAACAAGGAAATGAATATTGATCCTAAAAATCCTAAGATGTCTAACCGTGACAGATTGGTATTGTCAAAGGGTCACGCAGCACCTGCACTTTATTCTGCATTGGCACTTAAGGGATTTTTCCCCGTTGAGGAGATCAAAAAACTAAGAAAACCCGATGAGATGCTGCAGGGACATCCTGATATGAAACATATTCCCGGCGTTGATATGAGCACCGGTTCATTGGGTCAGGGTATTTCTTGCGCTACCGGTATGGCTTTGGCTGCAAAGAAGTTTAACGAGGATTACAGAGTTTATACTATCCTGGGCGACGGTGAGATTCAGGAAGGTCAGGTTTGGGAGGCTGCAATGTTTGCTGCCGCTAATAAGCTTGACAACTTGGTAGCATTGGTAGATAACAACAACCTTCAGATTGACGGTTCTGTTGTAGATGTTTGCTCACCTTATCCTATTGATGAGAAATTTGCCGCTTTTGGTTGGCACGTTATCAACATTGACGCTCATGATTTTGCTCAGATTGAAGCAGCATATAATGAGGCTAGAACTGTTAAAGGTAAGCCCACCTGTATCGTTGCTAAATCAGTTAAAGGTAAAGGCGTTTCCTTTATGGAAAATCAGGTTGGTTGGCACGGTGTTGCTCCCAACGCTGAGCAGTACGCTATGGCAATGGATGAGCTTAATGCAGCATTAGCAGAATTGGAGGGCAAATAAGATGAGTGAAATTAAAAAACTTGCAACTCGTGAGGGCTACGGTGCCGGTCTTATCGAGCTTGGTAAAAAACGTAATGATCTTGTTGTTTTAGATGCTGACCTTGCAGCAGCTACTAAAACAGGTGCTTTCAAGAAAGAGTTCCCCGAGAACTTTGTTGACTGCGGTATCGCAGAGCAGAATATGATGAGCATTGCAGCAGGTCTTGCATCTACCGGTAAATTGGTATTTGCAAGTAGCTTCGCTATGTTTGCTGCAGGACGTGCTTTTGAGCAGGTTAGAAACTCTATCGGATATCCTCATCTTCCCGTTAAGATCGGTGCTACTCACGCAGGTATCTCCGTTGGTGAAGACGGTGCTACCCATCAGTGCAACGAGGATATTGCTCTTATGAGAACTATCCCCGGTATGACAATCATTAACCCCGCTGATGCTAATGAAGCAAAGGCTGCAGTTTTAGCTGCCGCTGAGATTGACGGTCCTGTTTATCTCCGTTTTGGCAGACTAGCTGTTCCGGTATTTAATCCCGATGATTACAAAATCGAAGTAGGTAAGGGCGTTAAACTGGTTGACGGTACTGACGTTGCTATTATCGCAACAGGCTTACTTGTTAATGAAGCTCTTATTGCCGCTGAGCAGCTTAAAAACGAGGGCATTTCTGCTATGGTTATCAACATCCATACCATTAAGCCTTTGGATAGAGAAATCGTTATTGAGGCAGCTAAGAAAACAGGTGTTGTTGTGGTTGCTGAAGAACATTCTGTAATCGGCGGTTTAGGCAGTGCTGTTTGCGAGACTTTGGCTGAAACTGTTCCCACACCCGTTATCAGAATCGGTGTTGAGGATACTTTCGGTATGTCAGGCCCTGCAGCTGTATTGCTTGAGAAATACGGTCTTTGTGCTTCAAATATCGTTGCTAAGGCTAAAGATGCTGTAAAACTTAAAAAATAAACTTTTTCCATAAAAAAAGGAGATGCTATATTGCATCTCCTTTTTTGCTACATAAATTTATGTAGCGTTATTCAGTCCGAAACTTACAGATAAAGCTCTGTTTATACCAAACATAGTATTTTCATCTAAAGTTCCCATTTTTTCTTTAAGCCGTTGCTTATCAATGGTTCTGACCTGCTCCAGCAAAACAATAGAGTCCTTTGAAAGCCCACAACCGTCGGCGTTTATTTTTATATGTGTAGGCAGACTGTTCTTTGCTTGCTGACTTGTTATTGCAGCAGCGATTACAGTGGGACTGTATTTGTTGCCGATATCGTTCTGAACGATCAACACAGGTCGCAAACCGCCTTGTTCCGATCCTATTACGGGACTTAAATCGGCGTAGTAAATGTCACCCCGTTTTATTGTCACGTCATTTCACACTCCGCTTTTATTATTGTCGGACATATCGTCGCAGTAATATTTTTACCTGAAAGCGGATCTATTAAACATAAATTATAAAAAAATATGTTTGTCCGACAATACATATTACGCAGAGATGTGAGTTTTTGTTATAGGCTTACGCCAACTTTATTAAGTTCATTCTGCAGCTCTTTTACGTCAAGCTCTTTAGGGGTGATTCCTTTTTTAACGCATAAAGCCGCCGCAATACCAACGCTTTGTCCCATATTACAACAAATTGGCATAACCCTATAGCTGGAATGAGCCACGTGAGTACCTGAAATGTTACGTCCTGCAAACATTAAATTTTTAATCTGCTTTGGTACAAAGCAACCGAAAGGAATAGTATATTTACCTTTCTGCTTAAAGTGTTTTTGCAAGCCGTTAGCATCAAGTCCGCAGCCTTCGGTGTTGTGAATATCAAAATTAAACTGAGCCTTGGTAACTGCCCAGTCATCAAACACACGGGCGGTGTAAATATCATCACGGGTCAGGGTGTAGAGTCCCTCAAAATGACGGGTCTCACGAACACCCATATAGGATGCTGATGAAACGATATATGAGTTTTCAAATCCCGGTACAAACTCACGCAAGAAAGCAATGATTTCCTGCATCTGATTTCGGCAAACTATCTCTGCTTTGGTAAGATCATCGGAGTTGGTACCGTCAATGTCGATAACGTTGGTCATATTTAAGGTCATAATGCCGGGCTTTGTGGAGGGGTAGATAAGCACGTGGCCTGCAGGGAAGGAAATATGCTCTCTTGCAAGCTGCTGAATATCGCCCTTGGGTACCTGACAAGTCTGCTCAAACATATGGATAGTTGGTGCTACTGACGTATCAACGTTAGCCACCTTAAACATAAGTGTAACCGGCTGCATAACACCGTCACCCTCACGGCCCTTATAAAAGGGAACACCTGCTTTACAAGCAATATCACCGTCACCGGTGCAGTCGATAATCTGCTTTGCTAAAAATGCTTCAGTGCCGGACTTACTCTGGGTTACAACACCTTTAATTGTGTCGCCGTCCATAATAACGTCAGAGCAGAAGGTGTATAATTTAAGCTGCACTCCTGCATCCTCTAACATTTTAAGCATAACGGTTTTAAGCTTTTCGGGGTCAATCAGTGCTTTATTATCACTGTCGCAGGAAGCATCTAAAAGCTCGTAGTAAAAACCGCCTTCAGTTTCTCCGGTCCAATGACTCATCAAACCGGTAGTGGCAACACCGCCAACAGCATTACACTGTTCAATAAGCAGTGTGTCGGCACCCTGACGTGCCGCCCAAACAGCTGCAGCAAATCCTGCAGGACCGCCGCCGCAAACAATAACGTCGTATTCCTTAACAATAGGGATCTTTTTCTCAGGTTGTGTGTAGTAATTCATAAATTACACTCTCCTTAATAACCACATATTAAGCTTATGAGAAAATTATATATTTGATAAAACTTATTTGCAATAACAATTTTTATGTGGTACAATAACAAAAACATATATTTTGGTGATAGATATGAAAAGAATCGCAAAATTTGAAAAAGTAAGTCTTGAGCAATTTTCTAAAGACTGCAGTATCAGTGCTGATATTAACAGCATTTATGATAATATAAAGTTACCTCAACGTGCTACCAAAGGCTCGGCAGGATACGATTTTTTTGCTCCCTTTGATGTTACTTTAAAACCCGGTGAGGGAATCAAAGTTCCCACAGGTATCAGAGCTAAAATTGATGACGGCTTTGTGCTGAAAATATACCCGAGAAGCGGTCTGGGATTTAAGTTTCGTTTGCAGCTGGATAACACCGTTGGAATTATTGACGGTGATTATTACAACTCCGATAATGAGGGGCATATAATGGTTAAACTCACCAACGACAGCCGTTCAGATAAAACTGTTGAGATAAAAGCAGGGCAGGGGTTTGTGCAGGGAATTTTCTTGGAATACGGAATTACCGTTGACGACTGCTGTGAGGGTATAAGAAACGGCGGCTTCGGCAGTACAACAAAATAAATTGTAAGACTTGGAAAAATTTATTCCAAGTCTTATTTTTATATTGACAAAACTTTGACAAACTTGTATAATGTAATAAAAATGTATCATTTGATACAAAAATGAGGTGATTTGCATTAAAAAAAGTGATATAGCATTTTTACAAAAGCTTTTTCTTTTTAAAAATGCAAAACCACATACCTTTGATATGATATTAAAGGGTGATTGCGTAGATATACATGAGTATAAAAAGGATGAGGTAGTTTTAAGCCGACATAATGCTAACGATTGCCTGATTATCATAAAAAGCGGTCAGCTGCTGGTCAGCAAGGCAGACGTTATGATAAAAAAGCTTTCAAAGGGCGATATTTTCGGCGTATCCACTTTGTTCTGTGAAAAGGAAAATTTCCAGACCACCGTTACTGCTACTCAAAACAGTGTTTTGTACTTTTTGCCTCAATCTCTTATTACACAGCTTATGAATAACGATTTTTCACTGGCTGAAAATTACATAAAATTTTTATCGGCAAAAATTCAGTATCTTAACACGGTTATTGACCGTTACACCGGCTCGAACGCTGAGGAAAAGTTGGCGGTATATCTGCTGAATAAGAGCACAGAGCTTTCTTGCGATACTTTTGAAATAAGTATGAGTAAGGCGGCGCTTAGTCTTAATTTAGGCAGGGCATCGGTATATAGGGCTTTGGATAATCTCATTAAGTCGGGGATTATTGAAAAGTCGGGCAAAACAGTTAAAATTTCAGACCCTATAAGTCTTGAAAAATATATTAAATAATGAGGAGATAATTATGAAAAGAATTTTATCAGTAATTTTAGTGTTGGTGTTAACTTTAACACTTTTTGCATCCTGCAACACTACTAACACAACCGACAACAATGGTACAACCACACAGGCTACCACAACTGCACAGAGAACTAAAGTAAACATTGGTTTTCTTAAAGGCCCCACAGGTATGGGTGCTGTTGGACTTTTGAAAAACAATGACGATAACAAAACAGAAAATCAGTATAATGCAACTGTTTTAGGTGCTCCTGACGCAATTACTGCAAAGGTTATAAAAGGTGAGCTTGATATTGCCGCAGTGCCTACAAACCTTGCTGCTGTGCTTTTCAACAAAGATGATGTTGACGTTCAGATTGCCGCACTTAACACACTGGGTGTGCTTTACATTATTGAGATCGGCGATACAATTAAAACCATAAACGATCTCAGCGGCAAGACAATTTATGCAACCGGTAAGGGTTCAACTCCTGAGTATGCACTTAATTACATATTAAAGGCAAACGGACTTAATGACGTTAAGGTAGAATATAAGTCTGAACATGCAGAACTTGCTACACTGATGAATCAGGGTGAAGTAGTGATTGGTATGTTGCCCGAGCCTAACGTGACTTCGGTTTTATTAAACAATAAAAACGCTCGTATTGCCCTTAACTTAACTGAGGAATGGGAAAAGGCAACTAAGAAAAACGGTATTGAAAACAGTGTTCTTTCTATGGGTTGCGTTATTGTAAATACTGAGTTTGCTAAAAACAACAAGAAGGCTGTTGATACCTTCTTGGCTGAATATAAAGCATCTATTGATTATGTAAATAACAACGTAGAAGCTGCTGCAGCCCTTTGTGAGACTTACGGTATTATCCCCAAAGCACCTGTTGCTAAAAAGGCAATTCCCAACTGCAACATCTGCTACATCGACGGTGCTGATATGAAAGCACAAATTAAAGATTACTATCAGGTTTTGTTTGACGCAAACCCGAAATCTGTAGGAGGAAAGCTTCCTGATGATACGTTCTATTATTCAAAATAGAATAGCAAAAAAGATTGCAACTGTTATACTGGTGGCTGTATTTTGGGTCGCAGTTTGGCAGATACTTTATCTTGCAGTAGATAAGGAGATACTTTTGGTATCTCCTATTACTGTTTTAACAAGACTGTGTGTGCTTGTAAAGCTGCCGTCTTTTTGGAAAACGGTGGTCTTTACACTCATACGTATTCTTATAGGATTTTCACTGGGAGTAATAGTTGGTGGATTGCTTGGCACTGTTACTGCTAAAGTCAAGTTTTTACACACACTTTTTCGTCCGCTTATAACTATCATAAAAGCAACTCCGGTGGCATCCTTTATTATCCTGCTTTTGGTGTGGACCAAGGACTCCACAATACCGGTGATAATTTCATTTTTAATGGTACTGCCCATAATATGGAGTAACGTATTTAACGCTATAGGACAAGTTGATAACAAACTGTTGCAGATGGCAGATGTGTTTGAATTATCCTTAGCAAAACGTTTTAAATACATCTATTTTCCATCGGTAATGCCATATTTTATGTCTGCCTCAGTTACTGCGTTAGGACTTTCTTGGAAAGCAGGAATAGCCGCTGAGGTGTTGTGTCAGCCTGATAACTCTATCGGCGGTATGCTGCAGGACGCTAAAATTTATCTGGAAACACCCGACCTTTTCGCCTGGACCATTACTGTTATAATCATCAGTATGATACTGGAATGGCTGCTGATATTCTTTGTTAACAAATTAAAGAAAAGACGAGGTGTTAATATATGATAAGACTAAATAACATCTCAAAAAGCTTTGGAGATAAGCTTTTATTTAAAGATTTTTCTTATAACTTTGATACAGGTATTATTTGCATAACAGGGGAGTCGGGCTGCGGTAAGACAACACTATTAAACATTATCGCAGGTCTTGTAGCGCCCGATGAAGGTGCTGTAACTGCCGACGGCGGTAAATTAAGAATGGTGTTTCAAGAGCCCAGATTACTGGACTGGTGCACTGTGTTGCAAAACGTTTGCATTAAAAGTGATGATAAAATCAGGGCAAGTGAGCTTTTAGAAAACCTTATGCTTCAAAACGAGGAAAATTCATATCCCGATAAGCTGTCAGGCGGTATGCGACAGCGTGTGGCAATAGCAAGGGCGTTGTGCGACAATCCCGATATTTTGCTGTTAGATGAGCCGTTTAACGGGCTTGATGAGGCTACTGTACAAACGGCAATCAACGTTATAAAAGAAAATATGCAAGGAAAGCTTGTTATCTGCGTTTCACACAATCTTGATATAGTAGAGCAAATAGCAGATAAGATTATAAAATTGTAAAAATAAAACCCCCGACCTTTAAAAGTCGGGGGTTAAATTTTATATTTAGAATTTCTTGTAAACCTTTACCCAGTCAACTTTGATTCCGTCAGGAAGCTTGCTGTCGTCACACTGACCTGCCCAAGTACCTGCTTCAACTGTTAATTTAAGGTATGTAGGAACCTCGCAGATATCAGCCTGAGCAGAAGTGATCTCATGGGTCTTTTTGCCGTCAACATAGAAGCGGTAAGCATCCTTAGTCCACTCTAAAGCAAAGGTGTGATAACCTGTATGTACGCCAGGAACGTGTACGTTAGTACCGATAGACTTGTGGTCTGAACCGTAGCCGTCCCAATGGATAGCGTGGTTGATTCTCTCGCTGGAAAGGTATGCAGACTCAAAAATATCAATCTCAGTACCGTCTGATCCACCCTTAACGCCGTTATCAATAGAGTTGGGCATAAGCCAAAAAGCACCCCAGAATCCGGGAGATTTCTGCAACTCACAACGTGCTTCGAAATATCCGTAGGTCTGCTCAAATCTGTCACGGCTTCTTACAGCACCTGATTTATAAACAGAGCCCTGAAGCTTAGCGCAGGATAAAACAAGGTTTCCTTTACCGTCAAGACTTACCATATCCTTACGCCATACGTTTCCGTTATGTCTGGTCCATTCGGGGCAGATTTCCCATTTGCTTCTATCTAAGGTTGTACCTTCAAAATCATCGTAGAATGTCTGTCTGTATCTGGTGTTGTTGAAATAGATAACACCTGCCTGAGTTGTAATAGTTTTCTTGGTGGGAGTAGGTTTCTTAGTAGTTGATGCAACGGGTTTAGTGGTAGATTTTGCAGTGCTTATGGTTGATGCGGTAGTAGGGTTGTTGTCATTTTTATTGATAGTACCTGCTGCGGTAGTACCGTCTTCAGTAGTAGCACCTTCGGTAGTGGGAGCCTCGGTAGTACCATCTTCCAATGTGGTAGCTGCAGTAGGCTGAGTTGTGGCCTGACCTGCTGTAGTTGTTGCTTTTGTTGTAGCATCTGCATCGGTAGTGGGTGTGCCGGTGCAGGAGGTGAATACAAAAGCCATTGCCAATAAAAGGGATAATGCGATTAGTAACTTTTTCATAAAAATCCTCCGAGATTTTAATATTTTTATTATAATAGCACAACTAATTATTAATTACAAGTTCACAAATAAAATTTTTTATGGTTTATAATAAATATTAAAGAGGTGCATTCTATGTTTAATAGATTAAAACAATTTATGTATGGCAGATACGGTTCAGATCAACTATCAATGGCGCTGATAATATTAGCTTTCGTAATATCATTTATCACTATACTGATAGGTATTCCGTTTTTAAATCTTATCTCATATATTCCTTTGGGATTTGTTATTTTCAGAACCTTTTCCCGTAACATCAGTAAAAGATACGCAGAAAATCAAAAGTTTTTGAAATATTATTATCCTATACAAACTAAAATTAAAACAAAAATTACTAGGGCAAAGGATAAAAATAATAAGTATTATAAGTGTAAAGGCTGCGGGGCAACCTTGAGAGTTCCTAAAGGTAAGGGCAGGATTGACATTACTTGTCCTAAGTGTCGCACTAAATTTACTAAAAGAACTTAAAAAGTCCTTGCAATTGTGTTATATTAAGTATATAATTAAATAAATATTTTTTTGGAGGTATGTTAAGTATGGATCCGTGGGTAATGATAATTTACATTGTTGCATTATTTGCTATTATGTATTTTCTTATGATTCGTCCTCAGCGCAAAAAGCAGAAGGAAGAGGAAAGAATGAGAAACAACCTGCAGGTAGGAGATGAAATTCTCACTATCGGCGGTATTTACGGCAAGATCGTTGCTATGAAGGAAGATTCTTTCATTTTAGAGTCCGGTCCTGACCGTGCAAAGATCCGTGTTGCTAAATGGGCTTTACAGCAGAACTTTACTGTTCACGAGGATGATACTCAGGCAGTTAAAGGTAAGACCAATAAATAATAGTTCTAAATATTACCGCTTCTGAATATTTTAAACTATAAAGTATTCGGGAGTGGTATTATGATAGATACTAAAAATTCTTCGGGAATTTTATCTGTATTTAAACCTATTTTGTGGGGCGTTTTAGCAGGTGCAGTGGTAACTGTTATATTTATGTTCCTGTTTGCCGCAGTCCTTACTTTCAGCGATATGTCTGACTCGGCGGCAGCAGTTATGTCTATGATCTCATTAGCCGTGGGATCATTAGCAGCGGGATTTGTTGCATCCAAGCTTTTCGGGAAAAACGGATTGTTCGTTGGTGTGGCAACGGGTGCTGTTCTGTTCATTATAGTTATGATAGTTTCTATGCTTTTAAGCTCTACCGGTTTTACCATTCAGTCTGTAATAAAACTTGTATTAACTCTTATCAGCGGTGCTGTTGGCGGCGTTGCAGGGGTTAATTTGAAAAAGCGTAAAAAAATTATTTGAAATTTATACCATTATGTTGTATAATGATATAAACTTAATTTAAGAAAGGATTTTTTAATATGAAACATGTTAAAACATTAAACAAAACCAATCTTAAGAAAACAGCTGCAAAAGGCGGCTGCAGCGAATGTCAGACATCTTGCCAGTCAGCTTGCAAGACCTCTTGCACAGTTGCTAATCAGAAGTGCGAGAAATAAGTTTCTCAACCGATACGGGCGGACAAAAGTCCGCCTGTTTTGATGTATTTTTTAAAAAAGACAGGAATTAGATATGATACATAAATATTCGTTAAATGGATTTAATATAGTGCTTGACATTTGTAGCGGTGCTGTCCATGTTATGGACGAGCTTGGCTATGAATTGGTGGATTATACTTCTGCTGATATGCCTGAAAAGTGCCCTGATGAAGCCTATAACGCCTTAAATAAATTCAGCAAGGAAGAAATTGATGAAACTTATTCCGAGCTGTATGAGCTTGTTAAAGAGGGATTATTGCACACTCCCGATGACTATGACCAGTTCAAAGGCAAAATGGCTCCTGCACCTATTAAAGCTATGTGTCTGCACATTGCCCATGACTGCAATTTAAGATGTGATTATTGCTTTGCAGCTAAGGGTGACTTTGGTCACGGCAGAAAGCTTATGTCTTATGAGGTGGGTAAAAAGGCAATTGACTTTTTGCTGGATAACTCAGGTAGCAGAACAAACTTAGAGGTGGATTTCTTTGGCGGTGAGCCGCTTATGAACTTTGACGTTGTAAAGCAGCTGGTTGCTTATGCAAGAAGCCGTGAGAAGGAATATAATAAGAATTTCCGCTTTACTGTTACTACTAACGGACTTTTGCTGGATGATGACATTATGGATTTCATCAACAAGGAAATGTCCAACGTAGTTTTGTCTATCGACGGCAGAAAAGAAATTAACGACGCGTTGCGTGTTTCTCCCAATGGTAAGGGCTGCTATGACATCATTGTTCCCAAGTTCAAGGAGATGGTAAAACGCCGCAACGGTGAGCAGTATTATGTTCGTGGCACTTTCACCCGTAAAAACCCCGATTTTTACGAGGACGTTATGCACCTTTATGATCTTGGCTTTGACCAGATCTCCATTGAGCCGGTTGTTTCCGATCCTCAGATTTCTTATTCGTTAACTGAAGAGGATGCCGAGAGGGTGGGTCAGGAATACGAAAAACTGGCTAAAAAGATAATTGAGATGAAAAAAGCAGGGGAGAGTATCAATTTCTTCCACTTTATGTTGGATCTTGATCAGGGTCCCTGTGCTATTAAACGTTTACGTGGTTGTTCTTGCGGTAATGAGTATGTTTCGGTAACTCCTGAAGGCGATATTTATCCTTGCCATCAGTTTGTTGGTATTGACGGCTTTAAAATGGGCAATATTGATGACGGTAAGATTGATAACGAGCTTAAAGCAGAGTTTTCAAAGGCTAATATCTTTAACAAAGAGCACTGCCGTGATTGTTGGGCAAGATTTTACTGCAGTGGCGGTTGCAACGCAAACTCACAGCAGTATGCAGGTGGTATATTTAATAAGCACGAGGTTTCTTGTTTGCTTGAACAAAAACGTCTTGAATGCGCTATTATGATAAAGGCTGCTCTTGCAGAAGATGAAGAATAATAAAACTGCCGACTGTAATTAGTCGGCAGTATATTTGCCTCCATAGTTAAATGGATATAACGGGGTCCTCCTAAGACTCAGTTACAGGTTCGATTCCTGTTGGGGGTGCCATATTGTAAAATTCTCAAGGAGAATGAAGTATATATGATAGCAAATGGAGAAACCAATATAATTCGGAACAATGAACGAATTGAATGGATAGATGCATTAAAAGGGTTTGCTATTTTTTGTGTTACACTTGGCCATTTAAATATGTGGGGACCTATCGAAAAATGGATTTATTCATTTCATATGTTTCTTTTCTTCTTTCTTTCAGGCTTTCTTTTTTCTTCAAGAAAACCAACAATGGAGATATTAAAGGCACGTGTCAAAAGAATATTAATACCGTATATAGGTTGGAATGTCATATCATCTTTGATTGGAATGCTTTTCTTTGATAAAAGCTTTTCAGATTTTGTTGAAGATCTATTTATATTAGAAGGGAATCATTCGTGGAATACTCCAATTTGGTTCTTGCTAGTTTTGTTTTTAGCAGAAATAATTATAACTTTACTAAAACTTTATAAACACAAATGGCTTACTATAACTACTATTGTTATTTGCTTAGGTCTATGGATTTTGATAGGGCACAAATGGCTTTTGTGGAAACTTAATTTACTCCCAATGGCAATTTGCTTCTTTTTATTAGGATTCATATTTAAGCCTCTTGTTTCAAAAATCCATAAATGGTACATATTACTTTTGTTAGGAATAGGCAGTATTGTTTTTTCTTCATTAAACATTCGTATTATATACACTTATGGTAAGTTCGGGAATTATGTTTATTGTGTTCTTGCAGCTGTTTGTGGCACATTGTTTTTTATAGGCTTGTTTTCCGGCGTTAGAATGTTTAGCCGTCTACGGTTTTTGAAAGTCTGGGGAAGAAACTCAATGATTATAATGGCGACACAGTTTTTTGTTTTTAAAGTTGTATCTTTCCTTTCTGTAAG
Organism: Clostridia bacterium; assembly: GCA_017407705.1. Lineage (GTDB taxonomy): Bacteria > Bacillota > Clostridia > Oscillospirales > Acutalibacteraceae > RGIG2202. The sequence goes on from JAFQWA010000019.1 coordinate 34,469, forward strand.
ATTATTAAATATTGATCTGATTAATTATAAAAGTACCGTTGTTGCTCTGATTCTTGCTTTATCAATCGCTGCATTAATAAATTTATTGGTTGTATTATTTAAAAAATATACCAGTAACATTAAATTTCTTAAAACTATTGGTGAGATCTTCGGCATACAGTATTGATTCGGGACATTTCAGTATTTATACGGTAATATGATGGTCACCCATAAGTATTTTATAGTTTAGTTTAAATGAGAGACAAAAATCCCGAACGTTTATGCGTTCGGGATTTTTAATTTCTTATCCAACTATTTCACCAATACAACTTTCGTTATCCACAGAAAGGAGTTTTACATTCATTATCTTTCCGCAGGGGTTTGTATCGCTGTTTACTTTTACCAAAGTATAGTTTGGGGTATATCCCTCATAAAAACCGTCTTTAGTGCGGTTTTCAAACAAAACAGGGGAGATGAGTCCAATCTGACTTTGCAAAAATTTTGCCTGAGTTTCGTTGGCGGCGGCAATCATCTTACTGCTTCTATGGTGCTTTTGCTGATTGGACACTTGCTGTGCAAAATCATAAGCCTTAGTACCTTTTCTACGTGAATAAGCAAAAACATGTGCCTTTGCAAAGCCGATTTCTTTCAGGAAATTAAGCGATATATCAAAATCCTCGTCGGTCTCACCTGCAAAGCCCACCATTATATCGGTTGTAATTGAGCAATTATCAAAACTTTCTCTTAACTTATTTATAAGCTGACGGTAAAACTCAGTGTCGTAATGACGGTTCATAGCCTTTAAGGTTTTATCGCAGCCTGATTGCAGTGATAAATGAAACTGAGGACAGAGCTTTTCAATTTTCGCCAGACGCTCAATCACATCATCGGTAAACTGGTCCGGCTCCATTGAACCTAATCTAACACGCTCAATACCGTCAACACCGGCAGCAGCTTCAACTGCATCAGCAAGACACAAACCGTTTTCCTTGCCGTAAGCCGAGAGGTTGATGCCGATAAGCACCACCTCTTTGTATCCTGCATCAGCCAAGGCGGTTACCTCAGTGACTATATTATCAATGGATTTTGAACGCACTCTGCCTCTGGCATAGGGAATAATGCAGTATGAACAAAATCTGTCACAACCGTCTTCAATCTTCAAAAAAGCTTTAGTGCGCTCGTAAAAATCGGTAATAGTGCTTTGTACCAGTGTTTTATCGTGAGGCTGAACGTCCACAATCTGCTTATTATCAATTAAGAATTTGGAAATTGATGATGTCAGCAGATTGTTAGTAGCGTTACCAAGAACAATGTCTGCCTCAGTAAGTGCAGCAGCCTCATTTGTAAAGGCCTGGGGCATACAGCCTGTCAAAACAATAACGGCATCTGGCAGCATACGGCGGTATTTTCTCACCATCTGACGGGTCTTTCTGTCGCTTTCTGCAGTAACGGTGCAGGAATTGATGATAAACACATCAGGCTGATCCTGCGCAGTTACTATCTCGTATCCGTTTTTTATAAGATCCTCTCGCATAAGCTCGGTTTCATACTGATTTACCTTGCAACCGAGAGTAAAAAATGCAGCTCGCATATAAAAACTCATAAATGATTTTTTATCATTATAATACATCTTTACAACTATTTCAAATACAACTTAAAAAATCCCTAAAAAATGTAAAAAAACACTTGCATATTGAAATCGACTGTGATATACTATTACGGCAATACTCACGCTTTGTGATCAGATCGTCTGTTCCCGATGGCTTCGGGTGGCGGTTTGAGATGACCGAAGCGGCGGTAAAAAAACAAAAATGGAGGACAAAAATTATGTCAGTAGTTTCAATGAAACAGCTTCTTGAAGCAGGTGTTCACTTCGGACATCAGACAAGACGCTGGAACCCCAAAATGGCCACCTATATTTTCACAGAGAGAAACGGTATTTATATTATCGATCTTCAGAAAACTGTGAAAAAGCTTGAGGAGGCTTACAATCTTGTTCGTGACCTTTCAGCTGAAGGCAAGGACATCCTTTTCGTAGGTACTAAAAAGCAGGCTCAGGATTCCGTTAAGGAAGAGGCTGAATACTGCGGTATGCCTTACGTTAATGCTCGTTGGTTGGGCGGTATGATGACTAACTTCCGCACAATCCGTAGAAGAATTGAGCGTCTTAATCAGCTTCGCACAATGGAGCAGGACGGCACTTTCGAGCTTCTCCCCAAAAAGGAAGTTATCAAACTCCGTGGCGAGATCGAGCGTCTTGAGAAATTCCTCGGTGGTATTCAGAACATGAACAAGCTCCCCGGCGCTTTGTTTATCGTTGATCCCCGTAAAGAGCGTATTGCTGTTATGGAAGCTAAAAAGCTTGGTATTCCGATCGTTGCTATCGTTGATACAAACTGCGATCCCGATGAGATCGACTATGTAATCCCCGGTAATGACGACGCTATCCGTGCTGTTAAACTTATTGCAAATACTATTGCTAATGCTGTTATCGAAGGCAGACAGGGTGAGCAGGGCTCCGCTGCTGCAGAGGAAGTAGAAGAGGTTGCTGAGGAAGCAACTGAGCAAGCAGCTGAATAATTATATATTTTAAAATTACAGGAGGATGCTATTATGGCTTTTACTGCAAAAGATGTTCAGGCATTAAGAGAAAAAACCGGTTGCGGTATGATGGATTGCAAAAAAGCACTCGTTGAGTGCGATGGCGATATGGACAAGGCTGTTGACTATTTGAGAGAAAAAGGTCTTGCTTCACAGCAGAAAAAAGCAGGCAGAATTGCTGCTGAAGGTACTGTTTATACTTGCGTAAAGAACGGTGTTGGTGCAGTTGTTGAGATCAATGCTGAAACTGACTTCGTTGCAGGTAGCGATGCTTTCAAAGAGCTTGCTGCTAAGATCGCAGGTGTTGTTATTGACCAGAACCCCGCTGATCTTGACGCTCTCTTAGAGTGCAAGGAAGACGGCAAAACTGTTTCTGAGATGGTTCAGGATCTGTTCCTGGTTGTTCGTGAGAACATTAAAGTTCGTCGTTTCGCAAGATACGAGGGCGTTGTTTCAACTTACATCCACGGTGGCGGTAGAATCGGTGTTATGGTTAAATTCGATACCACTGATGAGATCGCTAACAGCGCTGAGTTCCAGGCTGCTGCTAAGGACGTAGCTATGCAGGTTGCTGCTGCTAACCCCTTGTTCTTAAACAAAGAGTCAGTTGATCCTGAGGTTGTTGAGCACGAGAAGAAGATCCTTACAGAGCAGGTTATCAACGAAGGCAAACCCGCTCAGATCGCTGAGAAGATCGTTATGGGTAAAATGGCTAAGTATTACAAAGAGAACTGCTTGGTTGACCAGATCTTCGTTAAGGATAATGACCTTACCGTTCAGAAATATATTGACGGTGTTGCAAAACAGCTCGGCGGCACAGTTGCTATTGTTGGCTTCGAGCGTTTTGAAAAGGGCGAAGGCTTGCAGAAGAGAGAAGATAACTTCGCTGATGAAGTTGCAAGCATGGTAAAATAATTTACCTAATATGTAAAATCACAAGATTGGCTGAATTTTCTTTCAGCCAATCTTTATTTTTTTAGGTAAATTACTTGTATATTCATACAAATATATGTTATAATCATAAGGATTAAACTAATAAAGGAATTTTCAATGGACAATAAAAGGCTTTTAAACACAATTAAATCACCTGATGATTTGAAAAAACTTAATAAACAGCAGCTTGATATACTTTGCACTCAGATTCGTGAGGAGCTTATTTCCACTGTTTCTAAAAACGGCGGACATTTAGCGTCTAATCTGGGTGTTGTTGAGCTTACCGTTGCTTTGCATAAGAATTTTAACTGTCCTGAAGATAAGATCGTTTTTGACGTAGGTCATCAGTGCTATGCCCACAAAATGCTTACCGGCAGACTGGATAAATTCTCAACTATCCGTACAAAAGACGGTATTTCGGGATTTCCACGTCCTGATGAAAGCAAGTATGATGCTTTTATTGCAGGTCACAGCAGTACATCTATTTCAGCAGGTTTTGGACTCTCGGAAGCAATGCAGATCAAAAACGAGAAGGGATATGTGGTTGCTGTTATCGGTGACGGTGCGTTATCAGGCGGCCTTGCATATGAAGCGTTGAATAACGCAGGCAGAAGTCACGATAATCTGATTGTTATTTTGAATGATAACAAGATGTCTATTTCTAAAAACGTCGGCGCTATGTCACGTTATCTGGCGGTTATTCGTTCACGTCCGAAGTATTATAAATTCAAGATTACCACTGATAAGATCGTATCAAATATACCGCTTATCGGTAAGTATTTAAGACGCTTTTTGTTCGGCATCAAAAGCGGTATCAAAAGCGTTCTTTATAACAGTACCATCTTTGAGGATATGGGTTTTGCTTATTTAGGACCTATTGACGGTCACGACCTTGATAAACTTGATTCAATTTTAACTCTTGCAAAAACTATGAACAGACCTGCCTTGGTGCATATAAACACCGTTAAAGGCAAGGGCTACGGCTTTGCAGAGAAGGATCCTAATGTATTTCACGGTGTTTCGTCCTTTGACGTGGATACCGGTGAGAGAATATCCGGCGGCGATAATTTTTCTGATGAGTTTGGCAAAACTGTATGTGAATTTGCTGAAAAAGACAGTAGGATCTGCGGTATAACTGCCGCTATGTGTGAGAGCACGGGTTTAAGTGAGTTTAAAAACAAATACAAAAACAGATTTTTTGATGTTGGTATTGCCGAGCAGCACGCAGTTACCTTTGCATCGGGACTCAGCATCAGCGGACTTGTACCTGTTTTTGCGGTTTATTCTACCTTTTTACAGCGTGCTTATGACCAGATCATTCACGATGCCGCTATACAAAACCTAAAGGTTGTACTGGGTATTGACCGTGCAGGTGTTGTTGGTGAGGACGGCGAAACACATCAGGGTGTTTTTGACGTTGCGTTTTTAAACAGCATTCCTAACGTTACTGTTTACTCACCTTGCACCTATGATGAGCTTAAAGCTGATCTTAATAACGCTGTTTATAATAACAGCGGTGTTTGTGCTGTCAGATATCCCAGAGGTAAACAGCCTAAATTACCCGATGATTATAAATCCAGTGGCGCTGCTTATGATATTTACGGTGATAAGGATGCATCTGTTGCCATTGTGACCTACGGTCGAATTTTTGCAAATTGTGTTGATGCTTATAAAATGCTTAAAAACGAGGGTATTTCCGTTAAAATTATTAAGCTTAACCGAATCAAACCCATTGATAAAAACGCCGTAAACGAGGCACTGGGCTGCGATAAGCTGTATTTTCACGAAGAGGGTATGAAAATAGGCGGTGTATCAGAGCATTTTGCTTCACTTTGCTATGAAAACGGCTACAAAGGCAGCATCAGTATAACCGCTATTAACGATGTTTTCGTACCTCACGCATCAGTTAGCGATACATTAAAAAGTTTGCATTTAGACAGTGATTCTATATACCAAAAAATCAAAGGAGAGTGTGGCCTTTGTCAGCAGTAAGACTTGATGTATATTTGCTGGAAAACGGACTTGTAACATCCCGTGAAAAGGCAAAATCGGTAATTATGTCCGGTGTTGTCTTTGTTGACAATCAAAAGGCTGACAAACCCGGTATGCAGGTTAAAGACGGGCAGACTGTGGAAGTCAGGGGAGATACTCTTAAATACGTCAGCCGTGGCGGATTAAAGCTTGAAAAGGCTATGCAGCAGTTTGATATTAGCTTAGACGGTAAAATATGCGCTGATATAGGTGCATCTACCGGCGGCTTTACCGATTGTATGCTGAAAAACGGTGCCAGTAAGGTTTACGCCATTGACGTGGGCTACGGTCAGTTGGCTTGGAGTCTCAGAACAGATGAGAGAGTTGTTAACTTAGAACGTACTAATTTCAGATATGTTACAAAAGAACAGATTCTCGATGAATTGGATTTTGCATCGGTGGACGTGTCTTTTATCTCACTCACACTTATTTTGCCGGTTTTACACACCCTGCTTAAAGACGGATGCAGTGCTGTTTGTCTTATAAAACCTCAGTTTGAGGCAGGTAAGGAAAAAGTGGGTAAAAAGGGCGTTGTTAGGGATGCTACTGTGCATCTTGAAGTGGTTGAGAAGATCATAAACTTTGCTTTAAATAACGGATTTTCGGTCAATAACATTGAATTTTCACCTATAAAAGGTCCTCAGGGGAATATTGAATATTTAATACATATTACCAAATCCGAAAACGCTCAGTATTTCTGCGACACCACTGCAGATGAGCTTATTTCTAAATCCCATATTGAATTATCATAAGGAGGTAAAGTATGAAAGCTGCTATTATTTTGAATCGTGAGGGCGTAGCTCAGGAAATTGTTTTGGATATTTGCAAAACCCTCACTGATCTTGATATTTTACCTTGCTTTCAAGAGGAGTATTCCGAAGAATACACAAGACCCTTTGTTCATTTACCCTTTGATAAAATTATGACTGACTGTGACGTGATTTTAGCTATCGGCGGTGACGGTACTATTCTTCACGCCGCAAAGCAGGCTGCGTTTAATAATAAGAAGGTGCTTGGTATCAACTGCGGCAGACTTGGTTATACTGCAGGTTTAGAGTCGGATGAATTAGAGCTTTTAAAGGCGCTTAAATCCGGCGAGTATAACGTGGATAAACGTATGATGCTGGAGGTTGACGTTATAGGCGCAACAGGACAGAAAAGCACATATTATTGTGTAAATGACGCTGTTATCTCCAAAGGTGCATTGTCACGTATTATTGACATTACTGTTTGCTTTGATTCTAAGGCAAAAACGAGCTACCGTTCCGACGGTATTATCGTTTCTACTCCCACAGGCTCAACTGCATATTCTATGTCTGCAGGTGGACCTATTTTGGATCCCGGTATTAACGGTATTATCGTAACACCCATTTGCGCTCATTCATTTTTCACAAGACCTATGGTGTTAAACCCCGATGCTGAGGTCACTATTGCCGCTACTGTACGTAATGACAGTGAGTCTTATCTCACTATTGACGGTGAAAAGGCTATAAAATTGCGTAATGACAGTAAGGTTGTGGTGCGTAGAGCAAAGGAATATACCGCAGATCTTATCAAGATAAAAAATGATAATTTTTTGCAGATATTACATAAGAAAATGATAGAAAGGAGATCAGGAAATTGAAACGTAAAAGACATGAAAAAATATTGAGTCTTATTAAAGAGTTCACTATCACTACTCAGGAAGAGCTTTTGGAAATGCTCAAAAACAGTGGATTTGACGTTACTCAGGCTACAGTTTCAAGAGATATCAAAGAACTCAAACTTATAAAAACTACCGACGCTAATAACGTTTATCGTTATGCCACTATGAAGACCCACGCACATCCTGTATCTCCAAAATTTGCTGATATTTTTATCAGCAGCGTTATTTCCATTACCAATGCAATGAACGACGTTGTTATCAAGTGCTATCCGGGTATGGCAAACGCCGCTTGTGCAGCCCTTGACAGTATGGAGTTTGACGAAATAGTAGGAACCTTAGCCGGTGATGATACTATTTTTGTTATAGCAAAAAGTGAGGCTGCCGCAGTTAATTTGTGTCAGCATTTAAGTAGGATAAAATAACATCGGGAGGAAAATAGCATGCTTGTTTGCCTTCATATTGAGAATATTGCTGTTATTGAAAAAGCCGATGTTGAATTTGATAAGGGATTCAGCGTTTTAACCGGTGAAACAGGTGCCGGTAAGTCTATTTTGATAGATTCTATAAACGCAGTTTTGGGTGAACGTACCTCTAAAGAGCTTATCAGAACAGGCTGTGAAAAGGCAGTTGTTTCTGCTTCTTTTTGCAACATTTCGTCTGCGGTCAAATCTAAACTCAGTGAGCTCGGTTTTGATTTAGAGGATGATGAGCTTATCATTTCCCGAATACTTACTGAGTCAAAAAGCAGTGCTAAAATAAACGGTCAGCCTGCCACCGCAGCTATTATCCGTGAGATAGCACCTATGCTTGTGGATATCCACGGTCAGCATGACTCTCAGGCTCTTTTAATGCAGGAAAAACATTATACATACATTGATTCGTTGGCGAAAAACAGTGATATTTTAAATCAGTACGCTGTTGCCTTTAAAGCAATGCAATCCACCAGAAAGCAGATCAAAAAACTTACTGAAAGCTTAGAGGATAAGGAAAAACGCATTGAGCTTTTAGAGTTCCAGATAAATGAGCTTGAAAAGGCTGATATAAAGGTTGGAGAGCGTCAAAAGCTCACTGAGCGCCGTGATGTTATCAACAATATGCAAAGCATTACAGACGCTTTGTATGCCGCACATATTGCTCTTTGTGGTGACGATGCTGAGCTGCAGGGTGCTGTATCCCTGGCAATCTCTGCGTCTGAGCAGTTGACTGCTATTTCAAATATATGGAACAACTCAGCTGAGGTAAACGATCAGCTATCAAATGCTGTATCTTTACTTCAGGATGTAAAATCAGGCATAGACAAGCTGCTTTCCGATATTGATTTTGATAAAGACGAACTGCAATCAGTTGAGGAAAGACTGGATATGTATTACCGTTTGTCTTTAAAATACGGTGCTGATGAACAGCAGATGCTTAACTTCCTGCAAGACTGTAAAAACGAACTTAAAACTATCGTTACCTCTGATGAGGAGATAGTAAAATTAAGTGAACTTTTGCAACAGCAGGTAAGTGAAGTTAAAAGACTTGGGGCAAAGCTTACCGACTCACGTAAAGCGGCAGGAGAGTTTTTTGCCAAAGAGGTTGCTGCCCAGCTTGAATACTTGAATATGCCCAGTGTTAAGATTATCGTAGATATTACCGACTGTGCTTATTCACTGCTTGGCGCTAACAGAGTGGAGTTTTTAATTTCCACTAACCCCGGAGAGCCGCCAAAACCCTTGTCTAAGATTGCATCAGGCGGTGAAATGTCACGTATTATGCTTGCCATTAAGAATGTTTTGGCACATAACGACCCTGTGGATACCCTGATATTCGACGAAATTGATACCGGTATCAGCGGTAAAGCGGCACAAAAGGTTGGTTATAAGCTAAAACAGACGGCAGACGGCAAGCAGGTTATCTGTGTAACACATCTTGCACAAATTGCCGCTTTAGCCGACACACATCTGCTAATTGAGAAAAATATTGAGTCAGGCAGAGCCACAACTACTATTACGCCACTTGATTATAACGGCAGAAGGTATGAGTTGGCACGTATTATCGGCTCGGACGTTACTGATTCAACATTAAAAAGTGCTGAAGAAATGTTAAGATATTGACATTTTCAAAATGCTGTGATAATATTGTAATGCTAAATGGCGATGATAAGAAGAGTAGTCCGAAATTTATATTAAGAGAGCTTTTGGTTGGTGTGAAAAAGCTGTAAATTCGGTGCGAAGTACATCTTTGAGCCGAAACTTTGAAGATTTTTTATTTGTGTAGGAGTTTCCGTGTCCGCACGTTACAGCGGCAGAGTAATTTTTACTCACTGAGTCCGTCATCGTGAGGTGTCGGAAAACTGAGGTGGTAACACGGTATTATCCGTCCTCTGCATTTTATTTGCAGAGGATTTTTCTTTTGCAAAATATTTTTGAGGTGAAAATAATGGGAGTATTTGAAGAATTACAGGGCAGAGGTATGATTGCCCAAATGACCAACGAGGAAAAGGTAAAAGACCTTTTAAACAACCACAAAATCAAATTTTACATCGGCTTTGACCCCACTGCTGACAGCCTTCACGTAGGCCACTTTGTGCAGGTTATGGTTATGTCACACATGCAGAAAGCAGGTCATACACCTATCGCACTGTTTGGCGGCGGTACCGGTATGATTGGTGACCCTTCCGGTAAGACTGATATGAGAAAAATGCTTACCCGTGAGACTATTGAGTATAATATTTCACGCTTTAAGGAGCAGATGTCTAAGCTTATCGACTTCTCTGACGGCAAGGCTATTATGGTTAACAACGCTGATTGGTTGATGAACTTGAATTATATCAACTTCCTCAGAGAGGTTGGCGTTTATTTCTCAGTTAACAGAATGCTCAGCTTTGAGTGTTATAAACAGCGTTTAGAGAGAGGACTTTCTTTCTTCGAGCTTAACTATATGCTGATGCAGAGCTATGACTTTTTGATCTTAAACCGTGAGCACGACTGCGTTATGGAGCTTGGCGGCGATGATCAGTGGAGTAACATTATCGGTGGTGTTGAGCTTATCCGCAAGGCAGACCAGAAGGATGTTTACGGTATGACCTTTGCACTGTTGCAGACCAGCGACGGCAGAAAAATGGGTAAGACCGAAAAGGGTGCTGTTTGGCTTGATCCTGAGAAAACATCTCCTTATGAGTTCTTCCAGTATTGGAGAAACGTTGACGATGCTGACGTTATCAAGTGTATGAAGCTGCTTACCTTCTTGCCCCTTGATGAGATTGCAGAGTATGAAAAGTTAGAGGGCAGTGAGATAAACAAGGCTAAAGAAAAGCTTGCATTTGAAGTAACTAAGCTTATCCACGGTGAGGATGAAGCAAATAAGGCATTGCAGGCAGCTAAGTCCTTGTTCGGCGCAGGTGCCCACGATGAAAATATGCCTTCAACCGAAATCGGTGACGATGTTTTCGCTGACGGTAAAGTAAGTGTTATCGACCTGCTTTGCATCACAAAGCTTGCTCCTTCAAAGGGTGAGGCACGTCGACTTATTCAGCAGGGCGGTATCAGTGTTGATGACGTTAAAGTAACTGATATTCAGACCGCTGTAACTCCTGCCGATTTTGAGAAAGGTCACGTTATTATCAAAAAAGGTAAAAAGGCATTCCATAGAGTTGTGATTAAATAATTAAAAGCACCCGAACGGGTGCTTTTTTTATTGACAAAAGGGTGTAAAAGAGGTATAATTTGAAAATGAAAATCATTTTCAAATTGGGATGTGTTAATATTGGTAAAAGCTGTCAAATATAATACTAAACAGAGGGAAATAATTTTTGACTATTTAAAGCAAAACAGACATTCTCACGTTACTGCGGAGGATATTTTTGAGCATTTGAAAAAAGAGGGCAGAGCAGTTGGAAAATCCACTGTTTACCGTTATCTTGACTCACTTACCCAAAGCGGTGAGGTTAGAAAATACTTTTCTAACGACGGCAAGACAGCTCAGTATCAAATTGCTGATAACTGCGACAGCCATTATCATCTCAAATGTTCTGATTGCGGCAGAATAATTCACACTGACTGTGATGAAATCGCAGAGGTATTTAGTCATATTTTATCCGAACACAGCTTTGCTGTGGATATGAAAAAGACCGTAATTTACGGAAAATGTGATAAATGTATTTAGTTTCGGAGAACTGTATTTTATGAAAAGATTTTTATCAATAGTTTTATTATGTGCCATATCACTTTTGTCAGTTTCAGGTTGCATGAAGCAAACAGAGGGTAATAAACTTAAAATCATCGCTACACTGTTTCCTCAGTACGACTTTGCCCGTGTTATAGCAGGGGATAAGGCAGAGGTTGCAATGCTGCTGCCCACCGGTGCTGACAGTCATTCTTACGACCCCACACCTGCTGATATAGTTAACTTTAACAAGGCTGATTTGTTTATTTATACCGGCAGTGAAATGGAGCCTTGGGCGGATAAAATGGTTAAATCCGCTACTGATAATGTGCGTGTTTTGGACGTATCCGATGAAATTGAGCTTTGCGGTGAGCACAGTCACGACGATCATTCTCATTTAAGTGATCCTCACATCTGGACCAGCCCCAAAAATGCTGTGAAAATGGTAGATAATATCCTGAAAGCATTGTGCGAAATTGATAGTGATAATAAAGAATATTACACCAAAAACGCAGAGGCTTATAAAGCTAAATTAAATGAGCTTGATGAGAGCTTTAGGAGTATAGTTAACAACGGCAAAAGGAAAATGATGCTGTTTGCAGGTAGATTTGCAATGCACTACTTTGCAGAGGAATACGGCATTGAGCATGTTGCCGCTGTGGACGCTTGTACCTCGGATGCTCAGGCAAGTACGAAATCCGTTGCAATGATAATAGATACGGTGAAATCAGAAAATATTCCCGTTGTATATTATGAGGAGCTGGCAGACCCTAAGGTTGCTAAAATGATAGCTGACGAGACCGGCTGTAAGATCTTACTTTTCCATTCCTGCCATAATATTTCAATTAAGGAAAAGGAAAGTGGTGCAACCTATCTGTCTCTGATGCAGCAAAACGCTGAAAATCTAAAAAAAGGATTAAATTAAATGAATTTGTTATCGGTTAAAAATCTATCTGTTATGTACGATAATTTACTGGCTGCAGAAAACATTAGCTTTGATGTGGCTGAGGGTGATTATATTTGCATAGTAGGTGAGAACGGCAGCGGTAAAAGTACGGTGCTGAAAGGGATTTTGGGGCTCGTTCCTTTAAAATCAGGTACAGTTGAATATATCTATCCCGTATCGAAAACAGATATTGGCTATTTACCTCAGCAAACGTCTCTGCAAAAAGACTTTCCCGCCAGTGTTTACGAAGTGGTACTGTCCGGCTGCTTGAATGCAGATAAAACTAAGTGGTTTTATAATAAAAATGATAAGCAGACCGCTTTAAAAAATATGGAAAAGCTTGAAATTTTGGAGCTTAAAAACAAGTCATACAGAGATTTATCAGGCGGTCAACAGCAACGTGTATTACTTGCCAGAGCCTTGTGTAGTGCTAAAAAGCTTATTATGCTTGATGAACCCGTTACCGGACTTGATCCTATGGTGTCGGATAAGATGTACCAAATAATCAGTGAAATCAATAAAAAAACCGGAATATCGGTGGTTATGGTATCACACGACGTTGAGAGTGCTGTAAAATATGCCGATAAAATATTGCACCTTGATACTAAAATGCAGTTTTTCGGCACTACCTCTGATTATCTTAGCAGCGATATCGGACGTGGGTTTGTAGGGGGTAGGATATAATGTTTATTGAATTTTTATCATATCCCTTTGTGCAACGAGCAATATTAGTAGGAAGTTTAGTGGCTGTATGTGCCGCACTGCTTGGCGTTAGCTTAGTTTTAAAGCGGTATTCCATGATCGGTGACGGACTTTCCCACGTGGGCTTTGCCGCTATGTCTATTGGAGTTGCGTTTAATAAGGCACCGCTTTTCGTGGCAATACCCGTTGTAATCATTGCTGCATTTTTACTGCTCAGACTCAGTGAAAACGGCAAAATTAAAGGTGACGCTGCTATTGCTATGATTTCCAGCAGCTCCATTGCAGTTGCTATGATAGTGGTATCGCTTCAGGGCGGTATGAATACCGATATTTACGACTTTATGTTTGGTTCTATCCTTGCAGTAAATAAGTCGGAGGTTATAGCGGCGATTGTTATGGCGGCGGTAATAATTCCGTTATACATTATCTGTTATAACAAAATTTTCTCAATAACCTTTGACGAAGCTTTTTCTAAAGCAACGGGAATTAAAACCAATTTCTATAATACGTTGTTAGCACTTTTAACCGCTGTAACCGTTGTAGTTGGTATGAGACTTATCGGAACCTTGCTTATTTCAAGCCTGATAATATTCCCGTGTCTTACGGCTATGAGAGTGTTTAAAAGCTATAAAAAGGTTGTTATCTGCTCGGCAATTTTAGCCATACTCGGCGTTGTGATAGGCATATCAGCATCATGTGTATTATCTATTCCTGCAGGTTCTTCCATAGTTGTAACAAACCTTTTGATGTTTATTATCTTTACGATTATAGGTAAAATAAAATAACCGAAAAGCATATAGCTTTTCGGTTATTTTTAATTTTTATTTACTTTACTAATTCAACCTTATATCCACGTTGTTTTAACAGGTCAGCCATAGCACCTTTACCAACCACGTGGGCTGCACCAACGCATATAAATACTTCTTTGCCAGATTTTAAAGCTTCTTCCGCATAATCTGCCATATTCTTGTTTCTGTCTGTTATCATAGCTTTGTTATATTCCTGATATAGTAATTCTTCTTGTGGACTTTCAAATTCATATCCCAGATTTAAATAACCTGCAAATATAGATTCATTACCCTTTGACCATATATCAATTTGTGTATTATGTTCCTCTAAAATATTGACAGAGATCTCATAATAGTCTTCTATAGCACTTTTAAGCAACATCTCTTGTAAGCGATCTGAAAATCCTGCCATCATAGCAGACTGAAATGATGCAGACTCAACATCCAAGACTTCCTTATTCTGTTTATATGCTTCATTTATCAAATAACGGTCAATACCGTATTCATAGAAGACACTATATCTTTCATATGTAATACCGTTAATAAGATCCGCCCATACTGTAGCACAATAATAATTCCACACTTGGTCATAAAGACCATTTGCTTTAAGTATCTCAATCGCTGCATTGAGAGTTTCTTCTGTTACATGAGATCTGATAGTGGTTCTATCAGTATAAAGATATTTTGATACAGATTCTATCTGTGCATCTAAATCTTTTTCGTATGCAATAATATCAAATTCAACAGCTAAACTGTCTGACTGTTTAAATGCGTTCATTACATAATCCGGTAAAGGGTACATACTTTTTCTTCCTACATGAATAGAACCAAACAGCCAAGCAACGTTGCCCTTGCTGTCAGTAACTTTATAGAGCAAAGGGGTAGATCCGGGTACTGTGGACTGTTTTTTAGTAGTGGGAGAGGTTGTGGTTTGTTTAGCTGTGGTTTTCGGTGTGGTAGCTTTTGTAGTTGTAGAAACTGTAGTAGATTGAGAAGTTGTAATTTGAGTGGTAGGTTGTGTTGTTATATCCTCTGGTGTTTGCTCTGTAGACAAAGTGGAGGCAACAGTTGTCGCTGCAGTAGTAGTTACTTCGCTGTTAATTACATTTTTATCAGTACAGGCAGTAACGGTTAGACATAATACGAACACTAATAATAAAGCTAATATTTTTTTGAATTTCATATAAATCCCTCCTTGTTTAAAATATATCATATTAATTTTACAAAAGCAACATTAAAAAAAGCAGACAAAACAGTCTGCTTTTTGTTGATTTATAAAAGCATGGGCTGGATCTGGATCTTTTCAAGTGCTGAGTGCATTGCAACACTTGTTTTTGAAAAGTCTGCAACCAATGATGAAGGCTTTTTCTCACAGTCATCCTGCCGGTAAGGCACAAAGAAAATATTTTTATAATTTTGAAGCATTCCTATGTTTTTAGCTCCTGCGGTAAGACCGTCGTTAGTTGAAACTGCAATAAGTACAGGTCTGTTGTTACGAAGCTGAGATTTTGCAGCCATAGTTACAGAGCTGTCTGTGATGCCGTTTGCAAGTTTGCCCAACGTATTACCGGTGCAAGGCTCGATAATCAGTATATCCAGCAGTTTTTTGGGGCCGATAGGCTCAGCCTCGGCAATAGTGGATATTATTTTTTTACCGCATATTTTTTCTATCTGCTGAACAAAGTCCTCAGCTTTACCAAAACGTGTATCTGTTGTTGCAGCCATCTGCGACATAATCGGGTAAACGTCGGCACCTTCTTTGACAAGTGCGGCAATCTGCGGTATTACCTGAGAAAAGGTACAAAATGAGCCGCACATTGCAAATCCGACCCGTACAACACTCATAAGCATTCCTCCCTTAAATAATTAAAGATAGTATCCTTAATTATCAAAGCGGCGGATTTGGGCGCTACTTTACCTGGCAGTGACAAAGCGTGGATGGCATTGAGCTTTAATTCTTTTGCATATTCAAAGTCAACGCCGCCGTTTAGTGATGCAAGATCAATAATAAGACAGTGTTCGGATAACTGCTGGAGCTGTTGTCTTTTGAAAATCAAATGAGGCACAGTGTTGAAGATAATGTCATATTTATGAAGATTGCTAAGCTCATAAATGTTCATACCTTCATAACCTTCTGCCTTTATCCAGGCTAAATCCGATGTTTTTCTTGCTGCTACTGTCACATCAGCACCCAGGGATTGCAAAGTTCTGCTTAAAATCTTACCGATTCTGCCATAGCCGGTCACTAAACATTTTGATTTAAACAAAGTAAAATCTGTGTTTTTCATAGCTATTTCAACAGCTCCTTCAACGGTGGGAACAGCGTTTAACACCGCCAACTCCTCACGCTGCAGATAGTCTATCAGCGTTATTGATAGGTCATCTGCTTTAGTTAACAGTTCCTTTGACAAAGCCCCTGCAAAAATTATCTTACCTTTACCTTTTGCTGATTGAAGCAGCTCGTCTATATAAATGATTTTTTCGCTAAAAGGAGCGTTGACTGTTGTGCCGTCTTTGGTGGCAGGCATAGGAAGTATGATTATATCGGATATATTTATAAGTTTTTGTATATCAGATATGGAATCAACGTAACCCGGAACACCAAAGGGTACAGCTTCAATGCCGTCTGAACGCAATGATTTATATATAAAAGCCTGTCGCATATCACCGCCGATAACTGCAAACACTTTATTATTCATTTTGTTACCTCCTCCGCAGAGAATAATAGATGCTATCTGTTACCATATTATGAGTCTGACACTTTATAAGTGCAAAGTATTTTCATTAACAGACAGATACTATGTATGCATATAGTAGATTAGGGAAATCCCAATAAAACACATAGGAGCTTACTTAAAATGGATGACTATTTAACACTTAATAACCTTAAAATAGGCGAGAGCGCAAAGGTAGAGATGTTGACCTCCACAGGCGTACAAAGACGGCGTATGCTGGATTTAGGACTTATTAAGGGCACAACCGTTCAGGCTGTGCTTAACAGTCCGTCTGGGGACCCGGTGGCGTATTTTATAAGGGGAACGCTTATCGCTTTAAGAGATGAAGATGCAAAGAAGATTTATGTAACCGCAACCATTTAAAATTTCAGCAGAAAGCAACCTTGCTTTCTGCTTTTGATTAAGGGGAGTTATTATATGGGGCTTACTAACAAATCCACAGGCTCAGCAGTAAATTGCTGTGAGCTGCAAATTGTAAGAAACGGCGATGACAAGGTAATTGCGTTGGCAGGTAATCCTAATGTGGGCAAAAGTACTGTTTTTAATGCCTTAACGGGACTAAATCAACACACAGGCAACTGGCCCGGTAAGACTGTTTGTAATGCACAAGGTACATATAAACTAAGGGATAAAAATTTTATTTTAGTGGATATTCCCGGCACCTATTCACTTATGGCAAACTCAGCCGAGGAAGAGGTGGCAAGGGACTTTATTTGCTTTGGTGAGCCTGATACTACTGTAGTAGTGACTGACGCCACTTGCTTAGAGCGTAATCTTAATTTAGTGTTGCAGATATTGGAAGTCACCCGCAACGTGGTGGTTTGCGTTAATTTAATGGACGAGGCAAAAAAGAAGGGTATTCAAATAGATTTAGACGAGCTGTCGTTAAACTTGGGCGTACCCGTAGTTGCTACCAGTGCCGCCACTAAAAAAGGACTTGATGCGCTAACAGATGAGATATATGCAGTATCCTTCAATAAAAAACGCACCTTCCACGTTAAAATGAAATATGATGACAAAATCGAAAATGCCATTGAGGTAATTTTGCCGAGAGTTAAAGAGATAGTTAAAGATAAAATAGATGCCAGGTGGCTGAGTATAAAACTGCTTGATATGGACGATACTCTAAAAACCGCCATAAACAGCTTTTTAGGCTTTGATATTTTAGAGGATGAGCAACTTAGCAGTCTTTTAAAACAAGCTAAATTTGGCCTTAAAAGCCATAATATAAGCGATGAGAATTTAAGAGATATGATAGTTTCGGGGATTGTGAGTAGGGCAGAGCAAATTTATAAAAGCTGTGTAATATTAAACAACGTGGAATACACAGCTCGTGATAGAAAAATCGATAGGCTGCTAACGTCAAAGCTAACGGGAATACCCATAATGCTGCTGCTATTAGGCTTTATTTTCTGGCTGACTATAATCGGTGCAAACTACCCGTCAGAGCTGCTGAGCAAAGCACTTTTCTGGGTGGAAGACAGACTTACAGATATGTTTACATATTTTAACTCACCACCCTGGCTGCAGGGCATTATTGTTACGGGAATGTACCGTACACTTGCTTGGGTGGTGTCGGTAATGTTGCCGCCTATGGCAATATTCTTCCCACTGTTTACTCTGCTTGAGGACTCGGGGTATCTGCCGCGTATAGCCTTTAATATGGATAAGTTCTTTAAAAAAGCCTGTGCCCACGGCAAACAGGCACTGACTATGTGTATGGGCTTTGGCTGTAATGCTTGTGGAGTTATTGGGTGCCGTATTATCGACTCTCCAAGAGAAAGACTTATCGCTACCCTTACCAACAATTTCGTGCCTTGTAACGGCAGATTTCCCACAATAATCGCCTTAATAACAATGTTTTTCTCCACCGCAGTCATACTGCCCTTACGCTCACTTTTTTCAGCGCTGATACTTTTATCAGTTATCGTATTAGGTGTTTGTATGACACTGCTTGTATCAAAGCTTTTATCAAAAACACTGCTTAAAGGTGTACCGTCGTCCTTTGCGTTGGAGCTGCCGCCATACCGAAAACCGCAAATAGGCAAGGTGGTAGTGCGTTCGGTTTTTGACCGCACACTGTTTGTGCTGGGCAGGGCAGTGTCGGTAGCGGCACCTGCAGGACTTGTAATCTGGCTTATGTCAAATATTACTGTTAATAATTTAAGTTTACTAAACCACTGTGCCGCCTTTTTAGACCCATTTGCAAGGCTTTTAGGACTTGACGGAATTATACTAATGGCGTTTATTTTAGGCTTTCCTGCCAACGAAATAGTTGTACCTATAATGATAATGGGGTATATGTGTAGCGGCAAAATGGTGGATATGACTGATCTGAATTCCTTAAGGGAATTGCTAATTCAAAATGGCTGGACTTACACAACTGCAATATGCACCATTCTGTTTTCGCTTATGCACTTTCCCTGTGCAACCACCTGTATTACTGTAAAAAAAGAAACCGGTAGCATTAAATGGACTTTGATCTCATTTTTACTGCCGACAATTATCGGAATGCTAATATGTTTTGTGGTTGCAACCCTATTAAAACTTCTAAATATTGCTTGAATTTTGATGAGTATTAGTTTAAAATTATAGTAATAAAAATTAAGGCGGTATAAAAATAATGTCTGATAAAAAAGCAAATAAAAATATATACTTGTTTGTAGATAGAAACCTTATTAGAAACAGTGCGTTGTTCCTGCTGGTATCTGCGGCTTGCTTGTTTTTAGCATCCGTTACCTTTGCAGGTAATAAAACTGTGGAATTGGTACTGTATGCTATTGCTATTGCAGTGTCGGGTCACGAAATTGCCATTAAAGCCTTTGAAAAGCTTATTACCAGAAAGCTTACAGTAGAACTTGTAATAACCGTTGCTGTACTTACAATTTTCGCTATATCCCACTTTCAAGAGGCTGTTCTTGTTACATTGCTTTACAGCTTAGGCAATCTGATCACTCTTTTAATAAGATCTGCTTGCTTTAAGAAATATTGTGAAAACAATAATGCCGCTATTACCGTAAAAGTGGTTGATGAACAGGGAAATGTAACAGTAAAAAGTGTTACTGATCTTAAAGCTGGTGAGTCTGCTTTAGTAAAAGCAGGGGAGACTTTCCTGTTTGACGGCACTGTTGAGGATAAGAAATTCTCTGCAGGCGATGTTAATGATACCGAAACTGACATTATTGCTAAAGTCACCACTGCTTATGATTGTGAGCTTGATTTTGAGCTTTTATATGAAGATGATAAATCCGCCTCATTTATGCAGCGTGCGGTTTTGAGCATTTTATCTTATTTCACACCTATAGCCGTTGCTGCCGCTTTCTTAACTTTTTCTATTCCTTTTGCAATGGGACTGCCTTTTAAAATCTGGCTTTACCGTGCTGCTATTGTACTTGTTATTGCTAACCCCGTGGCTGTTAAATCCCTTATCCAGACTCACATTATATTAACTTTGTCCAATCTTAAAAGCAAGGGTGTTTCTGTCAGCAACAGCAAACAGCTTGAACTCATCTCAAAGATCAAGCATCTTGTTATAAACAAGGCAGGGGTTGTTACAAAGGGCGAATATACCGTTGCCGACATTTTTACTGCCGATGGCTATACAAGTGAGCAGGTGCTTGCTGTTGCAAATATGGCACAGTCGGGTATTGACAATTCTGTGGCTAAGGCTATTAAAGCTGCTGCAGGTGATAATAACGTGGGTGTTGATGCACAGATTATCAACAACAAAGGCGTTGTATTCGAGTATAACGGTAAATTTGTTGTTTGCGGCTCTGCTAAGCTTATGGAAGAAAAGGGTATTGACGTATCCGCCTTCCCGCAGGTTTCTCTGTACGTCGCCATAGACAGCGTAGTAATCGGTGCTATAAAGCTTAACGATACGTTAAAATCCGACTCTGTAAAGGCTATAAAGCTGCTTAAAACAAACGGAATCGACTGCACCTTAGTTACAGCAGATAACGAGAATATTGCTAATATCATATCGGAAAAATGCGGTTTTGCTCACAGCCATTCCCTTGCAACCGATGACAAAAAGGAAAAAATTATTAAAACTGTAAGTAAAAACAAATTTTGCGGTTTTATAGGCTCTGATAAGGATGATATTTCTTGTTTTGAAGCGGCAAACGTTGCTATGTCTATGCCTCAAAAACAAGGTGTTGAAAACAGTATTGACAATCAAAAGCTTACATCTGTAAATTATGCTATAACTGCGGCAAAATCACTGTTTTCATTAACACTTATTCTCAGCATTATCTCTGTTTTGTGCTTTGCAGGACTTATAGCTTTGGCAATACTGGGCAAAATCGATATGTGGATCGCTATTATTGCTGAGGTTATTATAAATTGCGGTTGGATGTATTTAGTTTATGCAACATCGGGTAACAATCCTGATGCAACAGATAAGTAGTTTGAGGAGATTATGAGAAAAGAAGAATTTAGAATAACCGGTATGTCTTGTGCTGCTTGCAGTGCAAGAATAGAAAAGGTGATTTCAAAACAAGAAGGCGTAAAAACCGTAAACGTAAACCTTGCCAGTGAAAAGGCAACGGTGGTTTTTGACGAGAAAATTATCTCTAAAGAACAGATTGTAAATAAAATAATAAACATCGGATTCGGTGTGGCTGAAGACGAAAAGGATGTTGCAGATAAAAGCAAATCTATGCTGATTTTCCTTATCATTTCCATTATCCTCACTTCACCTATGATACTGGCGATGATACTGCATTTTTTAGGCGTTCATTCACCTTACGTTTCCTGGCTGCATAACGGATACTTACAGTTTGCTTTAGCAACCCCAGTGCAGTTTATAATCGGTTCACGATTTTATATAGGCGCCGTAAAATCACTGCGTTCCGGCACTGCCAATATGGATGTTTTAATATCACTGGGCACGTCATCAGCCTATCTATACAGCGTTTATAAGCTGTTTTTTGGCGGATATGTGGCAGGTAGTGGTATGGGTGATCTGTATTTTGAAGCATCTGCAACGGTCATTACCCTTATTTTAGTGGGTAAGTATATGGAGCACCGTGCTAAAGCCAAGACCTCAGATGCCATTAAAAATCTTATGGCGCTGACTCCTGATATTGCTCATATCGTAAAAGACGGTCAGGTTTTGGATATAAAAACCGAGGATATTATCGTTGGTGACGTTTTAATGGTAAAGCCCGGTGAACGTGTGCCGGTGGACGGTGTGGTTATTAGTGGCAGCACCGCTGTTGATGAGTCTATGCTGACAGGTGAGAGCATTCCCGTTGAGAAAAATATAGGGGATAACGTCACCGGCGCTACTGTAAATCTTAACGGCGCTATTACCTTTAAAGCTGAAAAGATTGGTAAGGATACTATGCTTTCCGGCATTATAAAAATGGTGGAGCAGGCACAAGGGTCTAAAGCCCCAATTCAAAAGCTTGCTGACAAAGTTGCCGCTGTTTTTGTACCTGCGGTTATAGTAATTGCAGTTATTACCTTTATCACTTGGTGGATTATAGGACATAATTTATCCGAAGCGTTAATGCACGCAGTTGCTGTTTTGGTTATTGCTTGTCCTTGCTCCTTAGGACTCGCTACTCCTACTGCCATTATGGTGGGAACAGGTAAGGGTGCACAGATAGGTGTGCTGATTAAAGGTGGAGAGATCCTTGAAAAAGCAGGGAAGACCGATACTATTTTGATTGATAAAACCGGTACTGTTACTAAGGGTAAACCCGAGCTTACTGATTTTATCGTTATAAAAGGGGATAAGTCTGAACTTATCAAATTAGCCGCTATGGCTGAACTAAGCTCAGAGCATCCTTTAGCTAAGGTTATTGTGGAATACGGTAAGTCTTACGGTGACATAAATCAGCCTGACGAGTTTTCCTCTGTTTCGGGAAAAGGTGTTGTGGCAAAATGTAGCGGTAAGACTGTGAAAATCGGATCACCTAAAATGCTTGAATATAGCAGTGATACTGTGACCACCCTTGAAAAAAGCGGTAAAACAGTGGTTGTTATGTCTGTTGATGGTGAGATCAGTGCTGTGATTGCTATGGCTGATACCATTAAAGAGGATTCCGCAGATGCTATAGATCAGCTTAAAAAGCTTGGTATTCACACAGTTATGATAACCGGTGATAACAAGGATACCGCCCAATATATTGGTAAATTAGCGGGTGTTGATAAGGTTATTTCCAACGTTTTGCCCGGTGATAAGGCGGCAGAGGTTACTAAATTCATTGATATGGGCAAGACCGTTGCTATGGTAGGTGACGGTATTAACGATGCACCTGCTCTTGCTACTGCACATATAGGTATGGCGGTAGGTAGCGGCACCGATATTGCTATCGAAGCTGCTGACATTACCCTTATGCGTGACAGTCTGATTGCCGCTGTTGATGCTATAAGGCTGTCTAAGAAAACTATGACTAAAATAAAGCAAAACCTTTTCTGGGCCTTTATTTATAACATTATCGGCATACCCTTTGCGGCATTTGGTCTGCTTTCACCGATTATTGCAGGCGCCGCTATGGCGTTTAGTTCTGTGTCGGTGGTGCTTAATTCACTGAGTATTAAAAAATTCAAATAAAGAGGTAAGTAAAATGGAAATGAAATTTAACGTTATTGGTATGAAATGTATGCACTGCGTTTCGTCAGTTAAAACAGCAGTAGTTGCACTTAACGGAGTTAGTTCTGTTAATATTGCAGATGATATGAAAACAGTTACAGTTGAGTTCGATGCACCTTGTACCGCTGAAGATATTAAGTCTGCTATTGAAGATACAGGCTTTGATGTAGAGTAAAATAAAAAAAGACGGCTGTGAGAGACACTTCATAAAGAAGTTGTCTCCCACAGCCGTCTTTTTTTATTTATTTAAGATTTTCTCCAACAACGTGTACCTACATCATATTAGTGGTACCTGAAATTCCCAAAGGAACGCCTGCGGTTATAACACAAAGGTCGCCCTCTTTAAGCTGACCTGCATTCTGAGCCACTTTAACAGCGTGTTCAAACAGTTCATCGGAGTTTTTCTTTTCTTCAATAAACAAGGGATAAACGCCCCAGGAGAGATTCATCTGACGAACAACCTGCTCATCGGGTGAGCAGCCGATAATCGGGACAAAGGGACGGTATTTTGAGATCATTCTTGCAGTACCGCCGGACTTGGTAACAGTGATGATGGAAGCAGCGTCAAGGTCGTGAGCAGCAGCACAGGTAGCGTGAGAAATAGCATCTGTAACGTTACAAAGATTGTCGTAAACGTGGTCACGGAAACGTCTCTTATAATCAATATCACGCTCAGTGCGTTTTGCAATACGTGCCATAGTCTTTACAGCCTCAACGGGGTGCTGGCCTGCAGCAGTCTCACCTGAAAGCATAATAGCAGAGGTGCCGTCGTAAATTGCGTTGGCAATATCGGTGGTTTCAGCACGTGTAGGACGTGGGTTGTTTATCATAGACTCCAGCATCTGTGTAGCGGTAATAACTTGCTTACCGGCACGGTATGCCTTTTTAATGAGTTTTTTCTGAATAACGGGAATCTCCTCTAAAGGAATCTCAACGCCCAGATCACCACGGGCAACCATAACACCGTCGCAAACCTTTAAAATATCGTCAATGTTATTAACGCCCTCAACGTTTTCGATCTTAGCGATAATACGCATAGTTCTGCAGCCAAGACGCTCTAACTCCTCACGGATAAGCATAATATCAGTAGCGGTTCTGGTGAAGGATGCGGCAACGAAATCAAATCCGTTTTTAACCGCAAAACGCAGGTCTGCACGGTCACGGGCACTGATAAATGGCATAGAAATGTTAGCACCGGGAACGTTGATACCCTTATTTGCGGAGATAACGCCGCCGTTAATAACAGTACAGTTAATGTCGGTTTCGGTAACGCTATCAACGATCATATCAATAAGACCGTCGTCTATTAGAATGTGTGTTCCTCTTGTAACGTCGTGGGGAAGACCCTCAAAGGTAATATAAGCACGTTTTTCGTCACCAACAATTTCTGTGGTGGTAAGAGTAAAGGTCTGACCGGGCTCTAAAGTGATCTTAGGTTTGTCAAAAGTACCTATTCTAATCTCAGGACCCTTTGTGTCTGCCAAAAGAGCGATAGGGAGATTAAGCTCATCACGCAACTTTTTAATTGCATCCACACGAACTTGTTGCTGCTCGTGAGTCTGATGAGAGAAGTTGATTCTCGCAACGTTCATACCTGCAAGCATCAATGAACGCAATATGTTTTCATTGTCGGTAGAAGGGCCGAGAGTACATATAATTTTCGTTTTCCTCATAATAAACGCTCCGTTTCAATAAGAGATTTTATTAACATTATATTTCCTTAAAAAAATCAAAATATTTTGCCAGTTTATATATTTTAATGTTACCATAATTTATAGTAAAAAACAACCAATCTATAACAACTTTAAAAAATATTTTCATAAAATTAAAAATCTATTGACAATTTTAGGGATTTGACATATAATTTTAAAGTCGCAAAAATGAATGTTACGAGGTGTGGCTCAGTTTGGTAGAGCGCTGCGTTCGGGACGCAGAGGTCGCAGGTTCAAATCCTGTCACCTCGACCAAAAAACAGCATCAACC
>JAFQWA010000020.1 GCA_017407705.1 Clostridia bacterium
TACCAAGCCTGTCGGCTTGGATAAAAAAACTCTCGTTCCGAAGAACGAGAGTTTTTTGGAGGTACCGCCCAGATTTGAACTGGGGAATGAGAGTTTTGCAGACTCTTGCCTTACCACTTGGCCACGGTACCGGGTATGAAAATAGGAACGCGGCGCGTTCCTATTTTATTTTGTTGGAGCGGGTGACGAGGCTCGAACTCGCTACCTCCACCTTGGCAAGGTGGCGCTCTACCAGATGAGCTAAATCCGCATAATGTTGGTGCCTCCGGACGGAATCGAACCATCGACACGTGGATTTTCAGTCCACTGCTCTACCGACTGAGCTACAGAGGCAAATTGGCGACCTGGATGGGACTCGAACCCACGACCTCTAGCGTGACAGGCTAGCGTTCTAACCAACTGAACTACCGGGCCATATGGTGGGAACAACAGGGCTCGAACCTGTGACCCTCTGCTTGTAAGGCAGATGCTCTCCCAGCTGAGCTATGCTCCCACTTATCTCAAACTGCATCAGCAGTCATGAGCCTGACTACGTGCCTCAAAACCAAGTCAGCTTGCTTTTCAAGTTGCTGTGCTTTTCAGCGACAATCAAGATTATAATATAAACTTGCATCTTTGTCAAGCACTTTTTTATATTTTTTTTAAAAAATTTTTACGTTTATAAATTGTTTGATTTTTTATACAAAAATGTATAAATTTTTTATTTATTTTGCAGATTTTGCAAGGTTTTTAAGTTCGGTTTCGTTAAACCTATATATCTTCTCACAGAAATGGCAATTTGCCTCTGTTACCTTCTGCTCTTCTGCAAGTTTTAACAAATCTTTTTTACCGATGCTGATAAGAGCACGTTCAACTCTTTCTCTTGAACAGTTACATTTATATGCAACGTCTGCCTCGTCTAAAACCTCAACCTCAAACTTATTAAGTGCCTTTCTCACCATCTGCTCCACGTTCATACCGCTGCTGAGCATCTCGGTGACTGAGGGCAAACCTTTAATCGACTCTTCCAAAGCGTCAATAGTTTTTTCCTCAGCAAAAGGTAAAAGCTGAATAAGGTAACCGCCTGCCGCTTTAATAGATAAGTCGGGGTTTACAAGTACGCCCAACGCACAAACGGTGGGAATCTGCTCACTGATTGCAAAATAAGCGGCAATATCCTCAGCTATCTCACCTGAAACCAGCTCAATAGTGCCGTTATAAGGCTCCTTCATACCAAGATCCTTAGAAACCGACAGAGTACCGTTACCAACAGCGCCTTTAACGTCTAATTTGCCCACATTATTAAGGGGTATCTCAACTATGGGGTTGCCCGGATAACCTCTTACGTTGCCCTGTGAGTCGCTTACAGCGATAAGACACTCCACCTCACCATCGCCCTTAATACGCAGTGTAAGAGTATCCTTCTCACCTTTAAGCTGATGTCCCATCAGTGATGCAGCGGTAAGCAGTCTGCCCAGTGCGGCAGATACAACGGCAGAAGTCTGATGTATATGCTCTGCTCTGTTTACAATATCAGTTGTATCAACGGCGGTAGCAGCTATCTGACCGTCGGTAGTAATACATCTTATTAAATGACCCATTAAAATGTTCTCCTTATTTCTTTTTAGCAACATAAATCAGTTTTTGTGAATTTTTACGGGGCTTTTCAAAATCGCCAAAATCATACACTGACAACAGGTCAAACCCTGCATTACTCAGCATTTCACTTAATTCCTTATGGGAATATGCACGTTCATCAAAATTCTCACAAAAACGTTTATAATCTTCACCCTGTCTTACAAAAAAGTCAAGGTTTATATTAACCTTATTTTTCTCATACAACTCATTTTGCCACACCAGATAAACCTGGTCATCCTCGATAACAAAAGTGTTATCAGCCAAAACCTTATTATGCTTATACTCTGTGTTCACATCAAAAATAAACAGTCCACCCGGCTCGGTGAACAGTGATATCTTTTTCAACGCAGCTTTAAGCTTACGCTTATCGGTTATATGATTCAACCCGTCAAGGGTGCAAAAGGCAGTGTCAACGGTGCCGTAAAGGTCCAGCTCACATAAATCCTGGCAGAGCAGTAACACGTCATAGCCACTGAGCTTTTCACGAGCGGCGTTAAGCATCTGCTCAGATATATCCACCGCCACCACGTCTAGCCCTGACTTTGCAAGCTGAAGTGTCAAGCTGCCTGTGCCACAAGCAGCGTCCAACACTTGTTTGGGTGTATGTCCGTGCTGCTTACAAAAATTAAGCAAATTACGGCAAAGATCGGCATAATCAACATCGCTGATCAGCCGATCGTAAAGTGTAGCAAAATTATTGTACGCTGTCATTTTTCTTCATTCTCTCGAAAACCATTGCATAACCGTCGTTACCGTAAGCCAAGGAACGGTTTACACGGCTGATAGTAGCGGTAGAAGCACCGGTCTTCTCAACGATCTCATTATATACACGCTTTTCGCTGAGCATCTGAGCAACGGCAAACCTCTGGGAAATGGATTTGATCTCCTTTACTGTGCAAAGATCCTCAAAGAAAGTATAACATTCATCAATATTTTTAAGTGTAAGAATAGCTTCAAACATAGCATCTGCACTTTTATCTCTGATTTTGTCTATCATTTAAAATCACCTTTCTGAGTAAAGCAAATATATCACGCTTTAATTCAGTAAAATTTTAACACACTAAACTCTAAAAGTCAATAACCTAATTTAAAAGCGCCACTGCTTTTGCGGCGATACCCTCACCGGCACCTGTAAAGCCCATACCCTCTTCAGTGGTTGCCTTCACAGACACACAGCTTATATCAATGCCGCACACATTAGCAATGTTACCACGCATTTCATCAATGTATGGACGCATTTTCGGGCTTTGTGCCACTATAACAGAGTCGATATTACCAACCTCAAAGCCGTTTTCTTTAAGCTTTTTAACCACCTCAGCCAGCAACACCATACTGTCGGCATCCTTAAAACTTGCGTCATTATCAGGAAACAACACTCCTATATCGCCAAAGGCAGCAGCACCAAGCAGTGCATCAGATATTGCGTGGAGCAACACGTCTGCATCGGAATGACCCAGCAAGCCTTTTTCATAAGGTATTTTAACGCCGCCGATTATAAGGTCACGGCCTTCTGTTAAACGGTGAACATCGTATCCCATTCCTATTCTCATAAATATTCTCCTTATTCAAACGGATATTTTAAATTCCAATCATTTCTTAATTTATCCATAGTTTCGGTTATTCTTAAGGTTTTATATAAGGGCATAACGTCACTGTCCTTCATACCCTTATCAAGACAGTCCATAACGTGCTTTACTTCATACTGGAAGCCGTTATCGTAAAACGCCTCTAAAACCTCAGTAACGTCATAATCCTTATAATACTCCGCTCTGCCAAACCAAATAAAGTTAGGTATTCTGATTCTACCCTTTGTACCGTCAATATGCACGTCACGTAAGCTTTCAAACAGAAGCGATGTACGGAGCATAGCGGTTTTTCCGCCTTTGTAGCCTAATGATATAACGTCGTTCATATCCACTCCTGCCGGTGACATATATGCAACAGAGCTGATATTTTCAGGAGCGGCATCAATATACATATCAGCAAGGTTCAAAGGATAAACGCCAAGATCCAGCAAGGCACCGCCTGCTGTATCGGGATTAGATAAACGGCAGGACATATCGTTAACATCTACACAAACAGAAAAGTCTGCAGTAACGCTTATTACATCACCTATCTTATCAAGCGCCTTATTTATTTTATCATTCAGCGGCAAAAAGCGTATCCACAAGGCTTCCATACAAAAAACGTTGTTTCTTTTAGCACATTCAATAAGCTCTCTTGCCTCGTTTGCATTAACAGTCATAGGCTTTTCGATAAGCACGTTTTTACCGTGATTCATTGCATCTAAAGCGCATTTAAAATGAGCGTTGTGAGGAGTTGCAATATAAACTATATCAACGTCCTTATCATTATAAAGCTCCTCATAGCTGCCATAGGCCTTCTCAAAGCCGTGTTTTTTCTTGAAGGCTACTGCTCTGTCTAAAGTGCGTGATGCCACTGCATATTTGTAAGCACCCTTTACCCTATCCAAAGCATCTGCCATTCTGTTTGCAATAGAACCCGGTCCGATTATACCCCAATTATACATAGTAGTTCCTCCTACAATAATTTATCTAAAATCAGATTTTGCACTAAGAAACCTTTGCTGTTAAGACGTATTCCCTGCTCATCCATTGTAAGCAGACCTTGTTTTTGCATTAAACAACATTTATCAATAAAGGATTTATCAAGTGTAAATCCACGCTGTTTCAACTGATCAAATATAAGCCCCTCTGACAAGCGCAGTCTGAGCATAACATATTCGTTAAAGCCGCCACCCTCACCGTCATCAATAGGTGGGTTATCGTTTATAAAATACTCAATATCTCTGGGATAATAAAATCTTTTACCCTTATAAAAAGAATGTGCCGCAGGGCCCAGTCCTAAATACTCATCGCAGTTCCAGTATATCATATTATGACGGCATCTGTAACCGCTTTTTGAAAAGTTGGATATCTCATACTGCTCATATCCCTTTTTGTTAAGCTGCTCACACAAGCTAAGATACAGCCTTGCCTGTTCATCACCATCAGGCAGTAACGACTCATCAAACCTGCTCATGGGCGTTGAGGGTTCAATGTGCAGCATATACGCAGAAATGTGTGTTACGTCAAGATCGGTGCAAAAGTTAAGAGTCTGTATAAGGGTTTGCTCGGTTTGGTTATACAGGCCCAACATCACATCAAGAGAAATGTTTGTAATCCCTGCAGCCTTTGCGTTTTGCACCGCTTTAGCGGCATCTTGCGGACTATGCTTTCTGGTTAAAAATTTCAGTTCCTCACTGTTGGCAGACTGAAGTCCTATAGATACTCTGTTAACTCCTTTAGCGGCAATCTTACTGAAAAACTCTGCAGTGGCTGAGTTGGGGTTGCACTCCACCGTCACCTCTGCATTATCATTTAATTTAACACAGCTTAAAATATCGGCAATATTATCCCCGCCTATAATCGACGGAGTTCCACCGCCAAAATAAACCGTGTCAAAGCTATCGGTAAGTGAATTTATTTTTTCTTTTAAAAAGCTTACATATTTTTCTATTATTTTACCATCATAACTAATAGAATAGAAATCGCAATAGTCACATTTTGCACTGCAAAAAGGAATATGAATGTAAAGTCCTTTCAAGAAATCACCTGCTTTTAATGATATTGTAAAACATTTGTAAGGGGTTTGTCTACTGTTTTTTTAATAATATATACAGTATCGAATAATAAAGTATTATGGTGAACGAAAAATCTTGACATTAACCCTTATATGCCTTAAAATGTTAGTAAATGTGTGTTCGGATTGTAAAGCAAATTGTTTTTTAATTATATTAAATTTAATCAAGCTTTTCTGCGATGCCCGTTGTGTTGCAGAATCAATCAAATAAGAGGTTGGAGCCGTTTTCTCTAACCTCTGTTATACTATTGAAAAAATTTATTTACGGAGGTATATTTTGTTGAAAGAAAATAATAATTCTACTGCTAAAAAAGCAACCACTGTACGCAAAAGAACCACTACTGCAGTTAAATCAACTCCTGCAAAAAAGCGTATGGATAACAATGACGTGTTTTTGAAAAGTCCTCTTAAGATCATCCCTCTGGGTGGACTTGAAGAAATCGGTAAAAACTGTACTGTTTACGAGTATGAGGATCATATGATAATCGTTGACTGCGGTATGTCTTTCCCTGATGACGATATGCCCGGTGTTGATATAGTTATCCCCGACGTTTCTTATCTGATCAAAAATAAAGATAAAATCAAGGGCTTGTTCATCACTCACGGACACGAGGATCATATCGGCTCACTGCCCTATCTGCTTCGTGAGATAGACGTTCCTGTTTACGCTACCAAGCTTACTTTAGGACTTATCCTTGGTAAATTAAAGGAACATTCTCTTGATAAAAAGGTAAAACTCATTGAACAAAAGCCCGGCGACATCGTGAGAGCCGGTAGATTTTCAGTTGAGTTTATCCACGTTAACCACTCTATCCCCGACGCAGTTGCTTTCTCTATTGCAACTCCTCTGGGCGTGGTGCTTCACACCGGTGACTTTAAGATTGATTCAACCCCTATTAACGGTAAAATGATAGATCTTGCACGTATTTCGGAGCTTGGCAACAAAAAAGGCTTTCTTGCTATGCTGTCTGACTCTACCAACGCTGAACGTCCCGGTTACACTATGAGTGAGCGTACTGTGGGTGATTCCTTCTCCACACTGTTTAAGCAAGCCAAAAACAACCGTATTATCGTTGCTACCTTCTCCTCAAACATTCACCGTATTCAGCAGATAATTGACGAAGCGGTAAAATGCGGCAGAAAGGTTGCAGTTTCGGGCAGGTCTATGATAAACGTTGTTACTATCGCAACACAGCTTGGATATTTGAATATCCCCGACGGCGTTTTGATCGAGATTGAAGCTATCAGAAAATACACACCCGAGCAGCTGGTTATCATCACCACCGGTTCTCAGGGTGAGCCTATGTCAGCACTGCACCGTATGGCCCACGGCGACCACCGTAACGTGGCTATCGGTCCTAACGATACTATTATTATCAGTGCAAGTCCTATCCCCGGCAACGAGAAAACTGTGTCTAACGTTGTTAACGGCCTGATGAAACTGGGCGCTCACGTGGTTTATGAGAAGATGTACGACGTTCACGTTTCAGGACACGCTTGTCAGGAAGAGTTAAAGCTTATGTTAGCCCTTGCAAAACCAAAATTCTTTATTCCTGTGCACGGTGAACAAAAACAGCTTACAAAACACGCTGAAATGGCGATGAACATCGGTATTGATAAGAAAAATATTCTTATTTCCGAGATCGGTAAGATCATTGAACTTACTCCCAATTCTATCAAGCAAAACGGCGCTGTTCAGTCAGGACGTGTGCTGGTTGACGGACTGGGCGTTGGTGATGTTGGCAGCATCGTGCTTCGTGACCGTAAGCATTTGGCTGAAGACGGTATTATCGTTGCTGTGCTGACTATTGACTATGCAACCGGTGAGATTATTTCAGGTCCCGATATTGTATCCCGTGGATTTGTGTATGTTCGTGAAAGTGAAGAGCTTATGAATGAGGCACGTAAGATAATTGATTATGCAGTTTACAGTGCATCAGCAAACGGTCACGGTGACTGGACCGCCATTAAATCAAGGATCAGAGATGAACTTTCTAAGTTCCTCTATGAGCGTACAAAACGCAGTCCTATGATTCTGCCTATTATAATGGAAGTTTAAAAAATGCACTAATCAGCCATTATAGGTTGATTAGTGCTTGCATTTTACATAAAAATAAATATAATTATAATATAACTTTTAAAGTTGAAAGGAAAAGATTATGAAAGCAAGATTACCTCGTGAATATCAACCCAAAAGTCAGGCTGAACTTATAAGACAAGCTCAGCAGATGCAGGAAAATATGGCAACCCTTCAGGAAGATTTAGATAACCGTGAGTACACCGCTACTGCAGGTGGCAATATGGTAGAAGTTACCGTTACAGGTGCTCATCAACTCAAATCAATAAAGATCAGCCCCGAAATCATTGAGGATGCTAAGGAAGATCCCGAAATGCTTGAGGACCTTATTATCTCAGCTGTGAATTCCGCTGTTAAAACAGCTACCGATACTTCCAATTCCGAAATGGAGAAAATTACCGGCGGACTGAATATTCCCGGTTTGTTCTAAGAGGTTTTAAACAATGAGTTATAACGTTCCACCCCTGCAGGTGCTGATAGATAAATTTGCAGCGTTGCCGGGTATCGGTCAGAAATCGGCTCAGCGATTGGCGTTTTATCTGCTCAACCAACCTAAAGAGGACATTCAGGCTTTTGCCGACGCTATGCTGGGTGCTAAAGAAAAAATACATTACTGCTCGGTTTGTCAGACTCTTACCGATGCTGATACCTGCAATATCTGTGCAGGAAATCAGCGTGATAAGAACACTATCTGCGTGGTTGAAACTCCGCAGGATGTTATGGCGTTTGAGCGTACAAAGGAATATAACGGAACATACCACGTTTTACATGGCCTTATTTCCCCTATTGACGGTATCGGTCCCGACCAGCTTAAAATCAAAGAGCTGCTGGTACGTGTGGCGGAGAAGCCTATTGAAGAGGTCATTATGGCTACCAACCCAACAGTTGAGGGTGAGGCTACCGCTATGTATGTTTCCCGACTGTTAAAGCCCTTTGGAATTAAGGTTACCCGTTTGGCTTACGGTATTCCCGTGGGCGGTAGTCTGGAGTATTCCGATGAGGTTACTCTGCTTCGTGCACTTGAAGGCAGAAGTGAATTAAATTAAAAGAAAGGCAGGTGTCGGCTTTATGGAAAAAGTGTCCACCAAAACTATTGCACAAAACAAAAAAGCATATCACGACTATTTTGTAGTTGACAGCTTTGAAGCCGGCATCGAGCTTTGCGGCACCGAGGTCAAGGCTTTACGAGTCAGCGGTGCTAATTTGAAGGATTCCTGGTGCCGTATTCACGACGGTGAGCTGTTTGTTAACGGTATGCACATTTCCCCTTATGAAAAAGGAAACGTGTTTAACAGAGATCCTTACAGAGTCAGAAAACTGCTTATGCACAAAAAACAGATAGATTATCTGTTTGGTAAGGTTAAGCAGGATTCCCTTACTCTCATTCCCCTATCCCTCTATTTTAAGGGTTCAAGGGTTAAGGTGCAGCTTGGCTTGTGCAAAGGTAAAAAGCTGTATGACAAACGTGAAGTTATGGCTAAAAAGGATGCTGCAAGGGATATTCAACGTGCTTTAAAGCAAAATAATCAATAACAGAAACTTCCTATTGACTTTATGTTTTTTCTGTGTTATATTGTCATCTTACATCTTTTGAAGATGTAGATATATACGGGGGCGTAAAGGTTTCGACGGGGATTGTGAATTACGATAAGCGAGTAGTGGTGCGGTACCACTTTAAAAGCCGCAACTTTATAAATTAAACAACAACAAAACTGTTGCTTTAGCAGCCTAAGTGCTGCTCGTTCCTTTCAGATATACTGCGGTCTGATATGGGGCGTCGAATAGCAGTGAACGTGAGTTTGAGATAGCTTTGTATCAAGCCATGAATTAAAGAGCTACTTGATTTGTCAGCCTGTCTGTCGGCGGATGATGATGGGAATTTTAAATGACTGACTGCACTCGGAGAAAGTTGTAAGAATCGGTTTTCGGACAGGGGTTCGACTCCCCTCGCCTCCACCAGAAAAGAAACACCATTTGTCTACTGGACAAATGGTGTTTCTTTTCAACTAAGTGTGCCTTGCGGCACGATAAGCACACCTTCGGTGTGTGAAGCGATGCTTTGCATCGTGAAGTGCCTGTGGGCGTGGATGGCACACTTAACTTCACTTTGTGCGAAGCACAATACTTCAATATGCCAACGGCATAACTTCACTTGGCGTAGCCAAACTTCACTAAATATTGCAGATGTATACTTCTATCAGCCGATTGTGATTGCAAAGAAGTGAGCGAGTTACACGGCATATTTACGCACCTAATCGCTTTTCTTACCTAAACCCATGCACCGTTATACTGCTCTTTCCATAAAAAAGACAAGTTCCTTTGGGAACTTGTCTTTTTTACTTTATAATTTATTCATGCAAACAAGGATATCCTGCTGTTTCGTGGGCTTCAAGCAGTTCGTCACACAATGCAACGATTTCGTCTGTGGAAAGCTCTGCACCCGTATGAGGATCCATCATTGCCGCCTGATAAACCTTCGCTCTGTCCCCTGAAACTGCTGCTTCAATAGTAAGCAGCTGAGCATAGATGTTTGAGGAGTTCATAGCAGCAAGTTGAGTGGGCAGCTCACCGATATAGGTGGGGTGAATACCGGCTCTGTCAACCAAACAAGGCACTTCAACACAAGCATCAGCAGGAAGGTTAGAGATCAAACCGTGATTTATAACGTTACCGCCGATTTTATAAGGTACACCACTGACGATCGCCTGTATAATACGTGATGCATATTCCTCAGAACGGGTATGCTCGACCTTGCCGCCTGACATAATACTCTGTTTCTGCTCTGCCCAACCGTTGATCTGGTTAACGCAACGACGAGGATATTCATCTAAGGGGATATTATATTTTTCGATCAGGTCGTCCCTACCCCTTTTAATATAAAAAGCGTTATACTCTGCATTGTGCTCACTGGACTCGGTGCAATAATATCCCAGCTTGTCAATTTAATCAAAACGCACCATATCGCCGTGTTTTTCAGTTAAATTCTTTTGTTTAGAACGGCGACGAATCTCGGGATAAAGGTCATTACCCTCTTTATCACGGATATCCAGCAACCATCCCATATGGTTAATACCGGCAATGGTTTCAATACGTCCGTCCAGCTTATCTTCAAGGTCCAAACTTTTCAGCAGATTATACGAGCAAACCTGCACACTATGGCACAAACCGATAGTTTTAATTTTAGTATAACGCTGCATAAATCCGGTAATTATTGACATGGGGTTGGTATAGTTTAAGAACCAGGCGTCAGGACAAACCTCCTCCATATCCCTTGCAATACCTTTCATTACCTGAATGGTACGAAGTCCACGCATAACGCCGCCAATACCGAGAGTATCAGCAATAGTCTGGCGAAGACCGTACTTTTTGGGAATCTCAAAATCAATCACAGTACAAGGCTCATACAAACCGACTTGAATAGCGTTAACAACGAAATCAGCATTACAAAGAGCAGCCTTGCGGTTTTCAACGCCCAAGTATTTTTCTATCTTAGCACGACCCTCGTTAATGTTGCGATTCATAGCATCGATCAAAATGTAAGATTCCTCTAAACGGTTTTGGTCGATATCGTAAAGGGCAATATCAACATCATGGAACATCTCGCAGAGCATTATATCTCCCAAAACATTTTTGGCAAACACAGTGCTTCCTGCACCAACAAAAGTGACTTTCATTTAACATTCCTCCTTGGATTTTTTTACATTGTAACATATCCCATTTACATTTTCTATTGCAATAGGTGCACGGTATGTGGTAAAATGTAACCTATAAGAGGTGGAGAAAATGAATCTTAAAATTTACAATACCCTTGAAGACAAGCATTTTAATGACATAAACCCCGTTGACTGCGGTGTGGAACAATGTATATCAGGTCACAGCTTTGGCCCTTATGTGCGCAGATATTACCTGCTCCATTATGTATTATCAGGCAAAGGCACCTTTTACACCAAAAGCAAAACCTATCATTTATCTGCAGGTCAGTTTTTCCTGATATATCCCGACGAAGTGACTACCTACACAGCCGATGAAAAAGACCCTTGGACGTACATTTGGGTTGGGTTTACAGGGAGCTTATCTAAAAGGTTTGACTCACTCACCACCCCTGTTGGTGAACTTCCCAGTGCCACATTCAGAGAGCTTTTGGGAATGCTAAAAGAAAATTTTCCCGGTTGGAGCAATATGCGTGAGGAATATGTAACAACCGTTGTTCATCGCATTATGGCGCTTTTGTTTGCAAAGTCGTATTCTGTGCACAATTACGCCAACAGAGTTGAAACCTATATTCGCTCATCTTATATGCGTGATATTACAGTACAAGAGATTGCTGAGGAGATGTCTGTTGACCGCAGATATTTGTCCCGTTTGTTTAAAAAGCGATACGGTGTAGGTATTCAGGAATATATTATTTCAGTAAGAATGGAAAATGCCGCAAAGTTTTTGTCAGACGGATATTCAGTTAATGAAAGCTGTGATATGTGCGGATATAAAGACCGCTCGAATTTTTCTAAAATGTTTTATCGACGTTACCGTTTGTGGCCCAGCCAATACGTAAAACAGTTGAATTTGTAAAATAAAACGGGCAGAGATGATCTCTGCCCGTTTTTTATTTTTACGGATTATTTACAACACCCACAAACAAGGGCATTCCAACACTACTGTTTATTACAAAAATAAACGGTCTGTCTAAAACAAAGTCGATTTTATCTTTCAAAGGTGGCGCACTCAACGGGAAATAAATAGGTATAAAAGATGTTGCCACAACACCTTCTTTATCAGCAACAACTCTTGAACTATGACTAGCACTAGACACCATGCCTAAACAGTCAGCTAAACCGAGATTTTTCATACCTTTAATTATATCATAATTAGACTGTATATCAAATTTTGGAACCGATAAATTTACAGTAATACCTTTTTGATTATCCCAAGTATCTTTTGATGAGATAAACGATAAAGTTTCTTCATCTTTTAACAATTCATTTACACTTACATTTTCATCAGGAAGAATAAAAACAACTTCTCCGCCTTCCTTCAAGCCTTTAGTAGTAGACGAAAATTTTTCTCCCCAATATATTCTTCCGGTATTATTAGTTTCGTGCATAAATTCACAGAATTCATCACCTGACGGAGTATGAAACAGTTTTTGGGTAATCCTATCGTCATAAAATACTTTATCCCATTTAGCAGTAAAATAAACCGTAGTTAGAAGTGCCATAATAGTTTCTTCTGAGAGTTCTGTGTCTTCAACCTGATCCTGCAACAATCCACCGGTTTGTTTATTTAACCAGTTTTTTAACATATTATTATATTCAGTAGAACCCATTTTACCACTATAAGACGAAGCATAATAGTACTTTGTAAGATTATTAATAACCTCTTTGTTGTAGGAAACACCATCTCTTAACCACAAGGAACTGCCTAAAATACTGGTTACTGCACCGTCGTCACAATAGTTAGCATTCCAAATTCCGTGTGCCTGAGTCCTTAACGACTGAATACTATCCACCTGCAAAAAATCAAGCAGCTTATCTCTGCCTTTGTTATTATTAATCTCTGCAAGCATAGAAAGCGCCATATACATATTAAGGGGCGAATAAACCCGATTTTCGTTTTTATTATCAATTAAAAACTCAGGGATAGTCTTTTTGTAAAATTCATCCAGATTACCAACTGCGTTTTTATAAGCTGACTGTTTTTTGCGATCTGCCTGCCAAAGCTCGTACTTTTCAGAATCATAATTATACCCGTCAACCTGTGGATACTTTGCCATAGTGGGATACACAGCCTCACTGATAGCGTGAGAGCTTAACGCAGTAGGCAGCTCCACCTTAATTGTTGTGCTTTGAGTAGTGGTTTGGGTGGTGCTTTGAGTGGTGGTCTGAACGGTGCCGGATGTAGTTCCCCGGGTTGTAGTTGCAGTAGTGTTATCCACCTCACCTGTCATCGGTACGTCAGGCAGT
Organism: Clostridia bacterium; assembly: GCA_017407705.1. GTDB lineage: Bacteria > Bacillota > Clostridia > Oscillospirales > Acutalibacteraceae > RGIG2202. Next base: position 13,297 of record JAFQWA010000020.1, read on the forward strand.
GTTACAACGCCGATACCGATAGCTATAACCAGCATTGCTGCTACCACAGCTACCCATCTAAACTTAAACAATATGTTCGGCTTTTTATCGGCGGCGACGATCAATTCTTCGTCTACCATACCGATTGCGTCCTGCAATTTATCAGATCTCATATAAACACACCCTCCTTTTCCAGGTAGTTCGCAAGTTTTTCCCGTGTTCTTTTCAACATCATTTTTACCTTGCTTTGAGTATATCCGTATCTTTTGGAAATGTCTTTTATTGAATCGAAATGCCAGTATCTGCGTAAAAACACATTACATTCAGTTTTGGGCAAGTCTTTTAAAAACGAGGATATCAGCTTAGCCAGATTTTCAGAGTCCATCTCATCGTCAATACTCTTATCAGAGGGAACACACCACTCCAGCTCATCTAAAGACAGCTCTGCTTCTCCTCCGCCACGCTTTTTAGACATACTTTTCCTGAACTTATCCAGTGAAATACGTCGGGTTATCATACCCAAAAAGGATGAAAGGATAGCAGGTTTGTTAGGTGGCATACTGTTCCACGCATCAAGATATGTATTGTTTTCGCACTCTTTTGCATCCTCGTTGTTTTTAAGGATGTTGTATGCAATGCAGTAGCAGTAATGCCCGTATTTTGTTTGTGTTTCAGTTATTGCGGCTTCATCACGCTGCCAATATAGTTCAACTATTCTCGCGTCATCCATCAATACCACCCCCAAATATTTCTAATGCCCTTCATCTATATAATCGTAAAAAATTCCAATTGGTCACATATAAATTATAACGCTATGCTTACAAATAGGCAATATCATAAAATTCGTAAAAAATATAATTTTTTTGCTCTCACCCACTTGCGTAGTTGGTTACAATGTGTTATAATATTTCAGTAAAATTTTTACCAAAAAATTACATTAAATGTAATTAAATGTCATTTTATTATTTACAGTTTCTTGGTATAATAAATTTAGAAAGATGTCAGCTATACTGCTGTTATCCCATAAACCATTTTAAAGGAGTAAATTTTTATGAAATTTATCACTGTGGACAGTTATGAGAAATTGAGCCGTCAGGCTGCTAATATTATTGCAGCTCAGGTTATCTCTAAGCCTAAGAGCATTTTAGGTTTAGCAACCGGTTCTTCCCCTATCGGCACTTACAAAGAGTTGGCTAAAAAGTGCGATGCAGGTGAACTTGATTTTTCAGACGTAACTTCTGTTAACTTAGACGAGTATGTAGGTCTGCCCGTTGAGAACGATCAGAGCTACCGCTATTTTATGAATACAAACCTTTTTGAGCATATCAATATCGACATCAACCGCACCAACGTTCCCAACGGTTGTGCTGCTGATCTTGAAAAAGAAGGCGCTGATTATGACGCTCTTATCGAGAGTCTTGGCGGCATTGATCTCCAGTTGCTGGGCATCGGTCTTGACGGTCATATCGGCTTTAACGAGCCTGACGACGTTTTCACAAAGGGTACTCACGTTGTAACTCTTGATCCCTCTACTATCGAGGCTAACGCAAGATTCTTTGCATCTGAAGACGAGGTTCCCAGAAAGGCTATTACAATGGGTATGGGCGCTATTATGCAGGCTAAGAAGGTTCTGCTTATTGCAAACGGTAAGAATAAGAAGGATATCGTTATGCAGTCATTCTACGGCCCCATCACTCCCAAGGTTCCCGCTTCAATTTTGCAGTTGCATCCTGATGTTACTGTTATCTACAGCGAAAACTAATTGACTTTTTAAATTATAAAACCGAAGCCTATGGTTTCGGTTTTATTTTTTATCGCTATTGAATAAATGGTAAAATTATATTATAATAATACAAATCAGTTTTGGAGGAACCACAATGAAATGGCTTATCGCATCTGATATTCACGGCTCTGCATACTACTGTGAAAAGCTTATAGAGGCTTATAAAAGTGAGAAAGCAGATAAAATGCTTTTGCTGGGTGATATTCTGTACCACGGCCCCAGAAACGATCTGCCCCGTGATTATGCACCTAAAAAGGTTATTGAAATATTAAATGGTTATAAGGATAAAATACTGTGTGTCAGAGGAAATTGCGATACCGAAGTGGATCAGATGGTGCTGCAGTTCCCTATTCTTGCAGACTATGCAGTGATCTGCGAGGGTAATACACTTATCTACGCCACTCACGGTCATATCTACAACGAGCAAAACCTACCGCCCTTACAAAAAGGCGATATTTTGCTTAACGGCCACACTCACGTCTCTGCTTATCGTGAGCACGAGGATTTTGTTTATCTTAACCCCGGTTCTGTGTCTATTCCCAAAGAACAAACCCCACACGGATATATGACCTTACAAAACGGCTGCTTTATCCAAAAAGACCTTGACGGTAATGTTATAAACGAATATAAGATTAAATAAAAAAATATCCTTTCGGGAAATTCCGAAAGGATATTTTTTATTCATCTTCACTTACATCAGTAAACATCTGCTCTTGTTCAAAGGCTGAACGGTGCACCATTTTACCGTTGTGATATACAAATTCGGGCAACTCTTTTTCTTCCTGTTCAAAGTTCTGTTTAACTTTAGAAGCATCCACTTTACCCGTTACAGATGCAGATGACTGTTCAGGATGCTGCTCGTAATAAGGATCAAGCACGTATTTCTTGATAGGCGGATATGTGAAAAATGCCACTGTATAGAAAATAAATCCAAAAAACAGAGTCATTATAAAGGCAAAGAAAAATCCGTAAACAAAGCCGTTCTGACTGTAAATGGCAGTCATGGCAAAGAAACCTGCTAAGGCTATCCACACTACTAAAATCACTGTGAGCAATACGTTTCTGACAAGGCACAAAAACGTAAATATAGCGGCGTTTTTATATATTTCTTTAAGCTTTAGATCCAATGTCACTATCATCATATACACATAATAGCTCATTATCACCAACACTACTGCCGCAAATATACATACACCCAGTCCGATGGTACGCATAAGTCCGTATTCAGGAGATATGGAGTAGTAAAAATAAATTGCCATTATTAGCAGCCAAATAAGCACATACTGGATAATGCCCGTAATAATACTCTGCTTAAAGTTGGATTTAAAGGCGTTTTTAAAGTCTTCAAGGAAAAAGCCCGGTACTTCTCTCACATAGTCTCTGCACATCTTTATAATGGCAGAAACCAGCGGTGCAAGTAATATCAAAGGTAAAAACAAAAGGCTTACGGCAAGATTAGATATGCCGCCCATAAAAGTGTTTACTAAATAACCTGCAAAGAAAATAACTAAAAACAACACAAGGCAAACCACAAAAAATATTGCGTTAAGACCTAATATTTTAATAAACTTGTCCTTATATATTTCAAAAAATTTTAAAAACGAATTCTTTTCAAGAGGCTTGTTATTGCTCAACTATTACAACTCCTTAAACTTAGCGACCTGCTCTGGGATGAAACTTTTTATATGCACTGGCATATCTTTGCTTCATAAGTGTACTGTAAATATGGGTGGATGAAATATCCGAATGACCCAGCATATCCTTAATATCCTTAAGACCTGCACCGTTTTCCAAAAGATGTGCAGCAAAGGAATGACGAATGGTATGAGGTGTGATTTCTCTTTTAATACCCGCCTCAAAAGCGTAAGACTTAATTATCTTCCAGAAGCCCTGACGGGTAAGACGTTCACCGTTCATATTCAAAAAAAGTGCTTTCTGATTTCGGTCAACGGTAATTGCAGGACGCACACGGCTCAAATACTCCGAAACTGCCTTTATAGCATCGTGGTAAACGGGTATAATACGCTCGTTCTTACTGCTCTTGCAATGAATTATATTTATCTGCAGATTAACGTCATCCACGTTAAGGTCGATAAGCTCTGTAACACGCACCCCGGTAGCGTATAAAAGCTCCAGCATAGCCTTATCACGACATCCCTTAAAATCAGAAATACTGGGCTGAGAAAGCAGTGCGTCAATCTCCTTTTCGGTCAATATCTCAGGCAGTTTCTTTGCAGTTTTCTCCACCTTAACCTTAACGGTAGGATTTTCTGTTACCTGATTGGTAGCCATCAAATACTGGTAAAAGGAACGTACAGAAGCAAGGAAACGTGTTATGGTAGAAGGAGTCCTGCCGAGCCTTTTAAGCTCAGCAACATATTTAGATACAACAGTATCGTCAGCAGTGATAACATCCACATTAACATTGGATAAGTAGCTTAAATACTGCTTAATATCTCTGGTATAAGATTCCAGCGTGTTTTTCGACGCACCCTTAGTGGTGGCCAAAAACTCGCTGTATTCGCTGATGTAGTCCTTCATTATATCGTCCCTCACGTTTAACGTTTGTATTCAAAAATCAAAGAATTTTATAAAAGCCGTTGACATCACAGAGTCTGTCAAAGCGGAAAAAATAATAACAATAAAAAAGAAAATAAATCTTAAAGAATAGGTTTTGAACTCCTCACAAAGCAATAGCTTTTTATCCAGCACTGTCATTTTAAAAAGCGAATGAGAAAATCGCAGAGTTTCTCTTGATGCAACCGCTGTTACAAGTGATGATATTACCAGCCCCGGCAGCATAATAAGTGCAAAAAAGCCTATTCCCTTTAAGCTGTAAACCGAGTATAGATAGCCGGATACAAGTCCCATAGATATGCCCTTTGTAAAGGGAATGATGACTGCCGCAGGACTTCCGATTATACACAGCCCGAAAACATAACTGCAAATAAGCATAGGCAGATAGGATATAAGGCAAAACAAAAAAGTAAAGAAAAACGACTGGTCCATACGCTTTGCCAAAAAACGCTTAAACACATCTGCAACACCGTAAAAAGCGTTGTCTTCACACAAGCTTATTGCCCAGGCTCCCATTACCATTCCAAATAGGATAATCAAGGATATTATCAAAAGAGATCTGTTCTTTTTGAAAAATCCCGTAGCGCTATGAAGCTTTACTCCCATCAAACCCTCTGTCATAATATTATACCTCCTGCAAATATCTAAATAATATTATGCAAAGGTGGGACAACTTATTCTATTTTGAAGCACCCAGCTCGTCTGCCCTGTTTTTACAAGCATTGACAGCACCTTTGACTATGTTATCAAAGTCCTTACTGTCGAAATACTCTAAAGCAGCTAAAGTGGTGCCCTTTGGAGAGGTTACCATTTTTATCAGCTCATCTGCCGACTTACCGCTATCACGCAGCATATAAGCAGCGCCGATAAGCGTTTGGTACATAAGCTCAGCGGCTTTATCTTGCTCTAAGCCTAACTGAACAGATTGCTCAATTACAGCCTTAGCAAACTTAAAAACATAGGCAGGGCCGCTTCCGCTTACTGCAGTAACAGCGTTTATCTGATTTTCGTCACAAGCCACTGCAACTCCCGATGTCTTGAAAATGTTAAGAACAAAATCGAATTCATCGTCACTGACAGGTGGCAGACAGCTTACTCCACTGGCACCCTGAGAAAGCATAAGCGGTGTGTTGGGCATAACACGAATAACCTTGCAATCAAATCCAACTGCCTGTTTTATTGAAGCAATGGATATACCTGCCGCAACGCTGACAATACATTTCTGGGCGGTGACAAACTGCTTAATGCCCGATATTATGTCAAATATTATCTGTGGCTTAACGCATAAAAAGATGTAATCAGAGTTGTTTACAACATCCTTAGCGCTATCACATATATTCGCACCTAAATCCTCAAACTTTTTAAGAGGCTCCCTATTGGGATCAAACATAAAAAGCTGCTTGGAATCAACAAGCTGAGAGTTAAAAATGCCGTTAATAATAGCACCGGCGATATTACCTCCGGCGCCAATAAAACCAATGTTCATTATGTTAAGTCCTTCTTGCAATAAATCTATTAGAATTATAACAAATACAGCCCCGTAAATCAACGAAAATCGACAACTTTTTAAAAGTTTATGCAACATCACTATTTTATGTCAAGTGTTTTATGTTAAGTGCATAAGTTGTTATGTAAACTAATTATGTAAACCACAATTGGTTGTGTTTATTCCCCTCTCAAGCCACTATTTTTCATAAAAATACTCCGTAACTAAAATCAGCTACGGAGTACATATTTATTAAAGCATTTTCTCCAAAATATCAGCAATCTGTTTGCAAGCAGTTCCGTCGCCGTAAGGATTAGACGCTTTGCTCATCAGATCATATTCAGACTTATCGGTAAGCAGCTTTTTAAATTCATTATAAATAGTAGTTTCGTCAGTACCCACAAGCTTGAGTGTACCTGCCTCTATTCCCTCAGGACGCTCAGTGGTATCTCTCATAACCAAAACCGGTTTTCCTAAAGACGGAGCCTCTTCCTGAATACCGCCGCTATCAGTTAAGATGAGATAGGAGCAGTTAAGGAAGTTATGGAAATCCAGAACGTCTAACGGATCAATAATTCTGACCCTGTCGTGATCACCGAAAATTTCCTTTGCCGCTGAACGCACCGCAGGATTCATATGTATGGGATACACCACTTTAATATCCGGTGTTTCGTCAACTATTCTCTTAATAGCCCTGAACATATTACGCAACGGCTCACCTAAATTCTCACGTCTGTGAGCAGTGAGCATTATAAGACGGCTATCTTTAGCCCAATCAAGCACGGGATGAGTATAATCTGCTTTGACGGTGGTTTTAAGAGCGTCTATGGCAGTATTGCCGGTGATAAAGATAAACTCAGGGTCTTTTCCCTCTTTAAGCAAATTCTGTTCGGAGAGCTTTGTGGGAGCAAAATTAAACTTTGAAATAATGCCCACAGCCTGACGGTTAAACTCCTCAGGATAAGGTGAATAAATGTTGTATGTTCTAAGTCCCGCTTCAACGTGTCCGACGGGAATCTGCAAGTAGAAACAAGCCATAGCAGTGGCAAAGGTGGTGGTTGTATCGCCGTGTACCAAAACCACATCAGGCTTCTCTTTTTCCAGCACCTCTTTTGAACGTTCAAGCACTGCACCCGTCACGTCAAAGAGAGTCTGTCTGTCTTTCATAACGCACAAATCATAATCCGGCTCAACGCCAAAGCACTCCAACACCTGACTCAACATCTGCTTATGCTGGCCCGTTACACAAACAACGGTATCAATGGTTTTTCTTGTTTTAAGTTCATTTACAAGAGGACACATTTTTATCGCTTCCGGACGGGTACCGAAAACCAACATAACCTTTTTCTTGCTCATTTTAACACTCTCTCCAAAAAAATTATTTTATATATTTGCTTTTCATGGTATTTTCAGGGACACGAAGTTTATTATCTGTCTCCTGCTCCACGTAACTGTTTACTACTACTGCCGCCAAAACTATAGCATTCCAAAAGAATCGCTTGTTAATAGCATCTATAAAGAAGGACGGTGCAAATCCCACCAAAATAAGCAGAATCGGAAGAAGATTTTTTTGTTTTCCGGCTTTAAAACATATTATACCTATCGGGATAAAGAATATGCCGGTTCCCACTATACCGATATCCATAAGCATAGTAATATAAGTATTATGGGAATAGATATCATTACCACCCCAACCTGCGCCAAACAAAGGCTTATCAAGAATTATCCTAAACGCTTCATTCCATTTTTCAACACGGTCAGAACCACCTGCGTAACTGGAAAAATCGAAAAGACGGTTATAGATGTTTTCAGGAAGTATCTTCTCGGCAAACAAAAAGAATATTGCAGCTAAAGCAATCAATATAATAACTTTAAAAACAGTCTCTCTTGGATCGATTTGCATATTTATAGGAACAAACAACAGCAATAATACAACCGCTGTCAATGAAATAAGACCACCTCTGGAAGCTGTCATAAGCATTGAAGTGATGTTTACTGCAATAACAAAAACATGAAACAACTTAAACTTCGACTTTGTTAAAACATAGTAAATTCCTATAGCCACACCCGAGAGGCATAGTGCAGACTGGTTATTCGGGTCCAAAGTATTGCCAAACAAATGTAATGTTTGTCTTACCGAAATACCTAAATATGCATCGGATAAAAACAGTGCTAAAAAGCCTATGGAAAAACTGAATAAATACAACCAAAAAAGAAGATTTTCAATAATTTTTTTATCGAACTTCTCCAGCGTCATAACAATAAAAAACGCAACCATTCCGAACTGGGAAATAAAATGTTTTTGAACGACATCAATACCCGAGCCACTGGACCACAAAACCGATATCAATTTAAGAATAAGCCAACCGAGCAATATGAAATGGTATGACCTAAACTCCGGTTTTTTATAAACCAAAATCAAAACAAAAATTATAAACAAAATCAAATATTTGGTTACAGCACCTATAATTTGATTCAAAAAAGGTTCATAATAGCTCATAAACATATAAACAAAAAACAGGAATGAAATGAAGAAATTGGGTTTAAACACACCTGTATCGCTATTAAATTTTTCTGTTATAGGTTGTTTTACATAACCCAAAACTCTCACCTCACATCTTGTTTGTTTAAATATTCATCAATAGACTTAGCAGCAGTCTTACCTGCTCCCATAGCCAAAATTACGGTTGCAGCGCCTGTAACAGCGTCACCACCTGCATACACACCGTCACGGCTGGTTTTAAGTGTATCTTCATCCACCACCAAGCAACCACGTTTGTTAGACCGGAGTCCCTTAGTAGTAGAACGAATAAGCGGATTAGGACTTCCACCGATAGCAATAATAACAGTATCGACTGTCAACTCATACTCACTGCCCTCAATAGCCTTAGGAGAACGTCTGCCACTGGCATCAGGCTCACCCAGCTCCATTTTAACGCAGGTTACAGAGCTAACACGTCCGTTTTCATCACCGTTTATGGCAACAGGATTATTAAGCATCAAAAACTCAATGCCCTCTTCTTTAGCGTGATGAATTTCCTCAGCACGTGCAGGCATTTCATCCTCAGAACGTCTGTAAACGATATAAACATTCTCAGCGCCCAAACGCTTTGCACATCTTGCAGCATCCATAGCAACGTTACCGCCGCCCACAACTGCCACATCACGCATTTTATTTATAGGTGTATCGTATTCAGGCTTGTACGCCTTCATAAGATTAACACGGGTCAGAAATTCATTAGAGGAATATACACCAAGCAGCGCCTCACCGGGAATTTTCATAAAGTTAGGCAAACCTGCACCTGAACCGATAAACACAGCGTCATACCCATTTTCAAGCAGTTCGTCAACAGACAAAACCTTACCGATAACCATATTGGTTTCGATCTTAACGCCAAGCTTTTTCATCTCATCTATCTCTTTTTGAACGATAGCCTTGGGCAAACGGAACTCGGGAATACCGTACATCAAAACACCGCCTGCCACGTGGAAAGCTTCAAAAACAGTTACATCGTAACCCAGCTTTGCCAGATCACCTGCACAAGTAAGTCCACTGGGGCCAGAACCCACAACAGCCACCTTTTTGCCGTTCGACTTAACATCAAGCTTTTCACTCTCAAAATGCTTCATAGCATAGTCTGCCACGAATCTTTCAAGTCTGCCGATAGCAACCGGCTCACCCTTAATGCCTCTCACACACTTAGACTCACACTGCTTCTCCTGAGGGCAAACACGTCCACAAACAGCAGGAAGCGAGTTAGTGCTTTTGATTATTTCATAAGCCTTTTTAAGGTTGTCGTTATTGATAGCCTCGATAAACTCAGGGATTCTTACGTTAACGGGACAACCACTTACACAAGGCTTGTTTTTACAGTTTAAACAACGGGATGCTTCCTCTTTTGCATCCTCTAATGTGTAGCCTAAAGCAACCTCATCGAAATTTTTATTTCTGATATCAGGAGTCTGCTGAGGCATATCCACTTTTACATTACGCATATTAGCCATTGTGCTTATCTCCTGTTAATCTGCAAGTATGCTCGTTAGCGGCCCTTTCCTGATCCACATACATTCTGCCACGTTTGATAGCCTCATCAAAATCCACCAAATGACCGTCAAAATCGGGGCCGTCAACACAGGCGAACTTGATTTCTCCACCCACAGTAACACGGCAACCGCCGCACATACCTGTACCGTCGATCATAATTGAGTTCATACTAACGATAGTTTTTATTCCATATTCCTTAGTCAGATCGCAAACAGCCTTCATCATAGGAAGAGGTCCGATAGCGATAACAAAATCAACTGTTTTATCATTGTCGAGTATATCTTTAAGCGCACCGGTAACAAAACCCTTGTTGCCGTTAGAACCGTCATCAGTCATAATAACAAGCTGATTTGAAGCGTCTTTCATCTCATCCTCAAGAATAATAATATCCTTGTTTCTGAATCCTGCAACCATAGTCACATTAGCACCCAGCTCTTTAAGTGCCTTAGCCTGAGGCAGTGCAATGGCACAGCCCGTACCGCCACCTACAACAACAGCATTTTTATATCCTTCAAGCTCAGATGCCTTACCCAAGGGACCAACAACGTCTAATATGTAATCGCCCTGGTTTAAAGTATCAAGCAGCTTTGTTGAGTAGCCTACAGTCTGATAAATTATATCAATGGTCCCCTGCTCACCGTCATAAGCGGCAATGGTAAAAGGAACTCTCTCGCCAAGCTCATCAATTCTTATAATAATGAACTGGCCCGGCAGAGCCTTTTTAGCAATATGGGGAGCATCTATTCTCAAAAGAGTCATTTGCTGATTTAAAACTCTTTTTTTCACAATTTTGTACATCGACACAATTCTCCAATTATAATTATCCAAATAATTATATAACTTTTTGCGTAAAATGTCAAATATATAATATATATAATTTCACAGCAAATACTAATATTTATGCAAAAAAATTGACAATCACTTTAAAATACTGTATAATTGTGTGCGTATGAAATTTTAATGGCTTTAAGGAGGAAAAAATGGGTAATATAAATATCTATGAATTATTAGCTTTCATACTCTATTTCGTTGCCGTTTTGGGAATAGGATTATTCTTCTTTTTCAAATCCAAAGGCAGCGGTGAGAAAGACTATTTCTTAGGCGGACGTCAGATGGGTCCGTGGGTTACCGCAATGAGCGCTCAGGCATCCGATATGTCTGCATGGCTTTTGATGGGTCTGCCCGGAAGCATTTTAGCATTTGGTTTTGGTGAGGTTTGGATTGGTATCGGTCTTGCACTGGGTACTGCTGCTAACTGGATCTTCGTTGCAAAGCGTCTTAGAAGATTTTCAGCTGCTGCAAACGACTCCATCACTCTGCCTCAGTACCTGTCAAACCGCTTCGGCTCAGGTCATAAAGCATTGCAGATGGTATCTGCAGTAATATTCCTTGTTTGCTTTACCGTTTACGTTGCATCTGCATTCGTTGCAGGAACAAAGGTGTTTTTAAAGGTATTCCCCAGCCTTGATCCCAGTATTGCAATGCTTATTTTCGCAGCTATCATTTTAGTTTACACCTTCTTAGGCGGTTACAAAGCTGTTTGCTGGACTGACTTTTTCCAGGGAATACTTATGTTAGTTGCTCTGCTGGCTATCCCGATCATTGCAGCATTATCTGGCGAGGCTGACTCTGCTTTGCTTTCTCAGACTATCGTGGATGCTGAAGGCACACAGTACGCTTTCGGTTCAAACCTTTTTGCATCGGATTGGCGTGATATTATATCAGGTCTTGCCTGGGGTCTTGGTTACTTCGGTATGCCTCATATTCTTGTTAGATTTATGTCTATCAAAAAGGCAAAGGATGTTAACAAAGCGGCTACTATCGCTATTATTTGGGTTGTTTTAGCACTTAGTGCAGTTTGCGTAATGGCATTCTTCGGCAGAATGATTATGGGTAAGGAGCTTGTTCTCCAGGGTGCACAGGATACTGTGTTTATCGCATTTGCAAGAAAGTACTTCCCTGCTTTTATCGCCGGTCTTTTGATGTCTGCAATTATTGCTGCATCTATGTCAACAGCTGACAGCCAGCTTCTGGTTGCTTCATCATCATTTACAAGCGATATCTACAAGCCCGTTATTAGAAAGAATGCTTCGGAAAAAGAGATCCTTTGGGTTGGACGAATCGTTGTTGTTTTAGTTTCTATTGTTGCTTACTTTATTGCAAGCAGTAAAGCACAGGGTGCTCAGGCTATAATGAATCTTGTTGAAAACGCTTGGGCAGGTTTTGGTTCTGCATTCGGACCCGTTGTTTTGCTTTCAGTATTCTGGAAGAGACTTACATACAAAGGTGCTTTAGCAGGTGTTATCGGCGGCGCTTTAGTAGACGTGGTTTGGTTGGCAGGCGGTCTTTCTGCATCCACCGGAATTTACGAGTTGGTACCCGGATTTATCGCAGGTCTTGTTTGCACAGTTGTAGTTACTTTAATTGATAAAAAGCCTGACGCTGAGGCTGTTGCAGTGTTTGAAAAAGCACTTGATAAATCTTTTGAAGAATAAATTCAGCTAAACAATATTTAATGGGCATCGGTTAAACCGATGCCCATTTTTATGTGCTTTTATATTTTCTTTTGGTGGCAAGCCCACCTCTTATATGACGCTCTGATTTATTTATCTCCAAAACCATTTTCACCTTGCCGTACAGCTGCGGATCAAGACTTTTTAACCGCTGTGAAACATCCTTATGTACCGTTGATTTGCTTATCCCATACTTCTTAGCGCAAACTCTTACAGTTGCCCCTGTATTTACTATATATTTACCCAGCACTATTGCCCGTTCTTCAACTACTCCCTTCAATGCTATCAACTCCTCTGAAGCTTTCTCTAAAATATATGCAAAGGAGTAGTTTTGTATGCAAAAAGGTCGGTGACAACGTTGTCACCGACCTTTTAAAAGTTTATATTTATCTAACTATGTTAAGCTCGTCACGCATTCTGATAGCTTCTTTTCTTGCTGCTGCAGCGTAGTCCTTTTCATCAAACTCGAACTTCTTATAAGCGCACATAATTCCTCTTGAGGAGTTGATTATTGCACCTCTGCCGTTTTCATCAAAAGCACCCTTAATATCAGCTGCACCTGCACCCTGAGCACCATAACCGGGTACTAAGAAGAAGGTGTGTGGCAATTTAGCACGAAGCTCAACAAGCTGCTCAGGGTATGTAGCACCTACAACAGCGCCAACGCAGTTATAACCGTACTCACCGATATTATCACTGCCCCAGTTCTCGCACATCTCACCCATTGATTCGTAAACAGATTTATCATCAATCTTTCTATCCTGCAACTCACCTGAAGAAGGGTTAGAAGTCTTAACAAGCACAAAAATGCCCTTGTCGTCTTTTTTGCAGATATCAAGCAAGGGATTTATACCGTCACTACCCAGATATCCGTTAACAGTTAAAGCATCACCGTCAAAAGGAGCTACCGACTCACCGAAAACATCAACATTTCCCAGATGTGCCTTTGCATAAGCCTCCATAGTGGTGCCGATATCGTTTCTCTTGCCGTCAGTAATAACAAACATACCCTTTGATTTGGCATATTTAATAGTTTCGTAAAGGGCTCTCATACCCTGCCAACCGTACATCTCGTAATAAGCGCACTGGGGTTTTACTGCAGGAACGATATCATAAAGAGCATCAATAAGTCCTTTGTTAAAGGTGAGCAGAGCCTCTGCCGCTGCCTCTAAGGTTTTACCGTATTTCTTTTCGCACTCGTCCTTAATAAACTGAGGAATAAAGTCAAGCTTGGGATCCAAACCTGCAACGGTGGGGTTGTTCATTTCATCAATTTTCTTAATAAGTCTATCAAATGACATAGTTTGCTTCTCCTTAATCTTTATATACTATTTTACCGTCAAGCAAAGTATATTTTACCTTGCAAGACAGATTACAGCCGTCAAAAGGTGTGTTTTGCGACTTGCCGTGAAGCTTAGTTTTATCTACAACAAACTGCTCATCGGGGTCAAACACAACTATATCTGCCGCTTTTCCCACAGACAAAGTTCCTGCAGAGATATTCATAATTTCAGCAGGCTTTACGCTCATCAACTCAATCAGTCGGTTAAGAGTGATAACTCCTGTTTTTACAAGGGCTGTATAACTCACAGCAAGGGATGTTTCCATACCCACAATGCCGTTAGGAGCCTTTTCAAAATCCGACTTTTCCGATACAGAATGAGGTGCGTGGTCAGTAGCGATAGCATCAACAACACCGTTTTTAATAGCCGAGATAACAGCGCTGACATCCGACTTAGTTCTAAGTGGCGGATTCATTCTGAAATTAGCATCACGGCTAAGCAGCTCAGTGTGGTCAAGGGTGAAATAGTGAGGTCCTGTTTCGCAGGTTACCTTTACTCCCCTGTTTTTAGCGTCAGCAATCATTAAAAGTGAGGTTTTGGTGCTGACGTGACAGATATGCACAGGCAGTCCACTGCTTTCGGCAAGTGAAATATCACGGGCAGTGCCGCAGTCCTCAGCGGCGGCAGGAATACCGTTAACCCCCAGCTTTTCGGATACTTCACCCTTGTGCATTATACCGCCCTTAGCTAAGTACAAGTCCTCACAATGGGAAAGCACGGGAACATTCAGCCTATTTGCCTCTTGCAATGCTTTTAGCATAAACGCAGTGTTTTCAACGGGACGTCCATCATCGGAAAAAGCCGCTGCACCTGCGCTTTTAAGCTGCTCAAAATCCACTGTCTCTTCACCGCACAGCCCTTTAGTAATAGCCGCCGCCTGATACACCTTAGCGTTGGCATCCTTGGCTTTGTCAAGGATATAATTTATAGTTTCAACACTATCCACTGCAGGCACAGTGTTTGGCATTGCAACTATCGACGTCACACCGCCTGCTGCAGCAGCGTTTGCACCGGTTAAAATATCCTCTTTATGTGTCTGACCCGGGTCTCTGAGATGCACGTGAATATCCACCAGTCCCGGTGCCGCAACAGCGCCATTACAGTCGATTACCTCATCAGCACACTCGTCAACCTTCGGCGCTACTTTCACAATAACACCGTTTTTTACAAGTATCTCACCCTGCATATCAACGTTGTTTGCTGGGTCAATTATTCTGGCGTTTATAAGTTTTATAGCAGACATATCATCACCGTTTAAACATTAAATCTGAACAGAACTATATCTCCGTCGTTCATCACGTATTCCTTACCCTCACTGCGAACAAGTCCCTGCTCTTTTGCAGCGTTCATAGAGCCGTGTGTGATAAGATCGTCATAAGCAACCACCTCAGCACGGATAAATCCACGCTCAAAGTCGCTGTGGATAACACCTGCAGCTTGAGGTGCTTTGGTACCTCTTTTGATAGTCCAGGCTCTGACCTCAGGCTTACCTGCTGTAAGGTAAGAGATGAGTCCAAGCAGTGAATAGCACTCTTTAATGAGTCTGTCAAGGCCTGATGCATCAAGAGAAAGTTCGGATAAGAACAGTGCTTTTTCCTCAGCATCAAGGCTGGAAATCTGAGACTCTAACTCAGCGCAGATAGGTAAAACACCTGCGTTTTCACTCTTTGCAATTTCTTTAACAGCATTAAATCTTACATTGGTTGTAATGCCGTTTACAAAGTCATCCTCACTCATATTACAAGCGTAGATAACGGGTTTTGAGGAAAGCAGTGCAATGGTGGAAAGAATAGCGTTTTCATCATCATTACGCTCAACTGAACGGGCCGGCTTACCCTGCTCCAGATGCTCAATAAGTCGGTTCAAAAAGTCCACCTCAGCCTGAAGGGATTTATCTCCCTTTAACAGCTTTGATGTTTTATCCCTACGACGCTCCACCATTTCAATATCGGCAAAAATAAGCTCAAGGTTGATAGTTTCAATATCTCTTGCAGGGTCAATACTGCCGTCCACGTGGACAATGTCGTTATTTTCAAAACAACGAACAACGTGAACAATAGCATCCACCTCACGAATGTGAGAAAGAAATTTGTTGCCAAGTCCCTCGCCTTTTGATGCACCCTTAACAAGACCTGCAATATCCACAAATTCAATAACAGCAGGTGTGACCTTATCAGGACTGTACATCTCGGCAAGCTTATCCAGTCTTTCGTCAGGCACAGTAACCATACCCACGTTAGGCTCAATGGTGCAGAAAGGATAGTTTGCCGCACCTGCACCTGCATTAGTAATTGCGTTAAAAAGTGTTGATTTACCTACATTAGGCAATCCTACGATACCAAGTTTCATTTATTTCATTCCTTAAATTTAATTATTTAATCTATTATACTATAAATCCGTCGGCTTTTCAATCGCTAAAAGCAAATAAAATCCCTTATAGCCTCAAGCTTTTTCTCACCAATACCCTTCACGTTCAGCAGGTCTTCGGGTTTTGTAAAATTGCCGTGCTGCTGACGGTACTCCACTATCCTGTTTGCAGTGACCTCACCTATCCCCTTTAACTCACAGAGGTCTGTGGCGGAAGCGGTGTTCACGTTGATTTTACCGTACACTTTCGTTGTAGCGGCAGTTGAGGAAACAGTAGTTGAAGTTTCCCAAATATCGGCCGTTAATTTAGTGGTACTGTAATCCACTGAAACAGGTGTAAGTGGTGGGGCTGAGAGCACGATAAACAGCACAACAGCCGCTGTAATAACCAGTGCAGCGGCAATCAAATACAACTCATATTTCACCTGATTTTTCAATAGGTTCTCACACCCCTTTCGTTTTTATTAAATATAATATATTTTGCAAATAATGTCAATAAAAGGGAAAAATATTAGAAAAACTTGTAATATTTATTTTACACTTGCGCGAAAATAAATTGGAATTTATAATAGCGAAAAGAACAAAAGTAAAAGCCTTCTCGTAAAGAGAAGGCTTTGAATTTACAAAATAATACATATCAACCCGCTGCAGCCCTCGTTAATAAGCCGCTCAATGGTTTCCTGCATACGTGCTCTTGCTTCTGATGGCATACGGGATAATTTGGAATGAAGTCCGTCGTTGACCAGCTCGTGGAGTGACTTGCCAAAGATGTTGGAATCCCAAATCTTCAGGGGATCCTCCTGAAACTCACTCATCAAGGACATAACCAAATCCTCCGACTGCTTCTCACTGCCCACAATAGGACTTACCTCTGTGTTGATATCCGCTCTCATTAAGTGAATAGAGGGTGCACTGGCTTTGAGTCTTACTCCATACCTGCCGCCCTGACGCATAATCTCAGGCTCCTCAAGACGCAGCTCCTCAATGGTGGGCATAACAATACCGTAACCTGTTGCCTCCACCTCATCAAGCGCATCCTTTACCCTATCATACTGCTTTTTCATTTTAGCCAAGGATAGCATTGTGCTCATAAGCGCCTTATCATTTTCTATCTCAATACCCGTTGTTTCGGAAAGTATCTTGTAAAACAGCTCCTGATTTATCCCCACTTTAATCTTCACACTGCCCGTACCTAAATCCACCTGATCCATTTTAGCACCGTCTATGTGCTCACACAGTGTGATTTTATCCATAAGCCCGTTGCAGTCTCTGATATGCTTCATATCAGCGGCGGCATCCATTATGGCGTTGCAAACGGTCTGACGCATCCAGTGGTTGCTGTCAAGACTGGTTATCCACATAGGCAGATCAAAGCCGATCTCTTTAACGGGAAACTCAAACAAAACTGTGGAAATAATATTTTTTATCTGCTCCTCGTTAAGCTCCAGGCAGTTTACCGCCATAACAGGAACGCCGTATTTCTCACTCATATCTTTGCAAAGCTGCTTTGAGTGTTCACTTTCGGGATACATACAGTTCATCAGCACCACAAAGGGTTTGTTGATTTCTTTCAGCTCTGTGATAACACGTTGCTCTGCTTCCTCATATTCATCTCGTTCAATATCACTGATACTGCCGTCAGTAGTAATAACAAGACCAATGGTAGAATGCTCGTTGATAACCTTTTTAGTGCCGATCTCAGCCGCCATATTAAACGGGATAGGCTCATCGTACCAGGGAGTCATAACCATTCGGGGCTGATCCTGCTCAATGTACCCGATAGAGCTGGGCACTATGTATCCAACGCAGTCGATCATCCTCACCTTAAAACTTGCATTACCGGGAAGCTGAATACTCACAGCCTCTTCGGGAATGAATTTTGGCTCAGTAGTCATAATAGTCCTACCTGCTGAGGACTGAGGCAGCTCGTCGTTTGCCCTCTCTCTTGCATAATCCTCGGTAATGTTTGGGATAACAAGAGTATCCATAAATTTCTTTATAAATGTTGACTTACCGCTTCTTACAGGACCAACAACTCCGATATAAATATCACCTTTAGTCCTCTGAGCGATATCTCTGTATAAATTACGTTCTTCCATTACATCCACCCCTCTAAACACTTGGAATAAGAAGCATCTTATCCGACTGCAAAACATCAGCGGTGAGCGAATTTTGCTCCATTATCATTTCAACAGAGGTGTTGTATTTCATAGCAATATCCCAAACGCTATCCCCTCTGTCGGCGTAGTAAACTACCAGTGCAGGCATTTTTACCGATTTCATACGGCTTTCATCGGGAATTATATTTGCAATAACACCCTTTTTAAACCGCTGCACCGCCTTGCCCATAATACTCATTTCGCATCTGACATCCACTGAGTCGGATGAAATGATATTGTAACTGCAACCGGTAATTTTGATCTCCACGTCACAGTCGATGTTTTTCTCATCACCCACTCGTTGTCTATACTCAAAAGGTGCTACCCTTTCATAGTACATACACTCGTTATCGGTGTTAATGGTAATCATACTGTAAAGCACGTCACCGGTGATGATTATTTCATCGTTTTCAAAATAGTCAGAAACGTTTTGTGTGGTGCACCAGATGTCAATAATATCCGCCACTGAGTCACCGGGCAGCTGCAGGTTGTTTTTAGCGGTGTAATCGGTGGTAATATCGCAGACTTTACGCTCCAAAACCGCATCCTGACGCTCAAAATCCAGCTCACAAACAGTGGAATAAGCATCGGTTACAATATCCACGCCGTTTTGGTCGTAAGCACAAACCGAGATGTTGATTTTAACGGTTGCCATAATACTTCTGCAATCGCCGTCGGTGTTGGTGTAGGGTTTTAACTCGCAGGAGCAAACGTCCATTTGCACAACTGCATCCGACTCATCACTGCACCCTTCAAGCTCAAGTATTTGGTTTATGGGGATAGAGGTCTGCAACTTCTCGTAGCGTTTTTCATCACTGCAATACAAAACTGAGATGTTCAGCACGCCCTTTATGATAGCCTTGTTGGTGATCATTTTACATTCCTCAAAAACAGACTTGGCATCATAGCGGATCATATTCATAATAGACCCGTTAGACTGACCCAGCTCGATCTCCTCGTTGATAACCACCTGCTTATTGGCACAACCGATCATCTCGCTAATATGGGTGTTTGACTTTCTGGTGTAAACGTTATCCCCTAAAGTATCAGTCACCACATCAGCATCCTTTGATTTTGTGGCTTTAATACATACCGATACAGCGCCGTGAACGTCTAACTTACGCTCATTCACCGCACGGCAGTTGATATAATCAGGCTTTGCCGTTACCTTGATAAACGCCTTTTCACAATCACCTTTGGCATCTACTGATTTTGAAAAGCCGATAGGCACCTCATACCCTCTCAGCTCACCCTTGTCGCTGCAATAAAGCACGTTAACAAAGGCGGTGCCATCAACTGTGATGCTGCTGCCCATTGCCGATGTTGAACTGATTTTTGCCGTAACCGAGCATTTTAATATACGCTCAATATCAGGACAATAATCAGGCAATGTAAATTCGCAGTCAATAGCTTGTTCAACGCACTGATTATACACAGTTTCGTTGATGCATATTCCCTGATGTGTTACCTGTAAATCCATAACTTAACCGCTCCTCTTTGCACAAATTCTGCTAAGTTCTAATTGATAATATTCACATCCTGTCCGTTTTATGACAAATAAAAAAGACGGCGAATAAATCACCGTCACTTTATATTGCGTTTAGCCGGATTGTTGATAAGCTCTCCGTCTTTGGAAAACCTTGAACCGTGGCAGGGACAATCCCAGGTTTTTTCATTTTTGTTCCATTTTAAAACGCAACCCATATGTGGGCAACGTCTTTTCTTAAAGGAAATCAGTCCCGACGCCGCCTCTGATATATTCACCGCCAACTGCTTTGTGAAAATTGAACGTTGTGGGGAAAATACGTCACTCCACTCACTCTCGCCATTTAATATAAAATCGCTCAGTATCTTAGCGCTCACCATTGATGTGGTCATACCCCATTTATTAAAGCCTGTTGCCACGTAAATATCAGGTTTTGTTAAAGCGCACTGCCCGATATAAGGCACCTTATCCAAGGTAATGCAGTCCTGTGTTGCCCATAAATATTTGTTCTCAGCTTGCTTATAATTTAACTTTATAAAGTTATCCACTTCGTTAAATCCGCCGCTTTGTTTGCCTGTTCTGTGGTCACCGCCACCTACCAAAAGCAAATTCTTATAATTCCTGAATGAAAAACCTTCTCCCTTTTCATCCACATACATTCCATTAACGTTGGGTGTGTTTTCAGCGGCAATTACATAAGAGCGACTTTGGTACATTTTAAAGGGGTAAAGTCCGTGGAAATTAAAAATGGGAAAATGGGTGGCTATAATGATGTTTTTTGCCTTTATAACGGCGTTTTTGCAATGGCAGGTCATACCCACAATACGCTGGGCAAAAGTATCCTCGAAAATATTAAGTCCTTTTGAAATGTGATTTAAAAATTTCAGCGGATTAAACTGTGCCTGACTGTCAAAACGTATTGCCCCTGCGTTTTTAAAATCAAAGGGTATTTGCGACTGAAACTGGGCTTTAAACCCCAAATTGTTTACCGCATTTACTTCCTTTTCAATGGCATCTCCATCTGACTTAGAATAAACAAAAGAGGGCAACTGCTCAAAGTCACAATCAATATCCTTACACAGACTTTCATACTCACTAAGTGCCCAAAGGTTTGCTTTTAAATACTGCTGTGCCCTTTCAAATCCAAACTGATCTATCAGTCTATCGTAAATAAGTGAGTGCTGAGCGGTGATTTTCGCTGTGGTATTAACTGTTATGCCGCAACCTATTTTGTTGCCCTCAATAAGCATATAATCAGCACCTGCACGCTGCAAAAAGTAAGCGCACAAAACCCCTGCCAATCCGCCGCCGATTATTAAAACATCAACAGATTTTTCTCCCTTAAAACTGTTAAATTCATTAAGCTTTACGCTGTCTTTCCATACTGATTTCATACTAAAACCTCGTTTTTTTATTAGTATGTGCGTAAAACATAGGAATATAAAATATTCATTAACACAATCGGTTATTATCAAATTTATTAAAATCAAATAATGCACCAAAACTAAATGGGGATTTTTAAGGGCGAGCCCTTAAACCATTCGGGAAAGGGTTTGCAAAGGGAAAACCCAGTTTGGAAGGGTTTTCCCTTGCTGCGTCTTTTCCCCCTTTTCTTCGCATAAAGAAAAGGGGTGCCAAAGCGGCATGA
>JAFQWA010000021.1 GCA_017407705.1 Clostridia bacterium
CCTTTCAAGAGAATTATACTACTTTTCCGTAAACAAATCAAGGCGAAGCCTTGTATATCATCAATTCCGCAGGAATTGCATATCATCAACACGCAGTGTTGCATCTCATCAAGCCGCAGTTAATACAGCCTCCAGCTGATGATATGCACGCTGACGCATGATGATATACCAAGCCTGCGGTTTGGATAAAAAAGAACGAACTTTTGGTAGACAAAAGTTCGTTCTTTTTTGGCGCGCCGGAAGGGATTCGAACCCCTGACCTTTTGGTTCGTAGCCAAACACTCTATCCGGCTGAGCTACCGGCGCATATAAAGGGCGGCTTTTTCAAACCGCCCTACGATTATATCACAATCAATTTGCAAATGCAACACTTTTTTTATAAAAATTTATTTTTTATTATTTTGCAAATCTAAAACCCTTAAAACATGCGGTTTTATTAAAGTGAAATTTTAAGTCACGCAACCCGTTTACAGGCGAAATATTTATTAAAACCTCATCAAATCTTTTCAGTGAGCCGGTGGTCACAAGATTGGTCTTGGCAATAACTTCACCTGTTTTGCAGTCAGTTACCGTTAAGGTGCATTCACCTGCAGGGGTAGAGTATTCCACAAACAGCTTGTCATATCCGTGCATACCCAGATTGTAAAAGTTGCAGAAGGACGTGCCTTCTTTTTGATAGAGATACTCTCTGCCGTCCTTATCGGTTAAAAATTCCATTTGCTGATAATCGTCGGCCGATAGGGGATTTACCGTGCTTTCGCACTGCTTCTCACTTACCGTTTCACCCGACAACACCACACTGCCGCTTAAACGAATATCCTCACTTGACGCACCTACATATATCTTATATTTGCCGTCGAGTAAGGCGAAATCGTTGATATTTGTGTTAAAGATGCGAATATCTTTTTTGGAAATGCAAAGCTCTACAGTCTGCTCACAGTGGGCGTTTACAGAAATACGCTTAAAATCTGTAAGCTGTTTTATAGGCGTTTTAAAGGGGGAGTGGGGGTGGGAAATATAAACCTGCACCACCTCATCGCCGTTTATATCAGAAACGTTTTCAACCTTACAGCCGACAGCAATATTATCGCCCATATCTGCAACCGATAGATTGGAATACTTAAACTTAGAATAGCTGAGTCCGTGACCGAATGAGAATAAGGGCTTGCCCTGATAATAAAGATAAGTGGTGTTGTTTTTCATTATATCGTAGTCGAAAATAGAGGGAAGTTCGTAATCACTTTCGTACCAGGTCATGGGTGTTCTGCCGGCGGGGTTGTTTTTACCCAAAAGGGTAGATGCCACCGCAGTGCCGAGATGTGGACCAATGTGTGAGCACCACAAAACCGATTTTACCGATTTTATTTCATTTAGCACGGCGTAAGGATAGCTTGAAACCATTAAAAATACAGTATTGGAGTTAACAGATACCGCTGCATCTAACATCTTGCTCTGGCAAACGGGCAGTCTGAGGCTCTTTCGGTCCTCACCCTCACGTCCGTTAATAAGAGTATGGTTACCGCCGCAGAAAACCACCGTATCAGCAGTATTTGCCAACTGTTTAATACGCTCTGTACCGCTGCTGATAATCTCAATGTCAAACAGCTTATCCTCCACAAGACGGGAGTTGTAATCTGTTATGATATTGCCGTCATCAACCTTTAACTGTTTTAAGCGGAAGGTGTTGAGAACAGTTCCTTTATGAGTTTTTTCAAGATTAAATCGCTCTTTTACAAACCAGCCGAAAGCACGGTCGGCATCGCAGGAAACGGTCTGACTTTCGTCCTCGGTAACGGTGATGTATTTGTTGGTAGCCACGTTTTTGAAGGTGCAGGCATTAAAGTCCCAATCTTCCATATAAAACTGCTCGTATTCACCCACAGTATCGGCGGTAGCAGCTATACTGCCGTCTTGCTTTGCGGAAAAATACTTTCCGGTTTTTACGTTTTTGATGGCAACTATATCAAAACCGCTGTCGCAGGTGACCTTTAAGTTACCAATGTTTTCAAAGCCCTGTTTTACGGTTATCTGCTGATTTTTGGGAGTTCCGCAGTACCAACACTGATAGTTAACATCAGCTAAAGGTCCCACCACCGCCACTGATTTAACCTTATCAGATAAAGGCAGCATATCTTCGTTTTTAAGCAGTATAACCGACTCAAGTGCGGCGGTAAGGTTTAGCTTATCAAACTCATCGCAGCACAAACGACTGTCATCAATGCTGTTGTAGGGGTTAAGCTCACCGTCAAACTCACCGATTCTAAAACGGGTTAAAATGGGTGGGTAAAGGGTATCGTCAATCTGCTTTTCGGTAATAAGACCCTTCTCTAAAGCCGCCTTGATAGCAGGTGCTACCATAGCATTACCGTCTAACATAAGGTCAGCGCCTACTGTGAATATGGCGGCAACGGAGTCTTCGTGCACGTCGAAGGTTTTGTGGTCGGCAACGTTCTGTCCGAAATCGCCGCCGTCACTAACCGCCAGCATAGCACCCCACTTGGCTTTCACAATATCACGAACATCCTTGTTGTTAATGCCCTCCACGCCGTTAATAGCGTTGTATGCGGTCATAAGACCTTGGGCGGTGCCCTCTGTAACAGCAGTTTCAAAGGGCTTTAAATAATATTCGTGTTTAAGCCTTGGAGTAATGTTGGAATTTGAGGAAGTACGAAAATCCTCGTTGTTATTAGCGTAAAAATGCTTAAGTAGCGGCACTGTTTTAAGATATTTTCCGTCACCGGTCAGACCCTTGGTGTACTGTGCCACCATTTTACCTGCCAAACAGGGATCCTCACCGTAAGCCTCCTCAGTTCTGCCCCAACGGGGATCACGTTCCATATCTATGGTGGGGCCCCACAGGGTAAGTCCGGAGCGGATCTTGTTGTAATAAATTCTTGCTTCCTCAGATGCGGCGTCGCCTATCTTTTTCATAATATCCGTATCGAAGGTAGCGGCAAGTCCGATAGGCTGGGGGAATACGGTGGAAACAGGGCCACCCTCTCTACCCACGTAGCCTCGGGCAATTTCAAGTCCGAAATAATGCTTTTGCACCCCTAATCTTTCAACTGCAGGCTGCATAGGAGTGAACATATTTATCTTTTCCTCTAAAGTGAGGTGGGAAATAAGATCTCTTGCACGTTCTTCAAAGGGAAGAGATGTATCCTTGAATTTGTAATCCATAAAAACTTCTCCGTGAGTTATTATTTTTGATATACTCTTACATAATCCACAAGCATTTCATAGGGCAGGGTAGAATCATCTATCTCGCCACCGAAAAATCCACCCACCGCCACATTCAGCAATATGTAGAAGGGCTTGTCAAAGGGCCAACCCTCAGGGGAGGTATCTCTGCCGTCTTGCCCACGTTCCCACTTAACACGGCTTACACCGTCAACAAAAAATTCAATGTATCCGTCATCCCACTGGATAGCGTAGGTGTGGAAGTCCTCACTAACACCCTTTATCTGCTCGTGAAGGGTGAGCTGA
Organism: Clostridia bacterium; assembly: GCA_017407705.1. Classification (GTDB taxonomy): domain Bacteria; phylum Bacillota; class Clostridia; order Oscillospirales; family Acutalibacteraceae; genus RGIG2202. The sequence continues at coordinate 3,487 of JAFQWA010000021.1, forward strand.
GTGTTTATTTTATGGTTGTAAAGCTTGGTGTGCAGACTGTAATGTATCTCATCCTGATCCTTGCCCACGTGCTCCATAATATCTATCTCACCGCACAAGGGCCAGGGTACGTTATCACGGTCGGCAGACAGCATCCATATAGCAGGCCAGGAGCCTTTGCCGCCGGGCAGCTTTGCACGGACTTCGATCCTGCCGTACTTAAACTCACGCAGTCCCTTGCTCAGCAGTCTGCCCGATGTGTAACGGGCACCTTCATAATCCTCAACCTTTGCAACGATATGCAACAATCCGTCTTTAACAAAGGAGTTATCAAGCCTGTCGGTATAATACTGACTTTCCTGATTTCCCCAGCCGTGACCACCTATCTGGTAGCCCCAGTTTTCAGGGTTGGGTTTGCCGTCAACATCGAATTCATCGGACCATACAAGTCTGTAATCACTCATAGCAAAAACTCCTTTGCCTTTTTTGTCATTGTAACATAAATAATATAAAAATCAACAGTAAAATTTAAGTTGTATTAAGGGGTCGTTTGTTTGACAAAATAGCAAGAGTATGGTATAATCTAACAGAATGTAAAATATGCTGGAGAATTGTAATATGTTGGTATCTTTGTTCATAATTTCATATAACGAAGTCAGGCATCTTCCTGATGTACTCAGTGATATTGTAGCTCAGGATTTTCCTAAGGAAAACATTGAGGTTATTTTGGTCAACAGTATGTCAACTGACGGTACCCGTGAGATAATGCAGCAGTTTGCTGATAACCACAGCGAGTTTAACCGTGTGGTGGTGTGCGACAATAAAAAGAAAACGCTACCCTGCGGCTGGAACGTTGCACTGGAAATAGCTAAGGGCGACGTGGTTATGAAATGGGATTCCCACGCAAGATTTGATGAAAGCTTTATTACAAACAGCGTTAACTGTATAAATAGCGGCGAGGATGTCTGCGGCGGTGTACGTCCTTGTATATGTGACGGTGACAGTGACTGGCAGAACACTCTGCTTATTGCGGAAAACTCACTGTTTGGCAGCAGCTTTGCTCCTTACCGCCGTTCTCCCGGCAAATCCTATGTCAGCTCCATTTTCCACGGCACCTATAAAAGAAGTGTGTTCGGTAAGGTGGGTGGATTTGATGAGCGTCTTACCCGAACTGAGGATAACGATATACATTACAGGATAAGACAGGCAGGGTATAAGATCTGCTTTGATGAGAGTATTAAGTCTAAGCAGATAATAAGAAGCTCCTTTAAGAAAATGATACGTCAGAAATATTTAAACGGTATGTGGATAGGTCTGACCTTAGGAGTTCAGCCAAAATGCTTGGAGCTGTATCATTTTGTGCCCTTTGCCTTTGTGATGGCAATAATTTTCACATCGATTTTAGCAGCCGTAGGTTTTCCGCTGTTGTCAGTGCTTATGTGGTCGGCGTACTCACTTGTGGATCTGCTGATGACGTTAGCATCCATAATCCAGAACAAGAAGTTCCATATAACACAGCTTTTACTTGCGATTATTTTCCCCACACTGCATATTGCTTACGGTATCGGCACTGTGGTAGGACTAATAAAGCTACCTTGCTGGAAGGCTAAAAACAAGGAATGTACCGAAATCGATAGAATAAAAAATATAATTTCTTCGGAGGCGACTGAGCTTTGAGTGAACATAATGTAGATCTTAGACAGCTTCAGCTTAAATGCTTGGAAATGACATTGTATTTCCAGAAGTTCTGTGATGAGAACAACCTGCTTTTCTATATGTGCGGCGGCGGATGTATCGGTGCCATACGTCATAAGGGTTTTATCCCGTGGGATGATGACATTGACGTGTTTATGCCAAGAGATGACTATGAAAAGCTGAAGGTACTCTGGAGGCAAAAGGCGGATAACGATAAGTACCCCTGCATTTATTCCGACAAGAATTTGGTGGACGGTAATTTGTTCATAACCATAAGAGATACCGACACCACCTTCATAAAGCCCTATCAGCAAAAGCTCGATATACCTCACGGCTTAGTACTGGATATTCTGCCCATTGACGGTTATCCCGATAAGCCATTCCAGCGTAAGCTTCAGGTGTTCTGGGCACTTATCTATTCTCTTTACTGCGCTCAGCAGATACCTCAAAACCACGGTACGCTGAAAAAGGTGATAGGTGCAGTGGCACTGGGAATAGTGCCTTTTAAGGGATTGAGATATAGGATATGGAAGTTTGCCGAAAAGCAGATGACTAAATATAAAATATCCGATTGCAACCATATAACCGAGCTTTGCTCAGGCCCCGGATATATGAAGAAAAAATATAACAAAGAGGCGTTTGAGTCGGCACTCCTTATGGACTTTGAAGGGTATAAATTACCCGTTCCTGTTGGGTACGACCATTACCTTAAAACAGCCTTTGGCGACTATATGAAAATGCCGCCTAAGGAAAAACAAAAGCCCCATCACGAGGCGTTGTTTATAGATCTTGATAACAGCTACCTTAAGTATAAAGGTAAATATTATTTAACGGAGGAAAACAAATGATTTTTGCAGCAGTATTGGCAGGTGGCGTGGGCAGCAGAATGAAGATTGCTGATATGCCCAAACAGTTTTTACCCCTTGGGGACAAGCCTATTTTAATCCACACATTGGAAAAATTCTTGCTTTGCGAAAGATTTGATAAAATATATATCGGCGTACATCAGAACTGGGTGTTGCACACTCAGGACCTTGTGAAAAAATATATTTCACAGCCCGAGCGTATTGAAATAGTAAAGGGCGGTGCCGACCGTAACAGCACTATTTTCAATATTGTTGCAGATATTGAAAATAAATACGGTGAGGACGAGAACAATATTATCGTTACTCACGACTCTGTAAGACCTTACGTAAGTATCCGTGTTATTGAAGAAAACATTGATGCTGCCATTAAATACGGTGCCACCGATACAGTTATCGGCGCCACCGATACTATTATTACATCTCAAGACGGTGAGTATATCTCCACTGTTCCCGAAAGACGTTTTATGTATCAGGGACAAACTCCCCAGAGCTTTAAAATCTCACTGCTTAAAAATCTCTACAATCAGCTTTCCGATGATGAAAAAGCCTTGCTGACCGACGCTTGTAAGATCTGCGTTGTAGGCGGAGTTAAGGTAAAGCTGGTGCAGGGCGAAGTTTCTAATATGAAGATTACAACTATCGAAGATTACCGAGTAGCTCAGGCTATGGTTGGAGGATTAAAGTGATTACTTCAATTTATCAGTTGGCAAGTCCTAACGTGTTTTCGGTGAAATATCAGCAGGTGGATGACAGTAACGGAGTTATTATCCGTCCGGATTACCTGGCTATCTGCCACGCCGACCAAAGATACTACCGTGGACTCAGGGATTTGCAGACTCTTGCAAAAAAGCTTCCCATGGCGCTTATCCACGAGGGTTGCGGTGTGGTGGTTTCTGATAAGACCGGTACTTTCAAGGCGGGTCAGAAGGTGGTTATGATACCTAACGTTCCCGGTGATGAGATGGACGGTATATATGAAAACTATTCTAAGGGCAGCGGATTTTTGTCCAGCGGTAAAGACGGTTTTACCTGTGAGTTGGTTATTCTGCCGCCGGACAGAGTAGTGGCTTATGACGCTATTCCCGGCAATATTGCGGCAATAACCGAGTTTGTGAGCGTTGCGGTCCACGCCGCTACAAGACTGGGTGTGGCTGCCCATCAGTACCGTGACAGCATTGCTATCTGGGGTGACGGCAGTTTGGCTTATGTGGTTTCCTTGGTGCTTAGAAAGATGTATCCTGATGCCAAGATAACCGTGGTTGGACTTAACCCTAAAAAGCTGTCAATGTTCTCATTTGTTGACAACACATATTTAGTTTCAAATATCCCAGAAGACTTTTACTGTGATCACGCTTTTGAGTGTGCAGGCGGTGAGGGTTGTGCCTCTGCTATTGACGGCATTATTGCTCACATTAAACCTCAGGGAACCATTATGTTAATGGGCGTAAGTGAAAGCCCCGTGCCGATCTACACAAGAATGGTGTTGGAAAAGGGCTTGACTGTGGTAGGCAGCAGCCGTTCGGGAAGAGCGGATTTTGAAAAAGCTGTTGAGATAATGAGTGACGTGAACGTACAACACCGCTTATCGGCTATCATTTTAGAGGATGACGGAGTAAGAGAGGTTAAGGATCTGCACCGTGTATTCGAGACCGATATGACAACCGCTTTTAAAACAGTATTTAAATGGGATATGTAGGAGTTTAGAATGCCTGAAATTAGTATTATTGTGCCGGTTTATAAGGTAGAGGATCTGCTGGATAAATGCGTGAACTCTATTTTGAACCAGACCTTTAGAGATTTCGAACTTATTTTGGTGGACGACGGTTCACCGGATAATTGCGGCAAAATGTGTGATGAATATGCAAAAAAAGATAGTCGCATTAGGGTAATACACCGTGAAAACGGTGGACTTTCCGCCGCCAGAAACTCAGGACTTGACGTGGCTGTGGGTAAGTACATCGGCTTTGTGGATAGTGACGATTATATCCACGAGAGAATGTATGAGCAGCTTTACAATAACATAACAAAGCACGATGCCGACGTTGCCTGCTGCGGCATAACCGAGCAGTTTTTAAGCGGTGAGCACTTAATGTATGAGCAATGCGATGCTATGGTGTGTGATGCAGGTAAGGCACTGGGAACCATTATGCAGGGCAAATATATGTCTTATATTTTGTGCTGTAAGCTGTTTAAGGCATCTTGTCTTGAAGGTATCCGTTTTATAGAGGGTAAGCTTTACGAGGACATATTCTTTACTGTGGATTACATTCAGAACGTATCCAAGATGGTTATTGACAATGAACCGCTATACTATTACTACCGTAGAGGCGGCAGTATTACCACATCAGCGGTAACTCAGCGTGATTACGATTTGCTGGATGCTTACGGTAAAAACATCGAGCTGGTAAATGAAAAGTTCCCAGAGCTTAAATCGGTGGCAGATTTCAGGTATTTCTGGAGCAGATTTGTGCTGCTTGACAGAATACTGCTTTCTGATAAACCTTACAGTCATTTTATGTATAAAGAGCTGGTTAAGGTTTTGAGAAAGAATACGTTTAAGATTTTGAAAATACCTTATTTCAGAAAACAAAGACATATAGGAGCCTGCGTTTTGAAGGTCAGTGTTCCTTTATACAGATACTTTGTAAAAAGAAGTGCGTCGAAAGAATTTTAACAGGAGTAGAAATATGAGTTGGTTAAAGGATAATAAAAATAAAATAACGTTTGCATATATTTTCTGCTTCGTTTGCTACATAGCACTTAATGAAGTAGAGCTGTTTTCAATATATGCGGGGAGCGTAAACCAATATATTTATTCTGCTTTTGCAGTTTTGGGCGGACTGTTGCTTTTGGCAGACTTTTTGTTTGAAAGAAGAATGTTTAAAGCTAAAGGCACCGGTTGGCTGATACTGTTTGTGGGGGCTATTCTCGTTTCCACTGTTGTGAATATATCATTCGGTTTTGCTGAAAATATAAAAACTATGGCGTGGACCGCCATAAGTATGCTGCTGTTATATCCCTTCGCTTACACTCAAAAGAGGGAAGATGCAGTAAAACAAATAAAAGCACTGTCCAATGCTTTAAGCATATTCTCCGTAATTACTGTGTGCATAAGCCTTTGGATGTATGTTACTCAGTTAAATCTGGATCAACTGATGTCCAATCATCGTTACGGCTTTGTTGAGGGCAGACTTTACGGTGTGTTTACCGATCCCAACTATGCGGCAGTAATGATGCTTTGCATTATGGCTATGAGCGTGTTTTATATTGCAAACACCAAGAGCGTTTTAATGAAGGTATTCCATAGCATCAATTTGTTCCTATCTTATATTTACGTGGTGCTTTCCGCCTCCAGGACCGCACAGCTGGTATTTACAGCGGCGATGCTTTTGTTTGTGGGACTTTGGATTTACAGAACCCTTGATAAGAAAAATATGAAAAGATGGTTGGCGGCGACTTGTGCAGTGCTTATAGCAACCACATCTGCCGTAGCTACCTTTGCGTCATTTACACCCGTCAGATATTATTCCGGCTATCTGCCCAGCATAATGGCAGAAAAAGACGATCCCGATGAACCGGATGAACCTATCAAGCCTATTGATACCGACCGTCCGGACGTGGGTGAGGATAAGGATATTTCCAATCACAGATTTGAGATATGGAAGGATGCAATAAATCTGTGGAAGGTATCGCCTGTGGTGGGAACGTCACCCCGTAATCATTTGAAGTTTGCTGAAAAGTATTTCCCTGACAGTTTTATGGTGCAACGCCAGTATTCCACTCACAATGGCTACCTTTCACTGTTGACATATACAGGCGTTTTAGGTGCAGGTGTGATGCTTGTATTTATATTGTTGTACTTCTATCATCTGTTGAAAAAGCTGTTTGGCGCTAAGAGTGATTATCACACATTAAGTGTGGCACCGCTGTTGGGACTTATAGCACTAGTGGTAATATCTGCATTCCCAATGATGATGATATTCTTCTTAAACACTATCCGTGAGTTGATATTCTGGTTGATGCTGGGATATATCATTGTTTTAACAGGTGGGGAGGAGGATACCCACAAGCCTTCCTTATTATATAGATTATCCGAGAAAGTGTTTGCAGCTAAAAAATAAAATTGTTTATAAAAAAATCAGGGGACGAAAAATCGTCCCCTGATTTTTTGCTGCTTAAAAAACAGAACTCCGTTGGAAAACCAACGGAGCTTACAAGCGTTATTAAATTAAACCGCTCTTGTAACCTTACCTGAACGCAAACAACGGGTGCAGGCGTGAACTCTCATAGGAGTTCCGTTAACGATAGCCTTTACACGCTTAACATTAGGCTTCCAAGTTCTGTTTGAACGTCTGTGTGAGTGAGATACTTTAATACCGAAAGCAACCTCTTTACCACAAAAATCGCATTTTGCCATGAACTGCACCTCCTTTAAATATGAGCAGTAAAATGCCTATAAATTAAGTCACGAAAAACATTTTAACAGATAACATATCAAAATGCAAGAGTTTTTTTAAAAAAATGCAATATTTTTTTGAAAAAGTCCTTGACTAATCCCAAAATTTGTAATATAATTGTAAACTGCACAATAATGGGAGAAAATCCGCCAAATCGAGATATGTTATTTGGATTATAGCAGATAACCTATCAAAATGCAAGCCTATTTTTTCGCAGAATTGTTAGTTCGTATAAACTCTTGTGTGACATATAAAGGAGTGAAGAAAGCCTATGGTTAACGTCAAACCGGTAAAGCTTGGAAAAAACACACGTATGAGCTTCGCTAAGATCAACGAAGTTCTGGAAATGCCGAACCTTATTGAGGTTCAGAAAAACTCTTATCAGTGGTTTTTGGATGAGGGTTTAAAAGAGGTATTTAAGGATGTGTCATCAATTACTGACCACAATGAAAATCTTGTGCTCAGCTTTATTGATTACAGATTAGACGATCAGCCCAAATATTCCGTAGTGGAATGTAAAGAGCGTGACACTACTTACGCAGCACCTCTGCGTGTACGTGCACAGCTTCTTAATAAAGAAACAGGCGAAATCAAAGAGAGCGAAGTCTTTATGGGAGACTTCCCCTTAATGACCGAATCAGGTACCTTTATTATTAACGGTGCTGAGCGTGTTATCGTTTCGCAGTTGGTTCGTTCACCGGGCGTTTACTTTGCAAAGGAAGTAGACAAGACCGGTAAAGAGCTTTTTAGCTCAACTATTATTCCTAACCGTGGTGCTTGGTTGGAATACGAAACTGACCATAATGATATTATGTATGTCAGAATCGATAAAAACCGCAAATTGCCGATGACAACTTTTGCCAGAGCCATCGGTCTTACTACTAATGCCCAGATCATCGAGATGTTAGGTGAGAACGAAAGACTTCTTGCTACTCTTGATAAAGACACTACCGATAACGAAGAAGATGCTTTGCTTGAAGTTTACAAAAAGCTTCGTCCCGGCGAGCCCTTCACAGTTGAGGGTGCAAGAGCACACCTTTATAATCTGTTCTTCGATACCCGTAGATATGATCTGTCACGTGTTGGTAGATTTAAGTATAATAAAAAGTTAGCTTTGTCTGCACGTCTGGCAGGCAAGAAGCTGTCACGTCCTATTGCAGACCCTGCAACAGGCGAGCTTTTGGCTGAAGCAGGTGAGGTTATCGACCGCAGCCGTGCTTTGGAGTTTGAGAAAAAGGGTGTTGACACCGCTTACGTTTTCGTTGAGTATGAAGGCGAAGAGGTTGAGCGCAAGATCCTTACCAACGGTATGGTTGACATCGCTGACTATATCAGCATTGATGTATCTGACTGCCGTATAAATGAGAAGGTATCTTATAAGGTACTGATGGACATTTTGGAAAACAATACAACTGATGAGGATATCCATGAGGCAGTAAGACTCCGTAGAGATGAACTCATTCCTAACATTGTCACACTTGATGATATTTACGCATCAATGAACTATCTGTGCGGACTGCCCTATGGCATCGGCACAATTGATGATATCGACCACCTTGGAAACAGACGTATCCGTTCAGTAGGTGAGTTGTTACAGAACCAGTTCAGAATCGGTTTCTCCAGAATGGAGAGAGTTGTTCGTGAGAAAATGACTCTGCAGGCTCAGGATATGGACGTTATCACACCCCAGACACTGATCAACATCCGTCCCGTTGTAGCTGCAATCCGTGAGTTCTTTGGTTCATCACCTCTTTCACAGTTTATGGATCAGGCCAACCCCTTGGCTGAGCTTACACATAAGCGTCGTTTGTCTGCTTTGGGACCGGGCGGTTTGTCCCGTGACCGTGCAGGCTTCGAGGTTCGTGACGTTCACTACAGCCACTACGGCCGTATGTGCTCAATCGAAACTCCTGAAGGTCCTAACATCGGACTTATTTCTCACCTTGCAACCTTCTCAAAGATCAACGAGTATGGTTTCATTGAGGCTCCTTATCGTCGTGTTGATAAAGAGACCGGCGTGGTTACAGACGAGGTTGTTTATATGACCGCCGATGAAGAGGACGATTATGTTATCGCACAGGCTAACGAGCCGTTGGATGAAAACGGACGTTTTGCACGTGCTAAAGTAAACTGCCGTTGCAGAGACGAGTTCTTGGAGGTAGAAAGCTCCGCTGCTGACTTTATGGACGTTTCACCCCGAATGATCGTTTCTGTTGCTACTGCTATGATCCCCTTCCTTGAGAATGACGACGCAAACCGTGCGTTGATGGGATCAAACATGCAGCGTCAGGCTGTTCCGCTGCTTGTTACCGAGTCACCTGTTGTTGGTACCGGTATGGAATATAAGGCTGCTGTTGACTCAGGTGTTACTGTTTTGGCTAAGAACGACGGTAAGGTAGTTAAAGTATCTGCTGACGCTATCGACATCGAGATCAAAAACGGTGAGATCGAGCATTATGAGCTTATTAAGTTCCTGCGTTCCAACCAGGGTACTTGTATTAACCAACGTCCTATCGTAAACGAGGGCGATATGGTAACAAAGGGTGAGGTTATCGCTGACGGTCCTGCTACCGACAACGGTGAGATCGCTCTTGGTAAGAACGTGCTTATCGGCTTTATGACCTGGGAAGGTTATAACTATGAGGACGCTGTTCTTATCAACGAAAAGCTTGTTAAAGATGATGTATTTACATCAGTTCATATTGAAGAATACGAAATCGAAAGCCGTGACACCAAGTTGGGACCGGAGGAAATCACCCGTGATATTCCCAACGTTGGTGAGGATGCCCTTAAAGACCTTGACGAGCGCGGAATTATCCGTATCGGTGCAGAGGTTCGTGCCGGTGACATCCTTGTAGGTAAGGTAACTCCTAAAGGAGAGACCGAGCTTACCGCTGAGGAAAGACTGCTTAGAGCTATCTTTGGTGAGAAGGCAAGAGAAGTTAGAGATACTTCAATGAGAGTTCCCCACGGTGAATACGGTACTATCGTTGACGTTAAGGTATTCACAAGAGAGAATTCATCTGAGCTCAACCCCGGTGTTAATATGGTTGTTCGTTGCTACATCGCACAGAAACGTAAGATTTCTGTTGGTGATAAAATGGCCGGACGTCACGGTAAC
>JAFQWA010000022.1 GCA_017407705.1 Clostridia bacterium
ATATGGGTTGTCCTGCTCCTAAGGTAGCTAACAACGGCGGTGGCTCAGCTTTAATGAAAAACCCTTCTCTTGCGGCAGATATCGTTAAAGAGGTAAAGTCGGCGGTGAATGTGCCTGTAACGGTTAAAATGCGTTCAGGCTGGGATGATGACGGCATAAACGCTGTTGAGCTAAGCAGACTTTGTGAAAAAGCAGGGGCTGACGCCATAACAGTTCACGGCAGAACCCGAAAGCAGATGTATGCTCCGCCGGTGAATATGGATATAATCAAGGCGGTAAAACAAGCGGTGGATATTCCCGTTATCGGCAACGGTGATATAAGAACCGCTGATGACGCAGCAAAAATGTATGAATACACCGGTTGCGACTTTGTTATGGTGGGCAGAGGTGCCTGCGGTGCACCCTGGGTGTTCTCGCAGATAAATGCCTATCTCAGTGAGTGCCGTGTGTTAGACGAGCCGCCCTTATCCGAAAGAATGAGAGTTATGCTTAATCAGGTGCAGCTTATGATACAGTATAAGGGCGAGTATATTGCCCTGCGTGAGGCTCGTAAGCACGCAGCTTTTTATATGAAAGGTTTAATCGGTGCCGCCTCTTACCGTAGAGATTGCGGCTCCATCACCACCTTTGAGCAGTTATGTGAACTGGCATACAAGGTGTGTCGAGATAATGAGTAAAGGAGAAAAATTATGAAAATCAGAATTGGAATTATGGGCTACGGCAACTTAGGTAGAGGTATTGAGTGTGCCCTAAAGCAGAATGAGGATATGGAGCTTGTGGCGGTATTTACCCGCAGAGACCCCAAAACTGTTAATATACTTACGTCGGGAGTTAAGGTTTACTCTGCTGAGGACGTTGAAAAGCATAAGGATGAAATTGACGTTATGATCCTTTGCGGCGGCAGTGCCACTGACCTGCCTGTGCAGACACCAAAGCTTGCGGAAATGTTCAACGTTATTGACAGCTTTGACACCCACGCAAAAATCCCCGAGCATTTTGACAACGTTAACGCCGCATCGGAAAAATCAGGTAAAATCAGCGTTATTTCGGTGGGTTGGGACCCCGGTATGTTCTCTCTTAACCGTTTGTACGGCAACGCAATTCTCCCAAACGGCAAGGATTACACCTTCTGGGGCAAAGGCGTAAGTCAGGGCCACTCAGATGCTGTAAGACGTGTTAATGGCGTTTTGGATGCAAAGCAGTACACTATCCCTGTTGATGAGGCGCTGTCTAAAGTAAGAAGCGGTGAAAATCCTGAGCTGACAACCCGTCAGAAGCATATTCGTGAGTGCTTTGTGGTTGCCGCTGAGGACGCTGATAAGTGCGCTATCGAAAACGAGATCAAAAATATGCCCAACTATTTTGCGGATTACGATACCATCGTTCACTTTATCACTGCTGAGGAAATGAAGAAAAACCACAGCGGTATTCCCCACGGCGGTTTTGTTATAAGAAGCGGTAAAACAGGCTTTAATAATGAAAATACACATATTATCGAGTATAGCTTAAAGCTGGATTCCAACCCTGAATTTACTTCCAGTGTTTTGGTGGCGTATGCCCGTGCGGCATACAAGCTGAATAAGGAAGGTCAGAAAGGCTGCAAAACTGTTTTTGATATTGCACCCGCCTATTTATCCCCCAAATCCCCCGCCCAGCTTAGAAAAGAATTACTGTAAATAATAAAATCCGTTCTCAAAAAAGAACGGATTTTTTATTTTTGTAAAAAATGTTATTTGATAGAATAATGTTCACATATTTCAGCAATTTTTAGTGCCCATTCTTTTTGCATCTCATATTCATACTTTGCAAAAAATGTTGTAACGATTGTACCAGCGGTATATTTGTATTGTAATGCAGTTATATAATTAGAAAGTTCTTCATTATGATATTCTTCCCTATTTTTCTTCATATTAGATAAAGCTTTGTGAAATTCTTCTGTTGTAGGATACGCTTCGCTAACCTGAGTTCCTAAGTCATATTCCATTAATTTATTATAATATTCATCAGCAGCTTGTTTCCATTTGTTTGCGTATTCTTCAGTTAAGTCACAATACTCTGCTTTAGTTAATCCGTCAGGATCGTTTTCCTTTTCTTTCAAATATTCGCCTTCAATTTCACTAATAAGTTTCCTGCATAAATACCCGCCAACATCATTGTTATTAGTGGGCTGAACGGTGGTGGTTTGCTGGGGTGCGGTGGTAGTGCCTTGCGCATCGGTTTCGGTGGGCTTTGCGGTGCAGCCCGAGAGTAAAACAAACGAACAAACGGTTAAAATTGCTATTACTTTTTTCATTGAAAAATCCCCCTTTTTTATTTCTAATTTTAGTATAAATTTTCCAATATAAAAAATCAAGTTACAATTTTGTAACCTTGGGTTACAGTTTTGTAACCTTTTGTGTGATTTGCTCACAAAACATAAAGCTTTATATAATAAACCAAATGCCTCTTTGATTTTTTTGCTTATATGTTTTTCTTTACTATTTTTTAAAAAGAAGGTATAATAAAACAAGAAAGCAAACCAATAAGATTTACCACACCATACGGAGGTAAATAAGATGAAAGAAATGGATTGCGTAGAGGTAATCGTTGAAAAGGAAGCATATGCAAAAGAAGGCGTTCATAAAGGGATGCAGGGCTGGATCTGCCATAATGAGTGTTCATTGGGTTATTGGCTTGTAAATTTCCCTCAGTGCGGTGAAAAAGATGATATTGCTACTATCTCGATTAAACAAGAAGATTTAATTGAAATTCCGATAATGAATGCCCTCATCAATGAACAGATCAAACAAAAAAATAATGATTAAAATATCTGCTCACAAAAAGCCTCCCAAAGTTTTGGGAGGCTTTTAACTTATTACTGTGCTTTGAAATAATCTACTATTCCCTGTGTGATTGCCTTTGCCTGCTTCTTATTAAAATCGGAATTTATAAGATTTGCAAGCTCGGTTGCGTTGGAAACAAAGCCGTTTTCCGTTAATACTGACGGGCATTCCGTTAATCGGGTAACGTAGAAGGGATAGTAGTTAACGCTACGCTTTTTAAACAAGCCATCTGCAGTACACTTATCATAAAGTGCCTGAGCCAACGGCTTTGAGAAGGGATAGAAATAATAGCTGTCATATCCCGTAGCACTGCTGTTTGCCGCAGAGTTTCTGTGGATAGAAACAAATATATCCGGCAGCACCGCTCTGGTCTGCTCCACTCGCTGAGCCAACGACACCGTTTTATCTGTGGAACGGGTCATAACAACAGTAGCGCCCAGTGCTTTAAGCTCCTTTTCCACTTCCTGAGCCAGCATTAAATTAAGCTTTGCCTCAGGATAGTTTTTATTAGAGCCCACTGCTCCGCCGTCTTCACCGCCGTGACCTGCATCTAACAGTATCACAGTGCCCTTAAGTGAGTAGCCGTAAGAATTTGATGCCTTCTCTATGCTTGCAGGGTTCAAAAATTTAAACTCAAGCTGACCGTAGTCGTTATAATTTGCGGCAAAACCGTAGAACTTACCTTCGGTTTTCAAATGCAAACGCAACTTATAATTACTGCCGCTCTTTATCCACTCCGCCGACTTAAACAGCGGATTATTTGTCATATCCAGCTTACCCTGACCTGACACTGCATAAGCAAAGGTAATGTCGATATACTTGCAGGTCACGTCGGACACTAAATATGCGTTAAGCGATGTGGACGAATTGGGGTTTTTATAGCTTTGGGGCAGCCATTCAACATAGAAAGGTGCTTTCCACAAGGTATCAATGGTAATGACTGTATGACGGTCTTTAATCTCCACCGACCTTGCAGTAACCGAGTTCGTTGATGGCAAGGTACCGGTCATCAGCTTAATGTCTTTTTTATAGATTCTAACACCCAAACCGTCAGAATTGCCGGTATTCAGCTTACGGTAGATCAACGCACCGTCATCATAATTGATGATATCACTGCTGCCGCAATAATCCAAGGTGCCTTTAGGCATATAGTTGTAAACCGGACGGGACCTATCGTCAACAGTGTTGCCCTTAAACAGCTCTGCCTGGTCTGTAATTACCTGAGCAATAACCTTTGAACCGCCGGTAACGGTACCGTTTGTATCCATAATATCCTGAGTGGTATTGGGTTTTGACGCCGTTGATCCGTCAGCCGACGAGGTAGGAGCTTTAGTGGTAGTGGGTTTAGACGTAGTAGTTACTTTAGTGGTAGCTGTGGTAGTGGGTGGCGGTGCAGCGTTTATTTTAAACGTACCGCCGTAAACAGTTTCAGATGCACCGGAAAGTGTGGCAGTAAAGGATATTTTGCCAAGATCCTGCACTGATGAGGTTTCTTTAGGCAATATAACAGTGCCAACAAAACGGATAAAATCCGAATCCTCTGTATTGGCATTTTCATCACTGTCGGAAGCCGACTCAGTCATATTAACGGTCATAGCGCCAAGCTTAGCTGTTACCTTGGAGCCTTTTTTAGCAATAGCCGTTACCATAATCTGCGACTCACCGGGCAACGCCTGATCCTTATCCGGCTTTACCTCTTTAATGAGGATAACCTTATAAGTTGCTGTAATGGTTGTATCAATGCCCTTATGGGAAACAACAAACTTATTTACCCCCGGTTTCAAATCGCACTGCAAGGAAAAATAGCCCTGCTCAGTACGTTCAAAGGTACTGCCGTTAAGAGTTATGGGGAAATTGGGGTCAGATGCACCGATAAGGGAAAACTTATCTTCATAAGTGGTAAAGGTCTTTTGAGAAGGTGATGTCAACGACAGATCTCTGAACACCAAGTCATTAGCACTGATAGTACTGCTTAAATACTTGATGATAACATCGGTACTGCCGGTTTTATCCTCCATCATTTTCTTGATAGAGTCAAAGGAAACGCCGTTATAGTCCTGACCTTCCATATATTTAAGCTGTTTTACCACCTGATCCGTACCTGCCCAGCCTGCCTTGGTGGCATCACCCACGTTAGTTACAGACAAGCCCATATACAAATCAGTCTCAGCATCCAAAACAGCGTTTATCCACCACTTGAAAACTCGGTCAAAACGAGCAGATTCATCGGTCAACGAGCAATAATTCTTAACCAAAACGAAGTTGACCATATCCTTTTTAACAATGGATAAGGTATCGCAAAAACCGTCTATCAAGGCTTCATAAGCGTAGCCTGTGGACTCAATTCCGTTTTCGTTTTTAACCAGCTTTGCATACACTGCATCGGCAACAATACCCGAGTAAAGACCTGCACCGTATTTCTTGGCGGTGGTCACTGCACGGTTGATAAGCGATGAAGTTAAATGCAGTTTGTATGTATCGTAATCGTCAAAACCACCGGTCTGCTCAAAGGCAGAGTAAGATGCGTCGGTCTTTTTAAAATAATAGTCGTCAAACAAGATTCCGCTGAACTCATAAGAGGAAACCAACAGCTTAACGTTGTTAAGTATATCGGTCATACCGCTCTCTAAAGCGGGGTCAAAGCCACCTGCCTGCAAATTGTAAATCGGATATACAAACATACCCTTTTCCTTGGCAGCTCTTAAAATATATGAAAAAACATCATTGGTATCATCGGATAAAATGTATTTAAGCTTATTGCTTTTTGCAAATATTACTTTATCTTTAACCACAGTGGGTACAATAACGGTGTTCATATTGTACTTGGCGGCAGCGTCAATAGCAGTGTCAATTTGACTGGTTATTTCAGCAAAATTTTCATTGCCCGAAATAAAATAGTCCACACCTGCACTCAGCCACACAGCCTGCATACGCTCAGGCTTTTGGAAGGTTACCTCAACTTCATCATCGGTAGGCTTCTGGGTGGGGGCAGTGTTTAGAGTAGAGGCTTGGGTTGTGGGCGGCACTGTTGTAGTGGTGGGCTCGGGAAACTTCAAATTCCCCGTTACAGCCAACGAGGTAATTACTATTGCTATCATAAGCACAACTGCAGATGCCACTGCAATTGCGGAATATTTTTGTTTATCAAATCCCTTTTTCATAACTACCTCCTTTTTCTTTTATTATACAACTTTATACTACATAATTCAATCAGTTATTTTAAGTAAATCTGTTAAATTTTGCATTTCCTCTACCCTGTTTTGGTTGCCACTCATATTGCTGTAGGAGTAGATGCAAAATCCGCTGCAGTTGTTTATTTGGCGGCAAAATTTAACCTGACGGGCAATTATATCAGTATTGTTCACCCACTCGTCAGAGGTAACATCACCCACCTTCTCAATGACGCCTGATTTATATATCCCCAACCCCACGTATAGCTTAGTTTTACTGTTTCCCACTAACTGCGACCAGTATTTTGCACACTCATCAAACTTAAAGGACTGCTCAAACTTTCCTGGATCGGGATAGTTGAACCCGAAATATATCTGGGGCATTATATAATCTATGTACCCATCACCTTGCACCCATTTTTCAATATCTGCATATAGGGAGTTGTAATTGGTGCTCATATTAGCCTGAGGACTTATGCCAAAAACCACCTTTTCATTAACAGCTTTAACACATCTGTATATCCCCGAGATCAGCATATTAACGTTTGCTCTGCGAAACTCATCCACAGTCATTACGTCTTTATAAGGTGCATATTCGGTGGCATCAAAATCGGTATTAGTGGTGGGGTAAAAATAATCGTCTAAATGAATGCCGTCTATCTGGTAATTTTCAACCACTTCCCTAACCCCGTTTATCACAAGGCTCTGTACCTGTGGTATTGCAGGGTTATAATACAGTCCGCCACTTGCCTTTTTAACCCAATTATCGTTGGACTTATCATTATCCGTAAGCCATTTTTTAGCAGGGTTATTATGGCTTAAATCTGTCATATCCTGCTTGTTTGAAACTCTAAAAGGATTTATCCAGGCGTGGATTTGAAGCCCTGATTTATGGGCAACACTTACCATTATTTTCAGCGGATCGTAGTCGGGTGCTATACCCTGTGTGCCTGATGCTTGTTTAGAATAAGGGAAATATTTTGAATTGTAAAATGCATCGGAATTAGCTCTTATATGAACAAAAACCGTGTTCATACCCATACTTTTTATATTGCTAAACATATCGTTTATGCTGTTTTTAAACCCGCTTTCGGTTTTATCCTCAAAGTCAAGTTCAAAGTAGGGTATCCACACTCCACGCAGCTCAGTTTGTTGGCTTTCAGCGGTTGGCTGAGGATTATTTTGTGGTGGTGCAGGAGTGCATCCGCAAAGCAACAAAAATGTCAGTAATAAAATGATTTTTCTCATAAAAACACCGCTCTAATATAATCATAATAAATTATATTAAAACGGTGTTTATACAATGCTTATTAAAAATCAATAGATGCAGTGGTTCTTGGGAACGGGAGTACGTCACGGATATTCTGTACGCCTGTTAAATACATTATCATACGCTCAAATCCCAAACCAAAGCCTGCGTGTTTTACACTGCCAAAGCGACGAAGATCAAGATACCACCAGTAATCCTCTTCTTTGAGTCCGAACCTCTTTATCGCCTCTGTAAGCTTATCCATACGCTCCTCTCGCTGTGATCCGCCGATAATCTCGCCCACTCCGGGTACCAGCAGATCCATAGCGGCAACGGTTTTGCCGTCGTCATTCTGACGCATATAAAACGCCTTGATCCCTGCAGGATAATCGGTAACAAAAACGGGGCCTTTGAATACCTTTTCAGTGAGATATCTTTCGTGTTCTGTTTGTAGATCACAACCCCAGGAAACGGGATAATCAAACTCAACGTCAGCCTTTTCAAGAATACTGATAGCCTCAGTATAGGTAATGGCTGCAAACTCGGAATTTACAAGGTCATTAAGACGCTGAAGCAAACCCTTATCCACAAAGCTGTTAAAGAAATTAAGCTCATCCTTGCAGTTTTCAAGGCAGTATGAAACGATATATTTTATCATATCGTGAGCAAGCTGCATATCGTCCTTCAAATCAGCAAAAGCAATCTCAGGCTCGATCATCCAAAACTCAGCGGCATGACGTGGTGTAAAGGATTTTTCTGCACGGAAGGTGGGGCCGAAGGTATAAATTTTAGAGAAAGCAGTTGCCATACACTCTGCTTCAAGCTGACCTGAAACTGTTAAAGAAACGGGTTTTGTGAAAAAGTCCTTTGAAAAATCTACCTCACCGTCATCACTTAAAGGAGGATTTTTTGCATCTAAAGTGGTAACACGGAACATCTCAC
>JAFQWA010000001.1 GCA_017407705.1 Clostridia bacterium
GCGGCCTTGAGTTGTTCCGGAGAAACATGTGTGTATATCTGGGTTGTAGCAAGACTTTCATGTTCCAGTATTTCTTTCAAAGCAAGCGTATCAACATGTCCGTGCTGATACATAAGTGTTGCAGCGGTGTGACGAAGCTTGTGGGTGGAGAAACCAAGTCCTGCAAGACCTGATTTTTGCAGCAGATCAGTAACTAACTGCTCAACCATACGTCTGCTGATACGCTTACCGCGTTTCGAGATAAACAAGGCTCTTTTATCAATAACACCGTCCACCGGTCTTACGTTAAGATACGCCTGAAGCGCCAAAACACAGGCGTTGTTAAGATAAACAGTACGTTGTTTGTTACCTTTACCGGTAACTACAAGGTAGTTATCATTGAAGTTAAGGCTGTTAAGATCCAAAGAACAAAGCTCTGCCAATCTGAGTCCACAGTTCAAAAACATAGTAATTATAGCGTAGTTACGCTCTTTGTACTCACCGTCAATGGATTTTAGCAGGGAAATAGACTGTTCTAAGGTAAGATATTTTGGTAAAGATTTTTTAGGCTTAGGGGAGTCAAGCTCCTCTAAGGGATTTACGTCTAAATATTTTGCACGGGTAGTTAAATATTTGAAATAGGATTTAATTGCAGAGGTTTTGCGTGCACGGGTTTTTTCATTGTTATTACGAACGTTTTTGCAATAAACAAAATATTCATAAGCATCAGCCAGCGTGATTTTTCTGATGAAGGCAATATCAATGTCGGAGATATCAATTTCATCAATGGGAGTATCACTGGGGACTAACTCATAAAAATGCTTTAAGAACCTGAAAAAGTTACGCAGATCACGAAAATAACTGTCAGCAGTTTTTTGAGATTTACCTTTAATGGTTTCAATATAAACAATATACTCACGAATTATAGGTGGTGCTTGATAAGGGGATATCATATTCTCACTCCTTAAAAAAATAGTAGTAATTGCGCATAATCAATATTATACGCAATAAAGGGGAGGATTTCAAGTGGAAAATTGAGGTTTTTGGGATTTTAGCGGTTTTTCTATGGGTTTTGCAGATTTTTATTATATATTGTATTTTTAATTATTTAATAAATAAATTGCAGTTATATTTTTTTATTTGCAGTTTTAGGTTTGATTGGTTTACAAAAACTTTTTTACAATTTATTTTTATTTACCGTTTACTTTATATTTTTTATTAAAATTTTGTAGATTTTCTTGTTTTACTAAAATCCTTATCAAATAGAAATTTTCCCGACGATACTCAGGTCGTTTAAAAAATTTCTATTCGATGGAGTTTTGCGTTTTTATATGTAAATTTGATTAAATTCACGAAAATCAGCACGTAGATGGGTTTAAAGTCAATAACAATGACATTAAGCCGGCTTAAAGCTCAGAACGTTTGCAAAACCACAGTTTACAGCAGATTTATAATAAAACAGCCATAAACTATATTATTTTAAAGCTACCGGTTGCCTATTTAAAGCTACACGTTATGCAAATGATCCGTTATAAGCACTAAAAAGCATTACACCTCTATTTTGTTAAAATTTTAACAAAATAGAGGTTCTATTCATTTAATTGCTATGGTCACAATATTCACAGAACATTTCATTGCCGGACTTTTTATAAATCTTAGGCAGATAAGTTTCTGCATGAGTAATGCATTTAGGATTGCTGCATATAAGATCAGCGTTGCTCTGGGGTCTGGTATCCACCTTATGCTCGTCCCCGTCAAGCATATTTAAGATCAGCGCCATTCTGGCATACATACCGTATTCAGTCTGATCAAAATAAACTGCACGAGGATCATCGTCAACCTCTTCGGCGATTTCGTCGATTTTAGGCAGCGGATGTAAAATCTTCAAGCCGTATTTAGCCAACTTCAATTTCTCACTATCTAAAACAAACACGCCTTTTTGCTGCTCGTACTCCTCTACTGAGTTAAAACGCTCCTGCTGAATACGAGTCATATACAAAACATCAAGATGTGGCATTGCTTCACTTAAACTTGAAACCTCTGTATATTCACATTTGCTCTGCACGATTATATCTTTAACATAATCCGGCAAGCCTAATTCTTTAGTTGAGATAAGAACAAATTTATTACCCTCATATCTGCACAGGGTTTTTACCAGTGAATGAACGGTTCTACCGAATTTCAAGTCACCGCAGAAGCCGACTGTAAGGTTAGAAAGAGTACCTTTGGTTTCCAGCAGTGTAAACAGGTCTGCTAAAGTTTGTGTGGGATGGAGATGGCCGCCGTCACCGGCGTTTATAATAGGACTGCGTGAGTACATAGATGCAGCCTTTGCTGCGCCTTCTAATGGATTTCTCATAGCAATAATGTCAGCGTAATTACTTACAACTCTGACAGTATCTTTTAAAGTTTCACCCTTTGAAACAGAGGAATTTCCCGGATTATCAAAACCGATAACACTACCGCCTAAACGCAACATAGCAGTCTGAAAGCTCATTTGTGTACGGGTTGAGGGTTCGTAAAACAACGTTGCTAAAACCTTTCCGTGACAGCTATCGGTGTAATAACTTGGCTTTTTCATAATCATTTTGGCAAGCTGCAAAATGTCATTTATTTCTTCAAGAGTATAACAATCCAGGTCGATTAAATGTCTGTTTTTCAAGATGATCTCCATTTCTCCGCAAAAACCCACGGTAATAAATTTATTTTTATTATTCTATCAAATTTTTTATAAATTTACAATATCTTTTACAAAAAAATAAAAATATTCTTAAAAGTTGCTGTTTTTAGGGCAACTTCTATCCCCTTTTTTATGTTATATGAAGGCCTTCAATAATTTTCAGTGCCGAGGTGCAGCGGCAGAATGGAGATAATATGCAAAAAATTAACGTTTTTGATCGGCATATAGATGTCAATGAGCAAAACAAGTTGATTTCTGTATGTAATAATGCTTTGACTGAGGCACTTATTTTTTCTGTTAACAGATTTGTTGACAACGGTGTTGATCTTTCAAAACTCAGTTGTTACATAAAAACCCAAAATGCTGATGATTTTGCTGATCTTATTATCCCTGAAGTTACAGCATCAGAGGATAAAATATTGGTAAAATGGATAATTTCATCTGCCACAACAGCAAAAGCAGGACCGATAAAGGTGCAGCTTTTATTTCAGGCAACTGAATTGGATACAGCTACAGTTTGGCAGACGGATGTGGCAGAGTTTGAGATTATCGGCACATTAAAAAATGCTGATGAGATTGAGGAATTGTATCCAACTATGTTTCAGCAATGGGATGCTAAAATGATCGATTCTCTAACTCAAATCAACCAAAAGGCTGATGAGGTTGAAGCCAACAGAATAAATACTGTTGTGGCTAAAGACGCCGCCATGGGTTATGCTGCTGATGCGGCAAGATGTGCCTTTGAAACTGAAACCGCTTTAAATAACGCTAGGATAGCCTTTTCGCCGTCGATTATATCAGAGCAACGTGGAACATATGTGAACCAGAAAATGAACACTGATGCCCCTTACAAAGCATTTAATGTTGTTGGTAAAACAACTGTTATCCCAAATAATCCTGACCTTCAGATTTCGCCGGATAATCCTGCTGAATTATCGGGAATAAGCGGAACAGTTGGATTTAATCTTATGGGTGAAAATCTTTGTTATCTTGATAAGTCAGTTAAAACCGGTTTTGGTTTAACAATCAACTATGATGATATAACTGATGAAATTATTATTAACGGTACTGCAACGTCAAACGGTACCATAGTTTTCAACTCAAGCAATATAAAGATTATGATACCTCAGGGATTTATGGGACGGCTTAGTGTTACAGAAACGGCTTCTGAAAAACCTGATGATGTTTTCATAGGAATAAGATGTCATGATAGCACTTTTTTGACTTCAATAAATTTCCCAAAAGCAAAAACGTCTGTAGCCATTAATTTTACTGCAAATAAAAATTATCTTATCAAAGGTTTTTCCATTTGGGTACCAAAAGGAGCTGTTTTTGACAATTACAAAATAAAAGCTTGTCTTTCAGCAAGATCAGTTACAGGGTATCCCAAAACATTTTTAGAAAATCATAGCATTTCTATTCCCGAAACACAAAAATTGTTGTCAATTGATGATGCAACCTATGATTATATTGATTTTGTTAATTCAAAACATATCAAAAACATAGAAATGCGTAATGTTTCGGTGGATGAAGACTTTGAAATTCAGAATTTGGATAGTGAATATTGCTTTATCCACTTCCCTGTTTTAGATGCGGCTTCTGACAGTAAGATTTTGTCTGATAAGTTTTCTACCAATATGGCTGATGATGAGTTTGTTAAGTTTGAAAATGGCAGATGTTACTTAAAGATCAAAAAATCAAGACTGCCGGTTTACAGTATTGAAGGATTTAAGTTCTGGGTAAGTGCAAATCCTGTAAGGATATTGTATAAAAAGGCGCAGCCTGTAATAACGGATTTTGAGCTGCCCAAAATAACAAACGGTAAGGATATAGCCTATATTACTGCTGATAGTAGTCAGGGATATGAATTTCAGGTTGAGTATGTTAAGGATACAGAATCTGTCATAAATGAGCTTGTAGCTGCAATTGTAGCATTAGGAGGTAATGTTGATGTTTGATTTAAGGGAATTTATAATAGTTAATTTGATCGGCTCTTATGTTAACGGAGAGCTTTCAAAAGAACGTGTTTCACTGCTTGCGGTGAATTATTCCATAAAAGGACTTATTAACACCGATGATATTGAGCAGATCTCAATAGCATTACACGGCGAAGATCAGTAACTAAAAAAGCTTAGTGAGTTAATTCTCACTAAGCTTTTTGTTTTATATATCGTTTTTGATTATATCATCGTAAGTCTCACGTTTAATAACAACACGAGCTTTATCCTCATTTACCATAACCATAGCAGGACGAGGAATTCTGTTATAATTAGATGACATAGAATAGTTGTATGCACCTGTGGAAAGCACCGCTAAAATATCACCTTTTTCAGGCTTTGCAATCTTAGTGTCTTCCTGAATCAGATCACCGCTTTCACAGCATTTTCCTGCAATAGTTGCAGTGTAATCTGCTGTAGCGTCAGCCTTATTGGCAATAATTGCAGAGTAGTCAGCGTTGTAAAGAGCGTATCTGGGGTTATCACCCATACCGCCGTTAACAAAAACATAGTTGCGGATATTTTCTATCTCTTTTATAGCGCCGACTGTGTAAAGTGTAGTACCGGCTTCACCAACAATAGCACGTCCCGGCTCGATCAGAATTCGAGGCACGTCAATCGAGTTTACACTGCAGAAATCGTGGATAACATTGGATACAGTGTTCATAAATTTATCGTATGCCATAGGATCGTCTGACTCAATGTACTTAATACCGAAGCCACCGCCTAAATTAAGGTCAGAAAGGGTGATATTAAGCTCTTTTTTGATCTTAACGTAAAGTTTGAGCATAACCTCAGCAGCGGCGATAAAGGGCTCGTCATCGAATATTTGGGAGCCTATATGACAGTGCAGACCTGTTAAATTAACGTTTTTGAGCTTTGTGGTGTATTTAACAGCCTCAAAAGCCTCACCGTTTTCAAGGGCAAAACCGAATTTGGAATCGATCTGACCTGTTTTTACAAAATCGTGAGTATGAGCGTCAACACCGGGCTTGATTCTGAACATAATATCTGCTTTAACACCCATTTTGCCTGCAAGCTCATCAAGCTCATCAAGCTCGAAAACATTATCAACGATAATTCTGCCGACTTTACTTTCTAAAGCCATTTTCAGCTCATCTGAAGTCTTATTATTTCCGTGGAAAAACACTCTGTCCATAGGAAATCCTGCTTTTTTAGCAGTATAAAGCTCACCGCCTGAAACCACGTCAAGTCCCAAACCCTCATCATTAACTATCCTGCAAATTTCAAGACAGTTAAGGGCTTTACTGGCAAAAATAACAAGACTGTTTTTATAGTTTTGTTTCATTGATTTTGAGAACAAACGGCAGTTTTTTCTTATTGTGTTTTCACTCATAACATACAGTGGTGTGCCGAATTTCTCAGCCAATTCAACTGTATCGCAGTTTTCAACTAAAAGGTGTCCTGCTTTATTTATGCTTAATCCTTCGCTTAAAAACATATATTTCCTATTCCCTTTCGCTTAAAACAGATTTTTCAATTTCCGCTTTTATCTGTTCAATTCCGTTACCCTTAGTTGCAGAGCAAGGAATAAATAAAGGCATTTTCTCTAAAAAAGATAATTCTTCACTTAAAGCAGCCAAACGTTTTTCTGTTTCGGTTTTGTTGAGCTTATCACACTTTGTAAGTGCGATAATAAAATCAAATCCCATTTGCTCTAAGTAAGAAAGCATTTGAATATCAAGCTTTGTGGGGCTATGACGCATATCCACAAGCTGAACCACCAGTTTAATGTTTCGGTTGGTGGAAAAATAACCTTCCATCAGCTTTGACCATCTTACCTGATCAGAGCCTGATACCTTTGCGTATCCGTAACCTGGCAGGTCTACAAGACGGCTATCGTCTAACTTGTAAAAGTTGATAGTGGCGGTTTTACCTGGGGTTGAGCTGACTTTAGCCAAAGCTTTACGGTTAAAAATTTTATTAATAAGCGATGACTTACCTACATTAGAACGTCCTGAAAAGGCGATCTCAGGCAGGTCTGATGACGGCAACTGTGATAAAGTGCCGAAGGCTTTTTCAAATACAGCTTGGTTAAAATTCATTTTCTCACTTCCCTATTCAAATTAACACGGACGGTTTTCGTCCGTGTTAAAAATTTTTATGCATCCTTTTTAGCCTTAGCGGGCATTTGTTTAATAATAAGCTTGTCGGGATTTTTATCAATAACGGGTTTTGCGTTATTAACAATGCAATCCTTAGTTATAGTAACACGCTCAATAAGTTCGTTAGAGGGCACTTCAAACATAGTTTCCTGCAAAACAGACTCAATAAGTGTACGCAGACCTCTTGCACCTGTTTTACGTTTAATTGTTTCCTTAGCGATTTCCTCTAAAGCCTCTTGGTGGAATACAAGCTCAACATCATCCATTTTAAACAGCTCAACATACTGGCGTATAATGGAGTTTTTAGGCTCTGTCATAATTCTTATTAAATCTTCCACACTTAACTTCTGCAAGCCTGTAACTACCGGTAAACGGCCCACAAGCTCAGGAATAAGACCAAATTTAACAAGATCCTGATTGGTAACGTTTAAGAGCAGACCGTTGTCTGCATCATCATTTTTATCGTTAAGCTCAGCACCAAATCCCAAAGTTGAACTGGAGCCGATTCTTTTGGATATAATCTTATCAATGCCGTCAAAAGCGCCACCGCAGATAAACAGAATATTAGAGGTATCTATCTGGATAAACTCTTGCTGAGGATGTTTTCTACCACCGTTAGGCGGAACGTTAGAAACAGTACCCTCAATAATTTTAAGTAATGCCTGCTGAACACCCTCACCGCTTACATCTCTTGTGATAGAGGTATTTTCAGACTTTCTGGCAATCTTATCTATTTCATCAATATAGATAATACCCTTTTCAGCACGTTCCACGTCGAAATCAGCGTTCTGGATAAGACGAAGCAAGATATTCTCAACGTCTTCACCAACATAACCCGCTTCGGTAAGAGTGGTAGCATCAGTGATAGCAAAAGGAACGTCCAAAGCCTTTGCTAATGTTTGTGCTAAAAGTGTTTTACCCACACCGGTGGGGCCAACCAGCAAAATGTTACTTTTGCCGATCTCAACGCTTTTATCGTAAGAGTCATCATTAGCGTGTTTGATACGCTTATAATGGTTGTAAACAGCAACGCAAAGAGCTTTTTTAGCCTGTTCCTGACCGATTACATACTCGTCTAAAATAGCCTTTAATTCTGCGGGTTTTTTGATCTCAAAGTTATCCATATTAAAGTCAGAGTAATCGTTATAATCAGGCTCAAAATCGCCGCTTATAGCACTTTTACACAGCTCAATACATTCGTCGCAGATAAAAACACCGTTAGCACCTGCAACCATCTGTCTGACCTGATTATCGGTCTTACCGCAGAAAGAACAGCGGATAGACTGATCGAAATTATCGTTGTTAGGCATAAAAACCTCCAAAAGTTAGCGTTTGGTCATTACCTTGTCAATAAGACCGTATTTCTGGGCATCCTCTGCATCCATAAAATTATCACGCTCTGTATCACGCTCAATAACCTCTAAAGGCTGACCGCAATTTTCAGCTAAGATCTTATTAAGTCTTTTTCTTGTATGGGCAATGTGGTCAGCGTGGATAAGAATATCAGTTGCCTGACCTTTGGTCTGACCTAAAGGCTGATGGATCATAACCTCAGCGTTAGGCAAAGCGTATCTCTTGCCCTTAGCGCCTGATGAAAGCAGGAATGCACCCATTGATGCAGCCATACCCATACAGATAGTAGAAACGTCACATTTGATGTACTGCATTGTATCGTAGATAGCAAGACCTGCAGATACAGATCCGCCGGGGCTGTTGATATAAAGGCTGATGTCCTTATTAGGATCCTGACCTTCAAGATATAAAAGCTGTGCAATAACCAGACTTGCAGTTGTATCGTTAACTTCGTCGGATAAAACGATAATTCTGTCA
Organism: Clostridia bacterium; assembly: GCA_017407705.1. Lineage (GTDB taxonomy): Bacteria > Bacillota > Clostridia > Oscillospirales > Acutalibacteraceae > RGIG2202. The sequence continues at coordinate 8,613 of JAFQWA010000001.1, forward strand.
TTTAAAAGGCGAGAAAAAATATCGTAAGAACGTTCGCCTCTACTGGTTTGCTCAACAACGTAAGGTACTAAACTCATAGCACACATTCCTTTCATCATAAAATGGCTAAACAGTTTTAGTATGAACACACTAAAACTGTTTTAATCGCCTTTAACTATAAATTATTCCTCTACTGCTTCTTTTTTAGCTGTGGTTTTCTTAGCAGCTGTCTTTTTAGCAGGAGCCTTCTTAGCCTTTGCAGCTGTAACTACAGCTGACTCTTTGATGATCTCAACAGCCTTCTGAACAGCCAGGTCCTTCATAACCTCTTTCTCGGGGATAGCGGCTTTGATCTGTGCTACGTCAAGCTTGTAAGCATCAACGAATTTTGCATACTCAGCGTCTAACTCCTCGGTAGTGGGCTGGATATTCTCAAGCTCAGCAACCTTTTCAAGAGCAAGTCTAACTTTAACCTGTTTTTCTGCCTGAGCCTTGTAATTCTCTCTGATGGAAGCCATATCAGCACCCATATACTGCATATACTGCTGGAGGTTAAGACCCTGCATCTGGAGGTTGTAATCGAAATCACGGATGTTATCGTCAATTCTGTTCTCGATCATGGCCTCAGGGATCTCTGCTTTAAGACCTTCGATCAAAGCGTCGATCAGCTGACCTTCAACATCGTTATCTGCCTGTTTCTCTTTGCGCTCAGTGATCTTAGCTTTAAGATCCTCTTTAAGAGCGTCAACAGTGTCAAATTCGCTAACGTCTTTAACAAACTCATCGTCAACCTCAGGAAGCTCACGAACCTTGATCTCGTGGAGCTTACACTTAAATACTGCAGGCTTACCTTTAAGCTCTTCAGAGTGGTAATCCTCGGGGAATGTTACGTTAACGTCGAACTCGTCGTTAGTGTTTTTACCAACGATCTGCTCTTCAAAACCGGGGATAAACTGACCTGAACCAAGCTTTAATGAATAGGATTCAGCTTTACCGCCTTCAAAAGCAACGCCATCAACATAACCGTCAAAATCGAATACAACGATGTCATCCATAGCAGCGGCTCTGTCTTCAACAGTAACCATTCTGGATGCACGCTCTCTCATCATATTGATCTCAGCGTCAATATCAGCATCAGTAGCCTCACAAGCGGGTTTCTCTGCTTTAAGTCCCTTATACTCGCCTATTTCAACTTCAGGCTTAACAGTTACCTTAACTGTAAACTCAACACCCTCTTTGCCGATTGTTTTAAGGTCAAAGTCGATGTTTTTGGTATCAACAATTTCAACACCTGCAGCTTCAGCAGCTTCGTCAATAGCAGGTCCGTAAAGCTCGTTTAATGCATCCTCATAGAATACGTTTTCACCGTACATCTTTTCAATGATGCTCTTGGGTGCTTTACCCTTTCTAAAGCCGGGAACAGTAATGTCTTTAACATTCTTTCTGTAAACTTTCATAACAGCGTTTGCAAAAGTTTCAGCATCGATAGCAATTGCAAGTTCGTATCTGTTGGTATCCACCTTGTTTGAAGATTTTAAACTCATTATTTACATCCTTTCCGAGGAGTTACCCTCTACCCTGCTTTCACAGGGTGAATTTACATTAAAAATGATTATATCATATATAGCAAGATTTGGCTATATAAAAATTTAATAATTTTACGCTTTTTTTAGCCCTTTTGTTGGTCGATTTGCGCCAAAGAAAGCAAATGACGTTTTAATATCAGCAAATCCGATGAATTAACTGCATCTTCGCTATCGTGATTTACATTAGCGGCAAGCTTATTAGCACGGTCTAAATCAGAAATGGAAAGCAGATGATTTTTTAATATCAGCATATCAGAGGCAGATATATCACCGTCTCCTGTAATATCACCGTAAATAACAGCTACGTATTCATTGGATGCAGCACCGTTTTTATAGAAAATAACGCGTGAACCGGTAGAAATTTTATCGGTTGCTGCAGCAAGCTCATTGCCGTTATAAACCTTTACTTCTCCGTTTCCGTTAATATCAAAATTATTTATAAAATCAGCAACTGTTGTATCGGGAGAAATGCCAAAAATAACATCTTCGTGAGTTTTATAGTCACTCTCAATAGTTATTGAAGCAGTTGTTGATTCAGTAGCAGATGTAGATGTGGTAGTATCTGTACTTCCTGAAGTTCTGTTTTTATCAACATAATATCTTACATAGTCAACGTAATAGTGCTGTGGGAAAATGGTGGTGTCATCAGGAACTGTTGCCCATGAACCACTTCCAATAGATGTGTTGATAAGCACAAACTGAGGCTCTCTGAATTCGCTTAAATAATCAGCGGTAATATCAATAGTTCTGATATGATAGTCATCAACATAAAATCTTAATTCTGTTTCGTCCCACTCAAGGGCGTAAAGATGATACTGCTGGTATAAAGCGCCACCGGGATATAGCCAGGCACCGCCTGTAGATGCGTGGTTTCCGTTTGCATTAGCGTAATGAATACCGCAGTTAATAACGTCATCGCCTTTAGCACCACCAAGATTTGTGGGGCCACCGACCATTTCCAATATATCTATCTCACCGCCTGCAGGCCATGCTCTATCATTTCCGCAGGTCCAGAATGCAGGCCACATACCAACGCCATAAGGTACCTTCGCATACATTTCAAGTCGTCCGTACAAAAAGGTTTTCTTATGCTGTGTATGTACTTCTGCTGAGGTATAATCAGCCAGACCGTTACGGTAATTTTCTTTTAATGTAGTAATAACCAGATTGCCGTTTTCAACCTTAACGTTTTCTTCACGATCGGTAAAATATGCAATCTCACTGTTCCTGAAGCATCCATAGTGATATCCCCAAACAGTTCGGTCAAGCTCAGTGCCGTTAAATTCCTCGCTCCAATTAAGCTCCCAAACAGGATCTTTTTTCTGTGTAGTGGGAACTGTTTCACCGGGAACTGACGTACCGTTTGAAGTGGTGGTTACTGTAGTTGTAGCCTGTGTAGGAGCAGCAGTTATCGGATCCTCACACTCATAATCCTCATTGTAAGGAACGTTAGAAAGAGTGTCTATATAGATTTCATCAATAGGCGTTTTATAAAATTTAAAAAATCCTGAACATAAATTAGCTCTCATAGCACGGGAAAAATTTATTTCTTTGCCTGACGTATGTTCAAATTCATTAAAGGGAATAGTGATTTCACTGGCTTCAGGGGTAACAATCACTAAATACGTATAAGTTCCTGAATCACCATTAGTATCCTTGGCACTAAAAATAATAGCGACAACAATTTCTTGTGATTTTGATCTGATCCATAGTTTAATTCCGCTACCAGTTACTGACCCTTTACCCAATCGATAGCCATATTGCATTTCCGATAATCCTACACCGTATTCCGGTGTAAGCTTTAACGAGGTACCATATTGAGATTTTTCGGGATTTGTATTTAAAACAGCAGTCATTCCTTTGGTATAATAACCAGGTAAATGTGAGGTTAAATTTGAAATAACAGAGCTGTCGGTAGACTCAGCACCGGGGGTATAAAGAGTATCAGGGTCGGTAACGGCTTCTTCGTTGTCAGTAGAAAGATCCTGATCTACAGGCTCATCTCCTTCTTCCATATTCATAAAAGAATCGAGGTAAATGGAGTCTATAGGTGTTTTATAAAATTTAACAAGCATATATGCTGCATTTGAGCGAATAGCATCTTGAATATCTATTTCATGACCCTTTGAATGATCTAATTCTTCAAAAGGAACCACAATAAACATTCCGGTGGTAGTAACTGCACAAGTATACGCATATTCACCCGAAACACCGCTTGAATCCTTAAATTGAAAAATAAGATTTACAATAACCTTTTTAGTTGCTGAACGCATCCAGATTTTTACACCTTCGGTACAAAAACTACCTGCGGTTACAAAAAAAGGCTGTTGAATTTCAGATAAGCTTTCTCCCATAATAGGGTCTATTTTAACCGATGTACCGTCGTATGAATAGCCCGGCTCGGTGCAAACAGAACGTTCAATAGCCTTGTACCAACCGGCAGGAGGCTCATCAAGAGCATGGATAATTGATCCCGGACTGGCGGGAGTTGCGGCAAATACATTTACAGGGACAAATGTGGATAAAATCAGTAAGATTACGCAAAGTAAAATGCTTAAAACTCTTTTTCTCATAATTTTATACCTCTTTAATTTATTTTTAAGGGGGTAAAATCCATAAGATCACAGCTGACACATCTGAACAAAATGCCGTCTTTTTCGCCGTTAAACACCTTATAGGACCCTGCACGGTGGATATGACCGTAATAACATCTTTTGATGGGGTATTTTTTTATAACATCGTAAATATCATTGCAAAGCTCATTGGTGGTAAGAGGCGGATAGTGCAAGAACAAAACCGGTTCCAAGCCACTGTCAACCGCTAACTTTACAGAGGTTTCTATTCTGCCAACCTCACGCTGCAAAATCTTCTGATCCTTTGAATCATCGTCAAAAAACCAGCCTCTGCTACCGCATATTGCAAGATTTTCAACAGCGTAAAAGTTGTTATGCAGAATCTTTATCGAATCAAACCCGTTGGAGTCCAAAAACTCGTTCATTTTCTTCATTGAATCCCACCAAAGGTCGTGGTTACCTTTGAGAATGATCTTTTTGCCGGGCAGATTGTGGATAAATTCGAAGTCTTTAACACAAGCGGAGATCTTCATTTCCCAGGAAATATCACCGGGAATTATAACCGTGTCATCCTCTTTAACGATCTTACACCAGTTATCTCTGATGCGTTCCACATAATTATCCCAACCCTTAAAAACCGTCATAGGTTTATCGGTTGAAAGGGATAAATGCAGGTCTGAAATTGCAAATACAGACATAATTATCGTCCTAACTTAAATATTAAGTGACTGCTTTATAAACTGGCTCATATCCTGCTTGTCGCAGACGTTTTTATGAATAACCTCTTTTGATTTAAGTCCTGCTAAAGGTGTGGGGATATCGGTATTAGTAACCTTAGAAAGCTTATCTACCATATCAAATTCGCTTTCGGGCATATTCTCGTTATCCACAGCAGAAAGTACACTGGCAGCAAACTTATAAGGTGATGCAGTTGAAGCGATAACAGTGGGTGTCTTATCCCCTGTTTTAGCCACGTAATCCTCGTAAACCTTAACAGCAACAGCAGTGTGTGTATCGCACAGATAACCGCAGCTATCAAAAAGCTTTTTGATCTGAGCCTTGGTTTCATCATCATCGCAGCAACCGGCGGCAAACTCAGCCTGAAGCTTAGCCTTAACTTCATCACTGATAGCGTATTTGCCCTTGCTTGAAAGGTCTGCCATAAGTCCGGAAATCACTGTTTCATCCTTGTTGTAAAGCTCAAACAGCAAACGCTCTAAGTTGCTGGAGATAAGTATATCCATTGAAGGAGATGCTGTGGTGTAGAAATCACGGTTTCTGTCATAAACACCGGTGTTGATAAAGTCGGTAAGAATGTTGTTCTTGTTAGATGCACAAATAAGCTTTGCAACGGGAAGTCCCATCTGTTTAGCATAGTATGCAGCAAGAATATTACCGAAGTTACCTGTGGGAACAACTACGTTAAAGCTATCACCCTTGTTAATCTTACCTGACTTAACAAGGTCGCAGTAAGCGGAAACGTAGTAAACGATCTGGGGTACCAAACGGCCAAAGTTAATGGAGTTTGCAGAAGAAAATTCCATATTATTCTCAGCCAAAAGCTGTTTCATTTTCTCATCAGAGAAAATAGTTTTAACACCTGTCTGTGCATCGTCAAAGTTACCCTTAATAGCGCAAACAGATACGTTATTACCCATCTGAGTGGTCATCTGAAGCTTCTGCATGGGGCTGACACCGTCTTCAGGGTAAAATACGATGATCTTAGTATTCTCAACATCAGCAAAACCGTCCAACGCAGCTTTACCGGTATCACCTGATGTGGCAACCAAAATTACCATTGTCTTACCGTCAGCCACTTTAGAGGCAGACTTTGTAAGCAGATAAGGAAGCAGCTGCAAAGCCATATCCTTAAAAGCGCAGGTAGGACCGTGCCACAGCTCAAGCATAAACGCACTGTCAGAAAGCTGAGTTAAAGGTGCGGGAATGTTATTGTCAAACTTATTCTCATAAGCTCCGTTAACGCAATATTTGATCTCCTCATCGGTAAAATCGGTAAGGTACAAACGCAAAACCTCAAAGGCTCTGCCTTTATAGTCTAAGTCGATCAGCTTATCAACAAGACTGTCGGAGATTTTCGGAAAGCTTTCGGGTACAAAAAGGCCACCGTCTTTAGAAAGGCCCATTGCAATAGCCTGTGCCGATTCAATATTTGTTTTTGCTCTTGTGCTTGTAAAACGCATTTTTTCACCCAATCCGCCGAAATTACGGCATAATTATGTATTTTAATATTTAATCAATTTATTATAAACCATTTATTCTGATTTGTCAAAATATTTGGAAAAATTTATTGGCATTTTTAAAATAAATTTTTTCTGCTATGTGTTTTGAGAACTCTTTTTCAATTTCACAATACAAATTTTGCATATCTAAAACACTTTTGAACCGATCATCCATATCAGCGCCGTCAAAATCAGTGCCCAGGGATAAAACATCCTCTCCGCCTATTTCTAAAAAATGATGTATATGTTTAAAAATATCGTCGTATCCCCCACTGCGTTTACCTAAAAACAGCGGATACAGGTTGATTCCCACTAACCCAGCGTTATCTCGGATTATTTTAAACTGATTATCAGATAAATTTCTTTTATGGTCACAAACCGATTTCGAATTGGAATGACTGGCGATAAAAGGCTTAGTTGCAATTTCGCACAGCTGATAAAATCCTTTTTCATTAAGATGTGATACATCTACTATTATATCAAGACTTTCCATTTCTCTAATAACCGATTTACCAAACTCACTTATCCCCTTCTCGCTGTCAACACCGCCTGCCAGCTGATTTTCACCGTTCCACACAAGGGCTATTATCCTAACGCCAAGCTCCTTGAAAATATGCAGATTATCAATATCACCGTTTAAAGCTGAGGCGTTTTCAATGGATAAAACAGGCGTTATACCGCCGAAATCCGTGTTTTTATAAATCTCATAAAGCTGATAGAATCTGTTGGTGGCATCACTACCCTTGTACTTATCATGAATAAAAGCGGCAAAGGTTTGCACAGGTGTGTCAAACTGCTTTAGCCGCTTTAGGTCTAATGAAAATGTGTTGCTGTAAAGGGATGAGCATTCATCCAGACATCTGCAAAGTGTGTCGCAGTGCAGATCAAAATATTCCATAACCGCCGCCTCCAATGTCAAAAGCATTTTCAAGGTGGTTTATCCTCAAAACATCAAAAGCGGTTTTGGATTTTAAATAAATTTCCACAACGTCAAATCTGGGCTGCAGATCCCAATGGTTTTCCGACATATACTGTGCCGCCGCCATCACTATCTTACGCTGCTTTGACGCAGTCACAGCTTCTTTTGGGGTAGAAATATAAGCACCGCTTCTGGTTTTGACCTCCACAAATAATAAATATTTATCATTTGTTGCAATTATGTCGATCTCACCGAAACGAGTACGAAAATTTCTGCAAATAACACGGTACCCTTTTTCTGTAAGATAAGAGGCGGCAAGAATCTCGCCTCTGTATCCGTTAGTGGACTTGTTCAAATCTGCCACCTCAATTTAATATCTTTTTAAGGAATGATGCTCTATGTATCTCACAAGGGCCGTGTTGCTTAATAAGATCTGTGTGTAGCTTAGTGCCATACCCCTTGTGCTTTGCAAACTGATAGCAAGGATACTGCTTATCCAGCTCCAACATAAGTCGGTCACGGGTTACTTTAGCAAGGATAGACGCTGCTGCAATAGACATAGAAAGTGCATCGCCCTTAATGATGTAATCGCAGGGAATTTTCAGCTGTGACGGGGTTTTATTACCGTCGATAATAACGAAGTCGGGGGTAACTTTTAGTCCCTCTACCGCCTTTGTCATAGCCTCTAAAGTGGCGTTTAAGATGTTAATTTCATCAATGACGTGGTTATCAATTAAAACCACAGAATAAGCAATAGCCTTCTCTTTTACCACGTCAAAAAGTGCCTCACGCTTTTTCTCTGTTAACTTTTTAGAGTCATCAAGCCCTTCAATAACGCAGTTATCAGGAAGTATTACAGCGGCGGCACATACAGGACCTGCCAAGGGGCCTCTACCTGCTTCATCCACACCGCATACCAACTTATACCCTTGTGATTTTAATGCGTTTTCAATATCAAATGTAGGCATATAATCAGTCCTTTAACATCTTTCCAGAGTAATTCTACCGATCTTGGTGTTTCTGAACTCCTCTAAAACCGTATTGGCGGCACGTTCGGTATCCACCTCGCCGCCTGATATTTTCATACCTCTGTTTTTACCGATCTCACATAACAGCTCATAACTATCGGTATTTTCAACATCGCATTTTAGCTTGTATCTTTCAGCAAGCATTTGAGGATACATCGTCTGTAGGCTTTCAAGTAAACGCATTGCAAGAGTTTCTGTGTCTAAAATGCTATCCTTGATTGCCCCGGTGAAAGCAAGATGCTCACCCACTTTTTGATCCTCAAATTTAGGCCACAAAACACCCGGAGTATCCAGTAGCTCAACGCCTTTACCGATCATAAACCACTGATTACCTCTGGTAACACCCGGACGGTTTTCAACCTTAGCAGAGCTCTTGCCCACAAGACGGTTGATAAATGATGATTTTCCCACGTTGGGAATACCTACTATCATAACACGCAGTGTTCGTCCACCCATACCCTTGCTTTGCAATTTCTCAAGCTTTGGCTGTAAAATTTGTCTTACAGCAGGTAAGAATTTATCAAATCCCTTTCCTGTTTTACAGTCAACGGGGATGGCAAGAGTATTTTCGTCGTTAAGATACTCCACCCACTGGCGTGTGGCTTTATCATCAGCCATATCGCATTTGTTTAAAAGAACGATTCTGGGTTTACTCTCAACCAGCTTATTTATTTCGGGGTTTCGACTGCTTATGGGAATTCGTGCGTCAATTATTTCAGCTACAAGGTCGATAAGCGGCAGCATCTCTTTAATAAGACGCCGTGTTTTCGCCATATGACCCGGAAACCATTGAATATTTTGAACCTGAGGCATAGTTTATCTCCTAAAATTTAGTAAACTCGTTTATGGGGAAAATTCTGAAAATAGCTTTACCTAAAATATATCTTTCATCAATAACACCGATATCATCGGCTCTGCTGTCGTGGGAACCGTAACGGTTATCGCCCATAGTAAATACATATCCCTGAGGTACCTCTACGGGGCCGTCCATGTCCTTGTTGTCAGTAGGTGTTTTGGTGTAAGGCTCATCAATTTCCTTGCCGTCAACGTATACCTTACCGTCTTTAACCTCAACTGTTTGTCCGCCTACAGCAACAATACGTTTCACTAAAGGCTTGTTAAAGTCGGTAATAATCATATCCTTATCATTTTCATGGTTTCGGGAAATAATAACTATATCCCCTTGTTTTGGTGTGTAATTAAAATGGGAAATTATCAACTTATCGTCCTGAAAAAGAGTATTTTCCATAGACTCGCCTTCAACACCCACAATACCAAAGAAAAATGTAAACAGCAAAATTACCGCAAACATAGAAAAAACTGCGGAATCCAACCATTCATATATGTAAGAAACTGCTTTTTTCAAAGGAGATTTCTCTTTTTTAGGATAATTATGTTCTTTGTTTTCCAACAACCAAATCACCGCTTTAAATATTATAATATAACATTATATCACAAACTAATTAAAAATAAAAGATAAAAGGGACGAAAATTCGTCCCTTTTTTTAAACAATTTTAAATTATTTAAGCTTCTGCTTAAGTTTTGCAGCCTTACCAACACGATCACGCAGATAGTAGAGCTTGCTACGACGTGTTTTACCGTATTTAACCAGTTCAACCTTATCAACGTTAGGTGAATGAACGGGGAATACACGCTCAACGCCAACACCGTAAGCAACACGGCGAACTGTAAAGGTTTCAGCGATACCGCTGTTGTTCTTAGCGATAACAGTTCCTTCAAAAATCTGAATTCTCTCTTTCTCGCCTTCACGAATCTTAACGTGAACCTTTACTGTGGAACCGATTTCGATTTCAGGAGCGTTCTCCTTGATCTGTCCGGCAACCAAATTCTTGATAGCATCCATTTTTCTTTCCTCCTATTTATTACCAGACATTCATACCATAATCATTTGCTTTATGCAGAGGACTGTCCGCTTCAATGTTTAGGCTTTCGCCATCGCATTGACCCCACCCGATAGGTTCGGTGAAATCAAAAGCCTAATTAGTTTAACACATAACTTTTCAAAATGCAAGTGTTTTTTTACATTTTTTGATTTTATTTTAACAGTAGCATTATTCGAAAGTAAGTTCACTGCCCGACTCGGCTATAAAACGGGCTTTAAGCACGTTATCAAGCCTTTTATCGTTGTGGTATAATCCACGTATTACCATATTTTTAACGCCGTGCTGATTGTCACAGCCACGTAAAATTGAAGGAGGCAATTCCTCACCAAAATAATATATATCCTCAGCTACAATGTTTTTGATAAATCCACGCTCTTCGTCTTTGGAATAATGGGATTTATAAACCTTAAAATCAAACAGCTTCTGCTCAGCATTTTCCACACGGATATTCTTATAAAGCACGTTACTTACCACTGCCCTATCTCCGTTGTGTATGGTAAATACACCGCCTGACTGCCAACCCTCGTAAACGCAGTGCAAAACGTCGCAATCCACAAAGGATACGTTGGTTATGTTATCACATCTTGTTTCAAAGCCGATTTCCATAGCATTACCGGGCTTTGTATTCCACATAATACAACCGCTGACCTGAATGTTATCGCAATCAGTACAGCCTTCCTGATGGTCGTAATCGGTAGCTTTTACCGAAATACAGTCATCGGCACAGTGGAGAAAACAGTTTTTAATATAAACGTTCTTGCTGCCCACGGGGTCAATACCGTCACCGTTCACTTCCCAGGTAATGATATTAGCGCCGTCAATAGTTACGTTGTCGCAGTTGATAGGCACGATAGTCCAGTCAATAGCGCCCACAAAGGTGGTGTCTTTAACAGTAACGTTTTTGCAGGATAGGAATTTTGCCATTCTGCGTTTTTTAGTGCTGATGCCTGTGATGTCGATGACACCGGGTCCGCAGACTTCGATATTTTCAGCGTCTTGTGCACTGATATGTGCGTGAAGCACTGCCTTTGCGCCCACATACAGCTTTTCGCCTGATTTTAATTTTATTTCATCTAAAGTGAACTCACCCTCGTCAAAAAAGTAGGTAAATTCATCTTTGTTAACGCACTGCTTTTTATATGTGAAAATAAAAAGCGGATTATGGTTTTCAAACTCAATTATTACTTTACTGCCGGTATTTACAGAAAAATCATTGGCAGCAGATAAATTAAGCTTAAGGGGTCTTATGGATTTAACCTCAAATTCATCGCAAATACTGATGTTTATAACATCGCTGTCGCTTTCGTAAACAAGATATTCAACACAAGGAAGGCTGTAGGTCTCAACTGTTTTACCGCAAACTGAAATTTTCATAATACTCTATCCCTTTTTATTTAATCAGATCATCAAGTAAGTCTTTATAATAATCATCGCAGTGGTCTTTTACCACATAACAATGCATTCCCTCATCACAAATAGTAAAATAGTTTTCACCGCTTGTGGGGTCTACCTTAGCAGTGCCTCTAAATATGCTATACCCTGCCTTTTTCTCATCACCCACAATGGCAATGTGCACCAGCATGGGATCCCAGGCAGAGCGACCCTTTGGATGCCCGGTATCGCAGAGAGTTTTGTACAGCTGATCGTTGGCATCAAGCTTGCCGCCCACCAACACGCTATGACCTATCTCCCAGCCTAAAAACGTAATAGGTGCAGGACAGTTGTCGCATAGATAAGCTCCTGCAACACGGGAACGGTCGTTACGGATAAAGTTGTTTTCTTTACCGGGATCATCGTCCCACTTTCCTGCCATTACCCAAACCTTAGAAACCTTTTGCTTAAAAAGCTCAGGCTCTCTTTTTAAAGCCTCTGCCAAAACCTGAGGATAGCCTACTTCAATTATCTCAACCTTACCTTCAGCCTCTTTTAAGGTTTTTATATAAAGCTCAGCAGCGTCAGGTACTGTGTTGTTTGATCGGGCTGACGGAGTAAGGGATAATGCCAGTCTTTCCTGGTAAGGAGGATTTCCACCAAAATCGGTGGCGGCTTTGTCTAAGCCTAAGGGTATATTTTCCACACCCTCAAAATGCAGAAAATTTGAAAGTGAGCTGACGGAATGCCCCATACAAGCGTTTATTCCGATACATAAAATTTCAATCTCACCTTTTAAATGAGCACGTACAAGCAGTCGCATAGCCACCGCATCGTCGCAGTCTGTCCACCAGTCGGTGCCAACAATAAATTTTCTCATTTAAATACTCTCCTTTAACAGGGATAAAATGTTATATAAATTATATCAGTTGGAAATTTGTCCGTCAACAGTAGAATGAATAATAAAATATATTTTTAAAAAATATAAATTTACCCTTGACAAATGAAAAATTTTGGGTATAATAGTTTTTGTCGCTTGAAAAAGTAAATAAATTTTGCGGAATTGTGTAAGGGTAGCACGGCAGACTCTGACTCTGTTTGTCTGGGTTCAAATCCTAGTTCCGCAGCCAAAAACCTTCTCGGACGAAGTTCGGGAAGGTTTTACTTTTTCACTCTTCACTTTTCACTTTTCACTAAATCGGTCCGATAAGGTTTTTGGAAGTAATAAGTAATAGTGAATAGTGAAGAAGTAAGGTAGCGTTTTGCTTGAACAAAACGCATTTTTTATTTTAATGTTGAAAAGTAACAGACTTTATACTACAATAGCCTTAGAAAGGCGGTGGCTGTATGAAAAAGCTATTGATAAAAATTCCCGCAATTATTGCCATGATCATAAGTGCTATCAGTTTTGGATTTATGATAGTGTCTTTAATAGCAACATTTACTGAATCTTCTGTTGATAATGGTATAAGCGATTCCTTTAGATTTTGGGCGTATGGCGTAATTTTTGCAATTTTTAGTGTGATTTTCTATTTTATAGATGCTGTATTTTTGATCATAAAAGCATTTAAGAAAATTAATCCTATAATCAATGCCATACTGTCCGTAATGCTTATCGGCGCCATTCCCATGGTTATAATTTTCGGTGGTGGACTTGGCATCAACATTTACATTTGGAATGCTTATTATTTAGCAATTTTTATACTTGAAATTGTATCCACTGTTAAACATATAAAAATGAATTAGAAATATATATTATTTAACCCCCTGCTGTGTTTTCAGCAAGGGGTTTAATTTTTTTATTTCTCCGAATCTGTCTGACGGATTTTGTTTCTTCTTATTTTACCTGAAATCGTTTTAGGAAGTTCTTCAACATACTCCACGATTCGGGGGTATTTATAAGGTGCAGTAACCTTTTTAACGTGGTTCTGCAGCTCTTTTGTAAGCTCGTCCGACGCTGTAAAGCCTTTTGCCAAAACAATAGTTGCTTTAACTACCTGTCCTCTCATAGGATCCTCTGCAGCGGTAATAGCGCATTCCAAAACAGCGGGATGCTCAAGCAGTGCACTTTCTACTTCAAAAGGTCCGATACGGTAGCCTGAGCATTTGATAACGTCGTCATTTCTGCCAACAAACCAATAGTAGCCGTCTTCATCACGCCAAGCCATATCACCTGTGTTATAAACGCCGTCGTGCCAACACTTGTTAGTGATTTCCTCATCCTGATAATAGCCTAAGAACAGACCTGTAGGATGCTTTTTATCGGTACCGGTAATGCAAATAGCACCTACCTCACCGTCTTCACAAAGCTTGTTATTTTCATCTCTTAATTCAATGCCGTAAAGGGGTGAAGGCTTACCCATAGAGCCGGGTTTTACATCAAACCAACCGTAGTTTGCAAGCAAAACTGAAGTTTCCGACTGGCCAAAGCCTTCGTGAAGCTCCATACCAAGCTTGGATTTTATCTGATGATAAACTTCAGGGTTTAAAGGCTCACCTGCAACGCAGGAATGTTTAACAAAGCTAAAATCAACGCCACTGAGATCCTCTTTAATAAGATATCTGTAAATGGTAGCAGGCGCACAGAAGGTTGTGGGTTTAATAAGACTGATTGCTTTAAGCATTAAATCAGGTACGAATTTATCAGTATCGTAAGCACCGACAGCAGCGCCGCTGATCCACTGACCGTAGATCTTGCCCCAAGCAAACTTTGCCCAGCCTGAATCCGACTGAGTAAGGTGTATCTTATCGTTTTGTACCTGCTGCCAGTATTTTGCAGTAACAATATGTCCAAGGGGTAATGAATGGTTGTGCAAAACCATTTTAGGCATACCTGACGTACCGCTGGAGAAATAAATAAGCATATTATCGGTGACTTTAGTGTCTGCATCAGTGCCGACAGGACGTTCATAAACGCTTGAAGCATCCTTCATAAGGTCACGGAAATTATGAAATCCCTCAACTTTATTATCACCAACCACTGCAACGTTTTCAACTGACTGGCATTTAGGCAGTGAGTCCTTAATGCTGTTAAGCAGAAAATCGTCATCAGTGGAAACTATCATTTTAACGTTGGCAGCGTTGCAACGGTAAACAATATCCTTAGGCTTAAGCTGATATGTGCCGGGAATACAGACAGCACCAAGCTTACAAAGGGCGGTAATGCACCACCATACCTCAGGATGCTGCTTTAAGATAAGCATAACGACGTCGCCTTTTTTAATGCCCAAGCTTTTGAAAACATTAACAGCTTTGTTGGAAAGCTCTTTTGCATCTTTGAAGGTGTATGTACTAAGTTTTAAATCGTCGTTACACCAAACAAGTGCTTTTTTATCGGGCTGAATTCTTGCCCATTCATCAACAATATCAAAGCCGAAGTTAAAGTCACTAGGAACGTTGACGGAATAATTATTCAAAAAATCCTCATAAGAGTCAAACTCAATACGGGGCAAATACCTTTTTAACAACTCGCTCATTAAAATATCTCCTTAAGCCATCTCATTGATAATAGTCAAAAATTCTGCATCACCGTCAACGGCTTCCTGACCGTGAGGCACTGTGGGGTCAAAATAAATGGAGTCACCGGCGCAAAGCTCATAAGACTTGCTGCCCACTGTCACTCGCACCTTACCCTTAGTAACAAAGTTAAACTCCTGACCGGGATGTGATACAAGCTTAGGTGCTTTATCACTTGCTTCCAAAGAAACTAACATAGGCTCCATTACCCTGCCTTTGTAATTATAAGCAAGGGATGCAAAGGAATATCCGGGATAACGGTCAACGCTGATACCGTTGCCGCTTCTTACAACACAGCTACGCTGCATTCTGGGAGCCTCACCTGTAAGCAATACAGTAAAGTCCACACCCATTAAAGAAGCAATCTGATACAGAGCGCTGATGGGAATATCAACACTACCGTCTTCATAGCCTTTATATACGTCAGCAGTAACGTCTATCTTTTCTGCTACCTCTTCAACAGTTAAATCAAGAATATCTCTGAGTTCTCTGATTCTGTCAGGAATATGTTTTAATTGCTCGTTCATATATAAGATCCTCCTTAAATGGATAAAAAGCCACTATTTGATACATTATACCAACTTTTTTTCGTTTTGGCAACTATTAAAATAAAAACAAATATATTGAAAAACTGCTGTGATAATTCACAGCAGTTCTAACTTTACTGATTTTTTTCGATATAGTTAACGATGTCACCAACAGTTTTAAGATTATCTGCTTCCTCTTCGGGGAATTCCATTGAGAACTCATCTTCCAGTGACATGATAAGATCAACAACGTCCAGACTGTCAGCATTAAGATCATCAATAATATTAGACTCCATAGTAACTTCAGAATCATCAAGACTCAACTGATCAACAAGGATTTCTTTAACTTTTTCAAATACCATATAAAGGACCTCCAAAAAAATATTATTTGTCGCCTGATTCGGGTGGACAAAATATGTAAATTTATGATATAATGATTATCACTTAATAAATAATATGTTGTGTTTGTCACTTTGTCAATAGATTTTTTTAAAATTTTGAGGTGAAAGTTTTGAATTTCTGTTTAATTGGCTATCCTTTAGGCCACTCTATGTCCCCTTTTATACATAAAAATTTATTCAGTTTATCTGGTAAAAACGCTGATTATGTTAATATTGAAATACCCCCTGAGCAGTTAACAGAAAAAGTAAAACAACTGGATGTATTCGGCTTTAACGTTACTATACCTCATAAAACTGCCGTCATTCCCCTTTTGGACCGTCTTGAAGGTAAAGCTAAGGTGCTGAAAACCGTAAATACTGTTAAGATCGAAAACGGTAAAATGATCGGCTACAACACTGATTGCGACGGATTTTTAAAATCGCTTGAGCTTGCAGGTATTGAGCTTTGTGGCAACGTTATAATCTGCGGCGCAGGCGGTACTGCAAGAATGATGTGCTATCTTGCCGCTGAAAAAGGTTGTAATATTACTCTTTGTGTACGTCCATCGGGTGTTGAACGTGCCAATAATTTGAAAAATGAAGTATGCAGCGTGTACCCTGCCAATATAAAGATAAATGACTTTGATAGCAGCTATGATTTGTTGCTTAACGCAACCCCTGCAGGTATGTATCCTAATAATATCGGTTTGCTGCCTTGCGATAAGGCTATTGTGGATAGTGCTAAGGCGGTGTTTGATGCGGTATATAATCCCCGCAGTACAAAGCTTATTGAAACAGCACTTGCTAACGGCTCAAAAGTGGCTTACGGTATGCCTATGCTGGTGTATCAGGCTGCAAAGGCTCACGAGATCTGGTACGGTGCAACTTTTAATAATGATGATCTGTTCCAAATTATAGATAAAACAAATTCAGAGCTTGAAAGGATGAATTAGATGAATATTATTTTATCAGGATTTATGGGTTCGGGTAAAACTACTGTTTCTAAAATACTTTCTGATAAGCTTTCTATGGATTTTATTGATCTTGACGAGCTTATAACTGAACAAAATAATATGTCTGTATCCGAGATATTTGAAAAGTTTGGCGAAAAGACTTTTCGTGAATTTGAAAATAATGCAGTAAAAAGTATGTGTGATAAGCAGAATATTATAATTGCTACCGGCGGCGGAACGTTGCTGAATGCTGATAATTCCGCTTTGCTTAAAAAGATAGGCACTGTGGTGTTTCTTGACGTTTCGGTGGATACCGTTATCCGTCGTCTTGAAAACGATACCACTCGCCCACTGTTGCAGTCTAAAAACAAGAAGAATGCCATTGAGGAGATGCTAATGGGCCGTATGCCTATTTACAGAGCGGCTGCAGACGTTGTTGTGGATGCAAACAATGATGATCCCAGTATAACTGCAGATGAAATTATTGTTAAACTTAATCTTGACAAATAGATTTTATGGGTGTATCATTACTTTAAAGTACTAAAAAGGTGTTTTATTTATGCAAACTTTCAGCTTTTATTTTTATAGCTTTTTTAACCTTTTCTTTTTTAGCAAGGGTTATTTTTGCTGTGAAAAATAATATGCTGAGGCTTTTTTTATAAACACTCTTATATTTTAAAAGTTTGAGAAGCCTTAAGGAATTTAAGGCTTCTTTTATTTTACTTATGAAAGGTTATGATTTTTAATGATTATCGTTATTAAACCAAATGTGTCCACAGAACAAATAAATCTGTTTTCTAATGAGCTTAAACAGCAGTATGGCGTTGAGGTTAATAAATGGATAGGTGTTCAGTCCACAGTTTTAGGACTTTTGGGCGATACCCACCGAGTGGATATTGACAGTATTCAGGCTCAGCCTATCGTTGATAGCATTAAGCGAGTTCAGGAGCCTTACAAGAAAGCTAACCGCAAATTCCATCCCGATAACACAGTTATTGACGTGGGTGGCGTTAAGATTGGTGACGGTTCTCTGCCTATTATTGCAGGGCCCTGCTCCGTTGAGTCTGAAGAGCAGATAATTGAGGTGGCAAAGCGTGTTAAGGCTGCCGGTGCAACCATGCTCAGAGGCGGTGCTTTCAAGCCCCGTACATCACCCTATGCTTTCCAGGGACTTCGTGCAGAAGGACTTGAACTGTTGCTTGAGGCTAAAAAAGAAACTGGTATGCCTATCGTTACTGAGATTATGCGTGTTAGCCATATTGACCTTTTCGAAGACGTTGACTTAATTCAGGTTGGCGCCAGAAATATGCAAAACTTCGAGCTTTTAAAGGAACTGGGTAAACTTAATAAACCTATCCTCTTAAAGCGTGGACTTTCAAGCACCATAGACGAAACTCTTATGAGCGCTGAATATATTATGTCTGAGGGTAATGATAAGGTTATTTTGTGCGAAAGAGGTATTCGTACCTTTGAACCTGCTTACCGCAACACCCTTGATATTTCCGCTATTCCTATGCTTAAAAAACTCACTCACCTGCCCATTATTGTTGATCCGTCTCACGCAGCAGGTATTCCCTGGCTTATTGAGCCTTTGTCACTGGCAGCTATCGGTGCAGGTGCTGACGGACTTATTATCGAAGTTCACAACTGTCCTGCAAAAGCCTTGTCAGACGGTGCTCAGTCACTTACTCCCGACCAGTTTGACACCATTGCAAATAAAATTTTAAAAGCAAAAACTGCTTTATCCAATATATAAGAAATCAGGTGCATTTATGCAAGTAGCGATCATCGGTTTAGGCTTGATAGGAGCATCCTTTGCTAAGGCTATCAAGGCAAATACTGACCATACTGTTATCGGCTTTGATCTGGATAACGACGTGCTTGTCAGTGCTTTAAACGACAAGGCTATAGATATTATAGGTAAGGATGAGGACATTTCATCTGCTGATCTTACTATCGTTTC
This sequence comes from Clostridia bacterium, assembly GCA_017407705.1. Lineage (GTDB taxonomy): Bacteria > Bacillota > Clostridia > Oscillospirales > Acutalibacteraceae > RGIG2202. Next base: position 27,553 of record JAFQWA010000001.1, read on the forward strand.
ACTCTACCCTGCTGCCGCTATAAGCTTTATCAAAAACAATGCCGATAAGTTTAAAAAAGGTTCAGTGGTTATTGATACCTGCGGTATTAAAAGAGATATTTGCAACGAGATAGTGCCCGTTGCAGAGCAAAATGGCTTTACTTTTATCGGTGCTCATCCTATGGCAGGTAAAGAGGTAAACGGATATTACAACAGCTGCAGTGATCTGTTTTGCGGTGCAAGTATGATACTTGTTCCTTGTGATAAAGACGTTAAGATGCTGACAGAGCTTTGTAAAAAGATAGGCTTTGGTAATATTACCGTTACTACTGCCATAGAGCACGACCGTATAATTGCATACACCTCTCAACTGCCCCACGTACTCGCCTGTGCTTACATATCCGACCCCGACGCAAAGCTGCATAAAGGCTTTTCTGCAGGCTCATACAAGGACGTTTCCCGTGTTGCAACCATAAATGCAGAGTTGTGGAATGAGCTATTTATTCAAAATAAAGACTGCCTTTCAGGGCACATACAACTGCTTATTGAAAATTTAACTAAGCTGAATGAATTTATTACCACCGAAAACCGTGAACAGCTCACACAAATGCTGGCAGACGGTGATAATATAAAGAGAACGGTAGGATGATCTATGAAAAAGTTAACTGTTAGCTTAAATAAAAGCTATGATATTTTGATTGGTAAAGGCTTATTACTTGAGTGTGGTGAGCTTATAAGGAATACTGTTTCATCCAATAAAGCCTTTGTGATAAGTGATAGCAACGTTTTTGAAATTTACGGTGATGCTGTTATTAAAAACCTGCAAAGTGCAGGCTTTGAGGTGGGGTCATATTGCTTTAAAGCAGGAGAACAAAGCAAGACTTTTGACACCGTTTGCCGGATGGTAAACAGTATGGCTGCCTTTAAAATGACACGCAGTGACGTGGTTATTGCTCTGGGCGGCGGTGTTACCGGTGATATGGCGGGCTTTGCCGCCGCCGTTTATATGAGAGGCATTAAGTTTGTGCAGATTTCCACTTCCCTTTTATCAGACATTGATTCATCAGTGGGCGGCAAAACGGGTTGTGACCTTGAAAACGGTAAAAACCTCGTGGGTGCTTTTCATCAGCCCAGCCTGGTTATTATTGATACAAATACTCTTTTAACACTGCCCCAGCGTTTTATTAACGACGGTATGGCAGAAGCGATTAAATACGGTATGATCGCTTTACCTGAGCTTTTTGAGCTTATACAAAACAATGAATTAAATGATATTTTAGATGAGCTTATTTACTTATGCGTTGACTGTAAACGAAAGATCGTTGAGCGTGATGAATTTGAAATGGGTGAAAGAAAACTGCTTAATTTCGGTCATACTTTAGGTCACGCTATTGAAAAGTTTTATAATTTTGAAAAGTATTCCCACGGTGAAGCGGTGGCTATCGGTATGGTTATGATAACCAAAGCCGCTGAAAACAACGGTATGAGTGCTGTGGGTACGTCGGATAAGCTTATTAAGGTTTTAAACAAATACTCATTACCTACCCATTGTGATGCAGATATTTCAGAGCTATTAACCATTGCAAGATCTGATAAAAAATGCAGTGGCAAAACCATTGATATAGTTGTTTGCAGTGATGTGGGTACGTCTAAAACAGTTAATATCGAAATTGATAAATTAGGAGATTTAATATGTCCTCGTTAACTATTACACCTGCCTTACTTTGCGGTACAGTTAATATGGTGCCTTCCAAAAGCGAAACTCACCGTGCAGTTATCTGCGCTTTATTAAGTCGTGGAAAATGCCGTATTTCGCCTGTGGATATGTCTGATGATATAACTGCAACCGTTAAGATAGCAGAGAAATTAGGGGCTGTTTGCACCCTTTGTGGCGATATTTTGGATATTGATTCATCCAAGGCTTTTTTAAGTGATAATTTAACCTTAGATTGCGTTGAATCTGGCTCTACTTTAAGATTTATGCTGGCAGTTACTGCGGCTATGGGTGTAAACTGTGAGTTTATAGGACGTGGCAGATTACCACAGCGCCCACTTGACGATTTTTACAACCTGTTCCCCTTTCACGGCGCTAATATGACTCAAAATCATCTGCCTTTAACAGTATCGGGCAAACTTGAAAGCGGTAAATATACAATTCGTGGTGACATCAGCTCTCAGTTTATTACAGGCTTACTGCTTTCTCTACCCCTGCTCAGCGGTGACAGTGAGATTATTATTTCCACAGCCTTAGAATCTAAGCCTTATGTTGATATGACTATTGAATGCATGGCTAAATTCGGTGTTAAGGTTACCGAAACCGAAAGTGGTTATTTAATTAAAGGTGATCAAAAGTACAAACCTTGTGAATATCACATTGAGGGTGACTGGTCACAGTCGGCATTTTTCCTTGCTGCAGGTGTTATCGGCGGTGATGTTACTTTATTAAATCTTAATCCTAACTCAGTTCAGGGTGATAAGGAAATATTTAATATTTTAAAACGCTTTAATGCAGATATTTATTTTGATAATGATAAACTCCACTGCAAAGCATCAAAGCTTAAAGCTACTGATATTGATGCCTCACAGATACCTGATTTAGTACCTGCAATAGCTGTTGTGGCGGCTTTTGCAGAGGGTAAGACTAAGATCTACGGGGCAAAAAGACTTAAATACAAGGAAAGCAACCGTATAAAAAGCGTGTGTGACGGACTGATGGCTTTGGGTTGTAATGTTACAGAGCTTGATGACGGTATGGAGATTATGGGCACTTCCCTTCACGGCGGTGAAATAGATTGCTGTAACGATCACCGTATTGCAATGTCTATGAGTGTTGCGGCAAGCTATGTTGAAGGTAAGTCGGTTATAAACGGCTATGAATGTATAAACAAATCCTATCCCGGATTTTATGAAGATTTTAAGAGTATTGGAGGTGTAGCAGATGTCAACAATAGGTAATAAACTTAAAATGACAATTTACGGCGAAAGTCACGGACCTGAAATTGGCGTTGTTTTAACTAATTTCCCGAAAAACGTAACTATTGATACTGATAAACTGCTTGTTCAGATGGCTCGTCGTGCTCCCGGTAACGGTAGCTATGGCACCACTCGTAAAGAGCCTGACCTTCCTATATTTTTAAGTGGTGTTGAGAATAACGTTACCACCGGTGATGATATTCACGCTGTTATAAAAAATCAAAATGCTCACTCAAACGATTATGATAATCTGAAATACACTCCCCGTCCCGGTCACGCTGATTATACTGCTAAAATGAAATACGGTGATACTGTTAATATGAGTGGCGGTGGCCCCTTCTCAGGCAGACTTACTGCACCTTTGGTTATTGCAGGTGCTTTGTGTAGGCAGATACTGGCCGAAAAAGGTATTGTTATAGCTGCTCACGTTAAATCTATGGCGGACATTGAGGACACTTGTTTTGATACTGTAAACCCCGATATTGACCTGATGAACAGATTAAACTCTGAGCCTTTTGCTGTTATTGATACCGCTGTAAAGGAAAAAATGACTGATGCTATGGCTGACGCACGAAAAGATATGGATAGTATTGGTGGCGTTGTGGAGCTTATGGTTATAGGTATGCCCGTTGGCATCGGCGGTGAGCTTTTTGACGGCGTTGAGGGAAAATTGGCAAGTTATATTTACGGTATTCCTGCTGTAAAGGGTGTTGAGTTTGGTGCCGGATTTTCTGTTGCAAAAATGTGTGGTAGTGAGAGTAATGATGAATTTTGCTACAAAAAGGGCAAGGTCGTTACCAAAACCAATAATTGCGGCGGTATTTTAGGCGGTATATCAAACGGTATGCCCATAACCTTAAAGGTAGCCTTCAAGCCCACTCCTTCTATCGCTAAAGTGCAAAATACAGTTGATTTGCAAAGCGGTGAAAACACCACCCTTCAAATCAAAGGCAGACACGACCCTTGCGTTGTGCCACGTGCTGTGGTGTGTGTTGAGTCTGCAGTGGCAGTGGCTATAACTGATATGTTGATGGAAAATGGGGTGCTGTAATGGATTTAAAGGAAATACGTAATAAAATTGACAGTATAGACGATCAGCTTTTAGATCTGTTTCTGCAAAGAATGGAATGCTCCAAGCAAGTAGCGGAATATAAGGTAGCGAATAATATTCCCGTGCTTAACGCTCAGCGTGAGTCTGAGATACTTGATAAGGTTGCCTCAGATGCCGGAGATTACGCAGAACACGCAAGACTTTTGTATTCAACCATTATGGATATTAGCCGTTCTGCTCAATATCCTTATGTTTGTAAAAATAATAGTTTAAACGAGGTAATTACATCTGCAACAAATACTGAGTTTGCCCCAAAAATAGTTGGTTGTCAAGGAACTATAGGTGCATATTCCGAGCAAGCGGCACTAACCTTATATCCTGACTGTGAGATCAAATATTATCCCACCTTCGAGCAGGTGTTTAAAGCCATTGAAAACGGTGAAGTTGACTGTGGTGTGTTGCCTGTTGAAAACTCCTGCGCCGGCTCTGTTGTGGAAAATTACGACCTTTTAATGAAATATGATATGTACATAAATCAGCAGGTGGATTTGTCCATATCTCATTGTATTGCCGCTTGCCCTAATGCGGATATGGGTACTATAAAGACTGTATTTTCCCACGAACAAGCACTAAATCAATGTGCGGATTTTATTACAGAGCACGCTATAAGTCCTCATTCAATGCGAAATACAGCTATAGCCGCTGAGTATGTGGCAAATAAGGGTGATGATACTCTTGCCGCTATTTGCTCTGAGCGTTGTGCTGATGTTTATTCATTGAAAATTCTTCATAAAAATATACAGACATCCTCTGTTAACACCACACGGTTTGTGGTCGTGTCAAAGAGTATGAGCATTAAGCCCGATGCATCACATATAAGCGTTGCCTTTACCCTGCCTCATATTCCCGGTGCACTTTACAGAGTTTTATCTAAACTTGCGGCGTTTAATCTAAACTTAACTAAAATTGAGTCAAGACCTGTTAAAACATCATTGTTTGAATACTTGTTTTATCTTGATTTTAACGGTAATTTATTAGATGAAAAAACTGCTTCTCTGTTAGCGTCGTTAAATGAAGAAATGCCACAGTTTAAATTATTTGGAAACTATTAAAAAAAGCACATCAGCAAACGGAGCGTTCACATGGGGATAATTCGCCTAAAATAGTGAATTTTTGCGGTATAATGCGTTAAAAAGCCGCGGTACACGTTAGTGTTACCGCGGCTTTTTGCCTTTTCTACCATCAAAAATTCATATATTTTAGGTGCTCAAAGTTTTGTAGCTAAAATATTTTTCTCGCGCTCGAAGTTGCCAAACCGCAATAATACTGTATGTCTTATAAGGTTTGGCAACAATGAGTTGAGGAAAATATTGGCGAAAAACCGATTTCTCCCTATGTGAACGCTCCGAAAGCTGATGTGCTTTTAAATTTGTTACTGATTAGATAATTCTAACACGGAGTACACCGTCGATAGCTTTGATATCGTTGATAGCAGCTTCGGGAATAGCATCTGCTGCAACATCCAAAACAGTATAAGCATAATCCTTCTTAGATTTGTTTACCATATTTTCAATGTTAAGATTCTGCTTAGAAATGCAGCTTGAGATCTGAGCAAGAATATTGGGAATATTCTTATGGATAACGCATACACGTTTATCAGCAGTTCTGTCAAGATCAACGTTAGGCAGGTTTACAGAGTTACGGATAGTACCAACCTCTAAGAAGTCGATAAGCTCACGTGCTGCCATAAATGCACAGTTATCTTCAGACTCAGGAGTAGATGCGCCAAGGTGAGGAATTGCGATAACACCGTCAACACCGATAACCTCATCTGAGGGGAAATCGGTTACGTAAGCGGTAACCTTACCTGTCTGGAGAGCAGTGATGATATCAGCAGATGATACCAACTCGCCTCTTGCGAAGTTAAGGATTCTAACGCCGTCTTTCATAGTTGCGATAGACTCACCGCAAACCATTTCTCTTGTTTCGTTGTTAAGCGGAACGTGAATAGAAATGTAATCGCAGTTAGCGTAGATATCTTTAAGAGTTTTAGCGTGTTTAATAGCACTGGAAAGACTCCAAGCAGCGTCAACGGAGATGTAAGGATCGTAACCGTAAACGTTCATACCAAGAGAAATAGCAGCGTTAGCAACCAAAATACCGATAGCACCAAGGCCGATAACACCCAAGGTCTTACCTGCAATTTCGGGGCCGGTAAATGCACCCTTGCCTTTTTCAACCATCTTACCTACTTCAGCGCCGTTACCCTTTAAAGTTTTAGCCCAGTCAATACCGTTGATCACTTTACGTGAGCTAAGAAGCAAGCCAGCCAAAACCAGCTCTTTAACAGCGTTTGCATTAGCACCGGGAGTGTTGAAAACAACTATACCCTGCTCTGAGCATTTGTCGATCGGAATGTTGTTAACACCTGCACCTGCACGTGCGATTGCCTTTAAGTTTTCAGGCAGATCAAGCTCGTGCATAGAAGCGGAACGAACCATTACAGCGTCGGGATTTTCAATAGCATCGCCGTATGTAAAGTATTTTTTATCAAAACAATCTAATCCGTTAGGAGAAATTTTATTAAGTGTTTGAATTTTAAACACGTCAAATCAACCTTTCTGTGTAAATTAAGCGTTAGCTTTCTCGAAAGCAGCCATAAACTCAACGAGCTTTTCAACGCCCTCGATAGGCATAGCGTTGTAGATAGAAGCACGCATACCGCCAACTGAACGGTGACCCTTAAGGTTTACAAAACCTGCTGCTGCAGCTTCTTTAACAAATTTAGCGTCAAGCTCCTCGTTGCCTGTGATGAAAGGAACGTTCATAAGTGAACGGCTCTCTTTTTCAACGGTAGCTTTGAACATTTTGCTGTTATCAAGGAAGTCATAAAGAACAGCGGCTTTCTTTTCGTTAAGCTCTTTCATTTTCTCAAGACCGCCAAGCTCTTTAACCCACTCCATAACAAGCTTTGCAATGTAGATAGCATAGCAAGGAGGTGTGTTGAACATAGAATCGTTCTCACTGTGAGTTTTGTAGTCAAACATAGTGGGAGTGATCTCCTGAGCGTTGCCGATAAGGTCCTCACGGATGATAACCAAAGTCATACCTGCAGGGCCCATGTTTTTCTGTGCACCGGCATAAAGAATACCGAACTTAGAAACGTCAATAGGCTCAGAAAGAACGCAGGATGAAATATCTGCAACCAGCGGAACGTCACCGGTATCGGGCAGCTCAGCGAACTTTGTACCGTAAATAGTGTTGTTCATGCAGATGTGGAAATAGTCAGCATCCTTAGTGAATGTGGATTTATCCAACTTAGGAATGTAAGAGAATGTCTTATCCTTAGAAGATGCAACGATGTTAGCTTCGCCGTAACGTGCAGCCTCTTTGTAAGCTTTAGTTGCCCACTGACCTGTGAGAACAAAGTCAGCCTTCTTTGATTTATTCAAAAGGTTTAAAGGAATCATTGCAAACTGTGATGATGCACCGCCCTGCAAGAACAATACCTTGTAGTTATCCGGAACATTCATAAGCTCACGAACCAATGCCTCTGCACCTTTGATGATCTCGTCATAAACCTTAGAGCGGTGTGACATCTCCATAACAGACTGACCACTGCCCTGATAGTCGAGCATTTCGTCTGCTGCCTTTTTAAGTACGCTTTCAGGCAAAACGCTGGGACCTGCTGAAAAATTATAAACTCTTGCCATAATAAGAACCTCCAAAAATAAAAATCATTAAATACGATTATACCCTTTTAAAATGTCTTTGTCAATAGGATTGTTAAAAATATATCAAAGATTTTACATTTTCTTTTTAGTTAGTTGTAAAACTTTGTTAAATATTTATCAATTATCCACTTTCAACAGAAAATCTCCATGTTTTTATCGTAAAGATCGCCACGAATAACGTTTTCAATATCAAATTCAATACCATCTGCGGTCGCTTTATCGAAAATAAGCATAGGATTTATGTTTTCATCACAGCCTGCGGGCAGTAACAACGTAACGTCCATACCGTAATCGGTGGTCTGGATATGCATATCTTTTATCTTGGGTTTAACGTCAAAAGACTTGATTTCCTTTTTCTTGGTAGTTTTTTCTACCAATATCTCCCCTGCATTAAGCAAATTTTCAAGCTTTGTTCTGTTTTGCTCATCACAGTGAACTATTATCTTAAACTGAGCAAAGCAAAGCTCCTTTGCCTTTAATTTAGGGTCAATCACCTTCACTGCAACGATGCTTTCCGGCAATGCTGATTTTAATGCTGCTAAAATATCCTCATTGGATAAGCTATCGTCCTCAACTCGAAAATCCATTACATCATAACGACTCTCAAAGCCCAGTGACAGCGGTAATGCAAAGGTAATAAAAACGTGTGGATTAAAACCTTCGGTGTACCATACAGGCAGTTTTGAGCGTTTTATAACACGCAGCATAAGTCGGTTAAGATCAAGGTGGGAAATATATTTTGCTCTATCGGTTTTTTGATAGATAAGTCTAACATTCCTCAAAACATTTTCCTCCTTTAAGCAACTTATTTGCACCGCAGCCTGAACATTTCTGACGGCAGTTATCGGTAGTTATAGCCTGCTTTGCCAGTTCGTTTTCTTTCATCAAAAAGGCTTTTGACACGCAATAATCCAAGTGCTGCCAGGGCAACAGCTCATCATAGCTGCGCTCACGGTTAGCATAAAATTCCATAGTAAGGCCGGAGTCCTTGAACGCCTGTTGCCACAAGTCCATATTAAAGTATTCACCCCAACCGTCAAACCTGCAACCAAGCTCCACGGCACGTGCTATAACCTTAGATAATCTACGGTCACCTCTTGCAAATACTGCTTCAAGCAGTGATGTCTGACTCTCGTGCCAGCTGACACTTATCTTTTTAGTGGTGATAGAATGTACCAGATGCAGCTGCTTATCCCTTACCTTTTCAATCTCATCCTGAGCCATCCACTGGAATGGTGTGTGAGGTTTAGGAACGAAAGTAGCAAGACTGATAGATACCTGAACACCTTTACCCTTTGGTCTGTTAGGCATATTGTAAAACTCATCAACTATCTTTTGACCTAAAACTCCGATAGCCTCAATATCCTCATAGGTCTCACTTGGCAAGCCTAACATAAAGTAAAGCTTAACACTGCAGTGACCACCTTCAAAAGCAGTTCTGCAGGTATTGAGAATTGTTTCTTCATCGAGATTTTTGTTGATAACGTTTCTCATACGCTGAGAACCTGCTTCAGGAGCAAAGGTAAGTCCTGATTTGCGGATTTTGGATATTTTCTCAAGCAACTCAGGTGAAAAGCTGTCAATACGTAATGAGGGCAGTGATATGTTGATCTTTTCCTTGTTGGTCCAGTCCAGCATATCATTAAGCAAAGGCTCGATCTCACTGTAATCACTGGTGCTTAAGGATGATAACGATACCTCGTCATAGCCGGTGGAGTCACAAAGGCATTTTGCTTGTTTTGAAACAGTATCGGCGTGTTTTTCACGAACAGGACGGTATATCATACCTGCCTGACAGAATCTGCAACCACGGATACAACCACGAAAAACCTCTTGTACAGCTCTATCGTGGACGGTTTCTATGTAAGGGACAACAAAGTTATCAGGATAAAAAACCTTGTCCAAATCCCTTATTATAGCCTTTTTAATAGGCATAGGTGCGTCATCAACGGCATCAACTGACTTTACTGTGCCGTCATCATTGTATGTTACGGTATAAAGTGAGGGTATGTAAACGCCCTCTATCTTTGATGCCGCTTTCAAAAATTCCTGCTTAGACTTATTTTCCTTTTTGTACTGCTTATACAGCTCCACAAATTTAGGCAGGTGCTCCTCACCCTCGCCTAAAAACACTGCATCTACAAAATCAGCAATCGGCTCAGCGTTGCAGACGCAAGGTCCACCTGCAACCACAAGCTGACTTAAAGAGTGTCTGTCCTTTGCAAAAATCGGGATATCCGAATCCCTTAGCATAGTTATCATATTGGTGTAGCAAAGCTCGTACTGTAAAGTAAAGCCGATAATATCAAACTTAGATATTTCGTCCAGACTTTCCAGCGCAAAAACGCCCTGCCCTGCCTTTTTCATATTGTCGCTCATATCAGGCCAGGGTGCAAACACACGCTCACACCAAACGCCGTCCATAGTATTAAGCAAGGAATAAAGGATTTTCATTCCAAGATGCGACATACCGATCTCGTATGTATCGGGAAAGCAAAAAGCAAACCTAACGTCTACTTCAGATTTGTCCTTTACAACGCTGTTAAGTTCGCCACCGGTGTATCTACCGGGTTTTTGTACGCCCTTTAAAAGCTTATTAAGCTGTAGATCTGTCATAGTAAAACCTCATTTATTTGTAATGCTTCTATTTTACCCTATATCTTATGTTTTTTCAACTTCTTAAATTGATAATCACCAAAATAATTATATAAACTCCCGCCAACAACACGCCAATGGGTGCTTTTGAGAAGATTAGTATATAAACGCTGATAAATACAACGCTCAAAGCCACTAAAGTTGAGATGATTTTGCATATTGTATCAGCTTTATTTTCAGGCATTATTCTGTAAAGAAAAAACTTTAAAATATCACCGCCGTCAAGTCCTGCAACCGGCAGTAAATTAAAAAATGCTATGGATAAATTAGCTGCTGCAAATATCATCCACAGTAAATTGTAATTGACGTAATACAAACTGATAAAGCATAGCCCGAAAATGAGATTAAACAGACATCCAGCTGTTGCTACCAGTAATTCATCAGAGTATTTCATAATGAGATTTTTGCGTTTTATAATAACACCTGCCGGCTGCATAATTATCTCATCAGGCATTTGTTTTAGTGCCGCCATAAACAATATATGGCCGGTTTCGTGGATTAAAACTGAGCAAAGTCCAAATAAGATTATGCCTGTGCTGTCAAAAAATAAGATAAGGCATATCATTGCTATAAACAATAAGGATATGTAGATCTTGCAGCCAAAAAGTCGTATTTCCATAAACCACCTCTAAAGCTTTAAAAACCATCTGGGATTAAGTCGGATGTCGTTTACTCTAACTTCAAAATGCAGATGGGGTCCCGTTGACAGACCCGTACTGCCTGCCAGAGCAATCTTTTCCCCTTTCTTTACCTTCTGCCCTTGCTTCACACTTAGCTTACTGCAATGGGCATACATAGTGCTGACACTGTCTGAGTGCTTTATCACCACATAATTGCCGTAGTTTGCATCGTTATTAACGGTTTTTAAAACCTCACCGTCTAACACACAAACAATATCCTCACCCATATCAGCGCCTATATCTATCCCCTTGTGCATCGACTCTTTTCCCGTTACGGGGTGTATTCTGTACCCAAATTCACAGGTAACACGACCCACCACAGGCAGACACATTGAATTTACGTTAGACTGGGTAATTTCATTGCTGACCTCGTCGGTAATCTCGTCATAGCTTTCAAAAAACGGGATAGACGGGTCATCAGTTTCCCCGCCTATTCCGTAAACTGTGGCTTGTGCCGCCACTACCTTTCTTGCTTGCTGTGCGTTTAACACCTGCTCTATGTTTATGGGTTTATCAAAATTTTCAATAAACACCTGCTTTGAATATGAATAAATATCTCCGCCTATCAGCTTTATAATAAGCACTATAATAAGCGTTATGACAGCAATTCCCGTTTGAGCCAGTAAAAGATTTAATTTATGGTCGGTGTGTTTAGTTTTCTTGTTTGTGTTATCGTTCATATTCATTCCTCCTTTTTAGAATATATGTTTTAAAAAATAAAAAAAGACTTGAAGTAAATTTTGTGTGCATAATAAAAATTATAATTTTCTGACATAATAAATAATTGATTATTGGGAGGTTTTGTAATATAATTTTAATAACAATATTATTTGTGCAAATAACTAATCTGTAAGGAGTGTTTATATGAGAATATGCGTATACGGGGCTGCCTCCCCTACTATTGACCCTTATTATATAGAAAAAGTTGAGCTTTTGGGGGAAGAAATGGTAAAGCGTGGACACTCGTTGGTGTTTGGCGGCGGCGGTAACGGACTTATGGGTGCTGCCGCAAGAGGCGTTAAAGCTCAAGGTGGTAAGATTTTAGGTGTTATACCTGAGTTTTTTAAAGAAGAAGGCGTTGAAGCGATTTTTAGTGATTGCGATGAAATGATTATGCCAAAAACTATGCGTGAGCGTAAGCAGATTATGGAAGATAATTCAGATGCGTTTATCGTTGTGCCCGGTGGTATCGGCACGTTTGAGGAGTTCTTTGAGATTTTAACTTTAAAGCAGCTTTGCCGTCATAATAAGCCTATTGCAATTTACAACGTAAAGGATTATTACAATGAACTGGATGCAGTATTGCAAAAGGCTATGGAAAAGAACTTTATCCGTGAGAACTGCTCGGATTTGTATCTCATTACTGATGATCTTAAAACTTTATTTGATTATATTGAAGAACCGGTTAAACATAGAACAGTAAAAGAGTTAAAAGACGGTTAATAAGAAGAAAACCCCAACACTGATGTGTAATCAGCGTTGGGGTTTGTTTATATGAACCGACAGATATTCGCATATGCAGGTTCAAATCCTTGCTCAAAATAAAAAACAGCACCAACCTAACGGTTGATGCTGTTTTTTGTCTATGGGCTACAAAAAAGATATTTTCGGCATTTTTGCGTATGAATTCGAACTCTTACCAAAAAATCTTGAGTTTTCAAATTTAGTATGTGGTGGTGAGCCACCGTCAGTCGATCAGTGGCTGCACCACTTTGAGAC
>JAFQWA010000023.1 GCA_017407705.1 Clostridia bacterium
AGATTAAGGTTGTTATAGGTATAATTAAAGGTATATCCGCCGCTACCTACTACCCCTCAGTCACCTACGGTGACAGCTCCCCTGACAAGTGGAGCCAAAAGACGGTGGGTGCAACCGCAATGTATCCCTCCACCGCAAGCGGTCCCCCTCCCTTTAGGCAAGGGAGGCTTGAGGTGGGGGGCGGCCCTCTCCCCTTTACACAAGGGGCGCTATGCAAAACGTGTGAATTGTATTCACTTGATTGATTAGAAAAATAGGCGGTGGGGTTTACTCACCGCCTATTGAGCTGTTAAATCGCTAAGACATAGAACCGTCCCCTGATTGACGCCCCTTTGGTTGTTAGGATTTAGGAGTGTCTTCTGCTTTATCTTCCATATTCTCTATAACTTTATAAAAATGATATTTTACTATAAATCCTATATTTAAAACACATATAAATCCCAATACTGCCGTACCTATACCTAAAAGATAAAAATGGCCTGATGCATATCCCCTAGCCATTCTGGACAATGACATTCCCACTACTGACATTAACGCTATTACACCTTTTAAGATAGGGGACTCTGAGCGATTTACATAAACTCCATTTTTGATTTTACGCAACGTAGACGAGGTGTATATAAAGCCAACACTAATTGAAACTACAGTATATATCAGAATTAAAATAATAGGGTGATACCAAACTCTAACTAACAATTTATATGATAAATACTGAAGCGCCACACTGCTAATACATAGATAACTTCCCCAAAAAAGATTTTTGTGTTTTTTATCGAATGGCAGTTTAGTTTGACTATATACATACATAATTATCATTACTATGCTTATAAGAGCACAAACAATTGAATTAATTATCTTTTCCGTACTATAATATACTCCGGCAAAAAATAATCCTATATTTACTAACATGCATATTATAAACCACTTTTTTTCTATTTTTCTTTCTCCATAATCTAAAAATGCAACTATGTGTTTCTTATCCATTTTCATTGCCTCTAAGATCACCTTACCCACGATTTAAATTTCACCCTTGCTTCATAAAGCGCAACATCTAAAAAAATTCCTATTACTAAACCACAGGCGGCACCAGCGGCTGACCCAGCCCCTGGAAGTAAAGCCGTTCCTATCATTGTTCCTACCTCCGTAGAAATTACCGCAATAGCTGTCGAAAACGCGATATCAACACTTGCATCCCATGCTATTTTACCAAAACTAGCCCCTGCCTGATAGTTTTCATAAGCACCAATACAGGCCTCTATACCTATTGATAAATAAGTTAAATTATTTGAAGCCTTTTCAACTAGAGATGATATATCATCTAAAAAAGCAATTTTCTGACTAATGTATTTACTATATGTTCCAATACCTATATTTGAAGGTCGTGGTGCTGTCTTGTACGCGTGCTTGCCCAATTCTAATCCAGATTGTATACCTGTTTCCATAACTCCCAAAATAGAATCAATAGCTTCAGCCTCAACAGCTTTTTTTCTAGCGGTATTTATTGCTCTATCAACTGAATTTCTAGCTGAGCCTACCCATGATCTTGCATCAGCAGTTAACGCTTGGTCGTAATCCGATTGGGTGGCCTTACCTGAATTAATATTTATAGCCCACATAGGAACGGGATCGCATCCATCTGCATCCACCATATTAATCGGATTATTCAAGCAATATGCATACATATTGTTACCAAGTATGCCTTGACCTGTGGAGATGTATCCATCCGCATTGATGAATCTACCGGTATTGGGATCATAATATCTGGTATTGAGGTAGTACAGGCTGCTTTCAGTATCGTAATAGTATCCTCTATATCTTATGGGGTTTATGTTACCGATATGATTGGGATTGTTAGTTATACTATTGCCGTTGCCGTCAGTAATGCTCAGCACAGTTCCCCAAGAATCGTAGGTGTAACGAGCCATTACTGTTCCTGCACTGTTTACAATAGCAGTCACATCGCCCTGAATGTTTTTAAGGAACAAATATCTTGTGCCGTTATGGCGCATTGATGTGGGAGACGTTCCAAGGTCGTAATACAGCCAAAGCTCATCAGTGGGATTCTTCAAGCAGATAAGTCTGCCTGAGTCATCATAATAGTACTGAGTGGTAACGCCGTTAACGGTTTTGGTATTTCTCAAACCGTCTGCATTATATGTATATGATACCACATCATTACCCTTTTGTAAAGAGGTTAATTGTCTGCCGTTTGACCAGGTAAAGCTTCTGCCGCCGTAATACTGCAGAGGATTGCCTATTGCGTCATAGGTAATAGTTTGACCGTTATAATTAGTAAGCAGATCGCCCCAGGTTTCATCGCCGTAAACATAGCTTCGCTCACCTGCATAGCTCATACCTGTTATGCCGTTTTCAGGAGAGTATAAAATATTAAGGGTGATCTTTCTTGTTATGTTTCCGCCGTAATCATACTCATACTGATAATATTTTAAGGTATCGTAGTTATACTCAGTTTCTAACTGACCTAACTTATCGTAATTGTAACTTTTAATCAAAACGCCGTCTTTTGAAATGGTTTTGATATTGCCTGCGTCATCATAGGTGTATGTATAGTATTCCTGAGATTCGCCGTTTTTATAATACTCGTTTCTTGTTATCAGAGTTGAGCCTGTTTCGTAACTGTAAACGTTTTTAAGCTCAACACCGCTCATAGGCACTACCTTTTGCTGAGTTGGCAGATTAAGGTTGTTATAGGTATAATTAAAGGTATATCCGCCGTTCCAGCAGTATTCCAACAGATTATCTGCGCCATACTGATAAGCGAACTCTTGGGCAAAACCGTTTATATAATTAGTTTGTAATTTTATTCTGTTTTGGTTGTCGTACTTATAAGTTGTTCTGGCGTTTCTTCCCTGTGACTGCTGAGACTGTACCAGTCTGCCTGCGATATCATAATTATAATCGGTGGTGTAGCCGCCTGCATAGTCCACACGCCTTGCTACCTGACTCTGTTTGTTGTAGGTGATATTCATAACGGGTATTCCGTTATAAAGCTTTGATGTCAAGCGGTCATTGTCGTCATAGTTATAAACCACCCGAGTGCCGTTGCCATAAAGAGATGAGGTTAGCGGTCCCCTTCCCGATTTTGAGTACATATTGGTTATAAGTGTGCGGTTACCCACCTTAGTCTGTGTCATACTGTTAAAATGATTGTATGACAGCTCATAAGAGCTGGTGGCGCTGTCTATATCGGTAAGGCGGTTTCTGCCATCATATGTGTAGTCAACATACTGAGTGTTTTTTTGATAATCGGCACTTACACTGGACAGCAGTTTTTTGTTGTTGTAGCTGTAATAGGTGCTTGAGGTGGTGGAAGCGCCGCCAACCGTGACGGGTGTGGTGGTAATATATACCCTGCCGTCTGCCTCGTTAATGTCGTAAGTAGTGGTTTTGTTGCGGGCGTTGGTTTGTGAGGTGACGTAACTGCCGTCTTCAGAATAGGTAGTTGACGTGGATATGGTGGGCTGTGAGAAATCAACGCCTGTGCTGTAATAATGTGTGCCCATTGT
The DNA here is from genome assembly GCA_017407705.1 of Clostridia bacterium. GTDB lineage: Bacteria > Bacillota > Clostridia > Oscillospirales > Acutalibacteraceae > RGIG2202. The sequence continues at coordinate 3,528 of JAFQWA010000023.1, forward strand.
GGTTTTAATGATGTTGCCATAATCATCGTGGACAAACTGATAACCATTGCCAATCTGATTGGATCTCACCGCAAGGAGCTTGTGCTCATTTACAGGTGAGTAGATGTATTCATATACTTCGCCCTTGGAATCGGTGTACTCTGTCAGCTCATTGGCGTTGTTGTAGGTGTAGGTCTGATTACGGGCGGCGTTATCATCCGAGGTTATAAGATTGCCGTTGTCATCGTAATCATAAACAGTTCCTGTTTCGTCGATGTTGAGCATCATATTGTCTAAATAGACAGTGTTTGCGTTGTCACGGAATATGAAATATACGCCAACACTGCTGATGACCTGTCCTCTCAATTTAGGATATGCCATAACATTGACATACTGCTCAGTATCAAGGGTTTCGTTAAAGTTCTTAGTGAAATAGTTAGAAGTTGATCCGTTTGCGTATCTAATGCATATTTCAACTGCACACAGTCTGCCGGATCTCTCCGCTGCCATTGTGCCGCTTGTTATTTTGCCGTAAAGATTAAAGCCAACGTTAGCTTTGTTAACAGGAATGTTTTGATAGATGAATTTGTTTCCGCTTGTATTACCTGCTTTACCTGTAACCTTTACTTTGCCTGATGTAATACCGTCACCGCTTTCGTAATTAGCAGTAGTCCAGTTTGAGGTGGTTGTAAAGTCGCTGTTTTCAAGCAGGTTCAGGGCATTCATTGCGTCATTTTGCTCTAACTGCAAACAGTCAAACCACGCAACACCCGTTGCGTTTCTGATGGCGCAATAAACTCGTATCTCTTTTGTTCCTGCAGGAGCAGTACCTGTTACGCTGATGCGAGTCCAGTCAGTGGTGCCGGAAATATATGTGTTGCCCGGTACGCTTAAAGTTCTGTTGCCGGAAGCATCATAGAAATTCATTGAAACTGCCGCACCCTTAGTGAAGTTTGGATCAGTGCCAACGGCTGTGACGTTAGAGGTTTTTACATAGGCCGAGAAGGTAAACGGAGTGTTTACGGTTTCGGATAACATCACCTGCTGTGCCTTGCCGCTGTCGGTAATGCTTGTCGTGTCGTGGTCTATCTTGATAGAACGGCTACCCAAATACGCCACGGTGGAATCGTAGCTTTGAGATGTGCCACTGCCTGCGTCAACAAAGTTGTAGTAGTTTGCATTTACCTCAGCACTGGGATTGCTGAGTAGGTTGTTAACATAGGCGTTGGATATGTTGCTGTTATTTACAGAATTGTTTTTAGCAGCCTCAGAGTGTGCCGAAGTTGCTGTTGATGGCTGAGCAAAATCATTATATTCTATGTGTCCTACACTACCGTCATGGGCAATAACTCCCGTTAAACGGCCCACGTTGTCAAACTGGAATGTTGTTGTCTTGCTATCAAGATTAGTTTCTTTTGTGGTGTTGTATATGGAGTAGTCATAAGTAAGTCGCTCTGCAGATGTATATGAGGTACCGCTTAAAACTGTTGCTGCGATACTTTTTACTTTAGTCATATTGAGACCATCAGCAGATAAATATGTTATATCTGTTTTTGTTTGTGCAACAGAATCAGCAACACTTGTCATTCTACCTGCGCCGTCATATGTAAATGTAGTAACAGCACCGTCGTGTGCAGGATATGTGATAGTTGAAAGTTTTGCACCTGAATACGTGAAGGTATATTCGTAGCTTTGATGGTCAGTTATCTTAGTCGGGCGAAGCACGGTTTTGCCGCCGCTAGTGTATTTGGCGTAAGTTATATACGCCATTCTTCCCGCACCGTCTTTAATGCTGGTAATAGCGCCTATATTGCAATCATCAACAGGTTTAGTGCTGTAATATCTTATGGTATTGCCGTAGATATCCTTGGAATGGTACAGCATTCCGGCATATATAGATGAAATTGAAGGCAGATAAAAATGCAGTTCGTGCCCATCTTTTGAAGTGATATAAATACCATTTCCCGAAGCGCCTGTTTCGGTAAGAGTGAGACCAAGTCCTTCCTCATCCACCCACTCAGTAGTGCTACCATCTTTTTTACGGAAGTAGTGCTCGGTGCCGTCGGAGTCGGTGTAGATGTATTTGTAGCCTTTTCCTGTTAATTCTGTATCTGTTACCAAGTCAACTCTTTGCTGGAAATTAAGCATAAATCCGTGCCCAACGCTGACTGAATCTTTGTAATGGTCATCGTATTTAAGGCTGTTGTATGTAACAGATATGTCCATAGGAAGTCGGTTTCCTGTTGTGTTCATAACACTTTCGGTAACAACAAGATTCCCTGTATATCTGTTTACAAAAGCAGCACCATGAGTCGTGGTGCCCATACTGGAATATGACCAGAGAGATTCGAGTCCTATGCTGTTGATGTAATTGATTATAATGGTAGGATATTCTTCCGCGGTATAATCTATGCCATTCTCTGCTCTGACAAAGTACGCATAACTTCTTTCGTCAGGATCGTTAGACCAAAACATAACACCGTAATTGGGTGATCCGCTATACCACTCTTTAACAGTACCTGTAATATCCCACGCCAGCCTTTCATATGACGTGTCATGATTACAAACAACGAAATCATCAATTTTCGGTCCTGCTGACGGTGCTAATTCATAACAGCCCTGACTTTTTTGTAAATCTATAAAATTTGAGGCACTCCATGAAGAGTCGATCTTGCTTACATTTACTTGGACATCACTATTTGTATAACTAGAAAAATTGGTTTGACATAATATTATCTTTCCAGATACAACCATGTCTCCGTCGCTTAATTCCGGAAGAGACATTTCAACTAAGGAAACGGAACGTTCATATTCATTAGAACGTCCGACATATAGGCTTCCGTATGGATATGTTCCACCTGTTGCCTCCTCAAATAATGATACACTATAAATAGTCTTTATCTTTTGATCTGTATATACAAAAGGATCCACAGTTACAGGGTAAGCACGGTTAGGATCATTAAGCCACTGTTTATCAGCAGTAAGTTTAATTAACAACTTGCTATTACTGTTTGAAATAATAGACAGTGACAGAGCTGTACTATAAGATGAATTTGAGTCCATCATAACAGGTGCATTTATAGCATAAACAAAATTGCCGTCCGAATCTGTTAATTCAATGGTTTTATCGTCAACTTGATTAACAGTCAATCCGTTTATTTTGTATTCGACCTCAAACTCTGTCGGTGCAGATTTGCTCTTTAAGATAATATTTTCTTTTATTCCTGTAGAAGAAAGTATATATTCTGCATCAACGTCGTTATAAATGTCTCTGTATATGGTCTTAGATTTAATTTTATTTAAATTTAAAAATCTCTCATCCCCTGTTAGTTCCTCTGTGTTTTCCTGAATTTCAGCGGATGATTTGTTTGCATTTATAAAACCCCAAGATAATTTATGCCCATTTACATTAAGCTCAACTACCTTATCTTTACGCATCTTTTTTGATAAAGTTGCACTAAATCTGGAGTCTTTATTGATATATTCTTCTTCATTGAGAGAAACAAGAGTGTTATCGATATTTTCCCAATTTCCGTCACTATCTTTATAGTGGATCGGATAATTATAGGTTGCTACGGTGTAGCTTCCGTCGGACATCCGAAAATGCTTTTCGGTTTCAGTTCTTTTTGAGATGTCCTCCGAAAGGATATATGCATCCGATTTTTGTGAATATTCATCATCAAAAGTTTGGTTCTCGCCTACCTGATCATTATACGGCAAGTAATCATCTGTTTGTGCAGTGGCGCAAACAGCAAACACTTGCGTTATCAAACAAATAACGAGTACCATTGCAATTATTTTTAGTGCTTTTTTCATATATATTCCTCCCCGATTTTTTGTGAAAATGTAAATATTGTTCACATCTTTATTTTTATTATATACGTATTATCAGTCTTTGACAATGGATTATATTTAACAAACTTTTTAGATTTAATTTAGTATATTTGCACAATACCCTCACTACGCATAAAGCAATCCCATCCTTAGGCAAAACTAATTGAATAAAAAAAGCTCCCCTGACAAGGGGAGCTAAGTGGCATGTGACAAGTCGGAGGGCAAGAGAGCAGTGGCAGTGGGTGTGAGCGTGGTAGTTGTATGGCGAGAAAAAAAGTAGGGGCGGCAACCTGCCGCCCCTTTGGTGTTTAGTTGTCAAGACACAGAACCGTCGTCTTCTCCTTAATCTTACTCAAACTCAATCGCCATCATTTTTGCGACCTTCACCGGTGGCACCGAAAAACGTATCCATCCGTTATTATAATCAAATGGAATAGCACTGCCGTCTTCAACATCGGTAATCCGAATCGGTTTTTTATCTGATTTTACATCAACACTTATCTCGTGTATCGCATAATAGGGCGCACGCTCCAGCTCATTGAACACACTTACCAGCATACGCTTTCTATCCGGCTGATCAAAAGAGATAACCTCAACCTGCGCCGGTGCGTTTGATAAAACTGTTCGTCCACCGTCTAACAAATTCTCAAGTATATTACCCACCGCAATACGGCTCATACCGGGTTTTAACACCGCAAGAGGGATAGAGCACCAGAATATTTTGCCCTTGCCGTAAGGCATTATAAACGTTGCAGGAATGTCTGTATGAACTCCCGGAGGGTTGGAATGGATAGCGGAAAATTTAGTTGGGTCGTCAGGATCGGTATAGGGCAATGTTATAGTTGCCAAGATCTCCCCTTTTGCACTTTCAAGCTTCGGTTGCCTCATCGGCACCGACATAGGGGTATCCACATCAAATCCGGGGAACCATTTTTCGCCCTCTTTGGTGGGTGCGATATATGTAAATTTCTCTTTAGTTTCACCGTCAAACGACAAGCCAAGTGCACTTGCCAGTTTTTTGTTCAGTGTTGTACCATCTACCCAGAGTGTACCGCCGTTTTCAACAAATCGGAGCAACGGTTGTACCTCATCATCATCCAGCTTCAAGCAGTCAGTCAAAATCATCAAGCGATATTTTGAAAGATCATCAAGACGGTTTCGTGTAACCACATCAAAAGCAATATTATTATCACGCAAAATATCTGCCATACGCAGCTTTGCATCAATAAACCGCTGATCCCCGTCTGCAATATCCTCCACCTTAACGCCCTGATGCTCACGGATGATCTTACTTTGCATAGTATAGTAAATGCCCACATCAGCGATCAATTCACCGCCAATTTCGCCTTGATACTTTTGCGACTTAGAATAAACCCTTGCAAGTGCAGCATAATACTTATCATCTAATGTGCCGTCAGGATTTGCGGCATCCACAGGGCAAAACGCTCCCTCATGCACCAATGCTAAAAGACAGTGAAGCAATAACTCATCATCGGTCTTAGTGGTAGTGTGATAACCAAGATTTGGGTCACATCTGCCGGTATGGTGGTTGAACGGTAATGTGGGAGTTATATTTCGGTAAAGTTTATTGATAAACGTCTGCTGCAGATAGCCACCGTAGTAGTCGCCACCGGCATAATCGGCGTGTTCCATATGCTGCTCTGTTACTGCAAAAACATAATCGCTGCCTGCACCTGAAAATTGGTGTTCAATGGTAACTTCCGGTCTGATCTGTTTTGCAGCAGCTGCCGCAACCCCGATAAACTCCGCAAGCCACTGCTCACGCTTTTTCTGGAAAGTAAGCCAGCGCTCATCAGTCCAATCAACGTATTCGGGCAATTCAGCGCCTATCTCCTCTCGGTAGCGTTTGCGACAGGAGTCGCAGGTGCAGATAAACGGCCAAAAGCCCATATCTAAAAACATACCCTCGAACTCATAATTACGGCACATCTCCTGGATATGCTCGGTAACATACGCACGATAGTCCTTATTGTTTGGACAAACAAGCCCGTAACGTCCGTTTCGGAATGATCCGCAACCGGTTCGATTGGGCTCACGGCTGGTGTTTCCTTTAGTATCCACCATCCGCCAGTCAGGATGATTTTCATAAGCCCAGTTATCAAAAATCAAACTGTAATATGCAACTACTTTTATGTCAGCCTCGTGTAATTTTTTCAGAGTTTCACCGAAAAAGTCGCCATCTCTTAAATTTTTATGACGCTCACCCACACTGCTTTTCCAATAATTAAGTCCTGTATGGGATTTCCCCTTTAAAACCACCGACTGAACATCAGCTGCTTTAAGCATTTTTACATAGTTATCAGCATCAAATTTAGACATAAAATCCGGATGCCAATCGGCAATATGCATATCAAGAAAATTTCTGCGATAATTATCTTTTGTCCAACTCATAAAAACACCCTCTCAAACTGTTGTGTTCGTTATAGTAATATCACTAAATTTGTGATTTGTCAACAAGTAAAAGTGCAAGGTGTTTGACGGTCTTTATTTATTCTAATTCGGTCTTTGCACCGTTACCCTGCTCAAGTGTAGGCAAAAGAAAAAAGGGGCGGGGTGAAATTCCGCCGCCCCTTTGGTTGTTTAGTTGTTAGGACATAGAATTGTCGTCCTGTGTTAATTTGGGTATTTAGTTGTTATGATTCAGAAGTGTCATCTGTGTTATTATTGTTATCCGGAATATGATATTTGAAACCAGGTATTAAATATTTTGCAGTCATATACCATCTCAACACAAATCCTAAAGTTACAAGTTCAAAAATCAGCAATCCGCGAGATATGTTTGCAAAATATCCATCAGGGATATTAAACACCAACAGGCCAATAGCTGCTATCATAAAAAACCCAATTATCGTTGCATACGCTATAAATTTATCTGCAAAGCTCTGCTCATAAACCACATTTTTAGGAACTTTTCTACTCAACACATAAAGGTTTATTACGGACATAATACCTGAAATAAGCATTATCATAATATAATATCCAAAAGAGGGTATATCTAACCCAACTACTTCGTTGAACATATCTCTAAAAAACAAGGAAATTACTAGTATTAGAGAATTAATTATGAATATAGTTAGGCTAACTATTATTTGAAACAAACGTAATATTTTCATATATTTCACCATTTATATCTTTATCGACTTTGCGTAGTCATAAATAAAATTAAAACTAGACTTAATTTTATTTATAAAATGTTTGACCCAACGAACGCAGGGGACGGTTCCGTGTGTTGTTGCTTATCCCCCTGTTTTTCTATTTTTATTATAATAATTCCTATTGCTTTTTTCAATTGGCACGTTACATAAAATAGTCACCTTGCTTTCGTGCAAGGTGACTATTTAAAATTTTCTCACTATACTAAAACTTATCCCCGTAAGTCTGCTTATCTGCCTTATTGATAATCCTTTTTCGCGTAAATCTTTCAACGCTTTGTCACGTTTTTTGAAATCCAACCTTTGAAAATCAGCAACGCATAGAACCGTTCCCTGTGTTAAGTGATAAGGTGTGAGCGTTGGCTGTGTGAACTATATTCACATCGATGAGTGGGAAAATGGGGCGGGGTGAAATGCCGCCGCCCCTTTGGTTGTTTAGTTATTAGGACACTGAACCGTCCCCTGTCTTACTTGTCTTATTGTGAATTAATTTTATTTGAAAGGTATTTAAACGAATTATCTCCCTCAACAAGAATGTTTAACTCATTTTTTTGAACTAAACTTTCATTTTCATCATATATATTCAAATACAATGTCAAAACATCACCACTGATTTTTGAATCCTTTATTATCACATTCAAAGAATTGCTGTTTAGTCCACCATAATATTTATAACTGTCACTATTGGGAATTTTATATTCTGCCAGTTTATCCTTAAGCACCGATTCATCAATGTTTAGATACTTTGTGATAACATCATTAATGTCATTAAATGAAACTGCATAATATTCTTGCCCGTTATCGTTAACATATCTCGATTTGAGCCCGTTTATTGAAAAATCACCCAAATAACCAAATAGTGACATTATTTGTTCACCTGAAAAGCCAATACTGTCATCGCTAAAATTTACAAATAGTATAGGACTATCTTTAATAGGAGCTATATAATTTTGATATTCATCCTGAAGATTTCCTCTTGGGCTACATCCGCTAAAAAAAAACATCATAACAACAAAAACAACAATTAAATTCTTTTTTACCATTACAATCTCCCTCCTTCGTTATATCATATGCCCCAATCGGGGGACGCCCAATCGGGGACCCAATCAGGGGACGGTGACAGCTCCCCTGACAAGTGGAGCCAAAAGACGGTGGGTGCAACCGCAATGTATCCCTCCACCGCAAGCGGTCCCCCTCCCTTTAGGCAAGGGAGGCTTGAGGGGGCGGGGTGAAATGCCGCCGCCCCTTTGGTTGTTTAGTTGTTAGGATGCAGAAGTGTCATCTGTGTTGTAATATGGTGTTTAGTTGTTAACACATAGAACCATCATCTGTGTTTTGGTCTAATCTGTTAAATCTATCGTTTCTGTTATCTTTTCATCATTGGGATTCACCCAGTAAGTAATATCTAACTTAGTATTATTATCTATAAACTCCGCGGTGCAGTGGTCTTTTATTACAAAATCTGAAAAATCTCGGGTAATCTCTTTATAGTATTTAGCCGGATCAAACATATTTTGGACAACTAACAAGATTTTACCGTCTTTTAGCGAAAAATACGCTACTAATTCTTTAGATTTTGCAATAGGTTTCTCAAAAAATCTTGACACTCTTCCAGTAGTAACATCATAATAACGTTCATCCCATGCGCTACCACCATGACCATATTCCATTATTAGAATATTATCCTTAGTAGAAAATCCAAAACTCCCTCGGTAACTGTGATATCCTATATCTATATTACGTCCATTATTATCAGTTACATAGTAGTAATACCCTGATTGGACACTATCTGTAAAAATTTTATAATTCTCTCCTTGTTTATAGAGAATATCAAGTGTACTAAAATAACTCAGTGCATTTTTACGCTCATCATCAGTATTATATTTTGATGTTGTCTCCATAGTATTATTTGGCGTGGAAAAAGTAATATCTGATGTAGAAGAGGAATTATTTGTTCCAATTTGACAAGAAGATAGATTTAGCAGTAAAAGAATAAAAAGAAATGCACTTATTATTTTTTTCATATCACATATCTCCCTTACATATTATTTGTCAACTCTTTGACATTTTTATTGCTAACACGCAGAACCGTCCCCTGTGTTTAGAATTTAAATAATTTTTTCAAGTAAAGTTCCATCGGTTTTCATTCGGTATATAACCGTTTCATTTGACTGCGAAGCAACGCTTTTCATATAAATCCAATCATCAATTACGCAGTAACTCCAATTATCCGCAGTTTGCTGAATTTTAGTTATGGAATAATCTCCGGTGTCAATTCTCAGCAGATTTTTGCCGTCCTTTTCACTGGCAAAAGCAAATTTGCCGTTAAAAAACAACGCCGAACGATAAAACGACGAGCCTAAATTAACCGTTTTCTGAGCAGAAATATCATATACATAAACATCGGCGTTTTGATTGAGGTCATAATAAATCCTGTTATTATACACCTCAAAACTGATCAGCTCTTTTTCCGTTGCAAGTACCTTTTTAACATCGCCACCGTCAAAATTGCAGCTGTAAATTGTCTTGCTGTCGGATTCGGTCATATAATAAATCCGTGAATTATCAAAGCTGTAATAATATATGTCTTTGAGTATAACCGTTTCATTTCCGTTAGTGTCTAACCGTATTAAAGATGGACGTGAAAACGAGAAATCTTCTTTTTTAGCTCTGCTGCAAAAAGTGTTTTTACCGATTAAAAACGGCACTCCGTATATAAAATCTTGGCTTTCTTTATACAGCGGATCCGATTTTTTGCTTTTTAAATCAACTTTTACAAGCTTGACTGCCGGCGTTTCTTCATCGTCTGTCAGCCTGATGTACAAGGTGTTATCGTCAAAAAACAAGAAATCCGAAATGTAAAATCCATTATCTATGTTATAAGTATAAACAACCTCTTTAGACGATAAATCATTTGAAAATTTTAATATCTGATTTTGACCGCACAAATACAAGCTATCCTTATATTTACAAGCAAAATTCAGTTCGGTTATTGGTTTTTCGTTGGAACAAGCGCATAGTGATATCAGCATTGTCAAAACCATAATCAAGGATATAATTTTCCCTTTCACTATAATCAACTCCTATAACACATTTAATGATTTAAAATAGTATCTATCGAAACTACAACCTCATTTTTAAAATAAACCGCCATTGAGACATTATCGAATTTATATAGCACCCACCCGTTTTCGGAAATATTCTTGCCATCATAAACTCCAATACTAATCAAGTCATACTTTTCGTCAATGTTTGGCTTGCCATATTTATTTATTACATCTTGTTTTGTGCTTTTATCCACCGTCAATCCCATATATTCGTCGGAAATCACACGAAATCCACGAATATAATCAAATTCTGAGTCAGCCCCTTCTTTTGATTCAAAATATACTATTGCATTACCAATTTTTTTATAAAGAGCATCCCCATCAACAATATAGCAATCTTGAAGTTTATCTTTTATATCATCATATTTATCCCCTAACGTTATACCGCCGTAGGCATATTTGCTATAATCAGTTTGTGTGGCTGGTGCAATTGTTGCGGAAGTGGTTGTATGGATTTCGCTGTTTGTATCCGGGTTTGATGTACATCCCGATACCAACACCATGAATATTGCTAATAAAAACACAATAATTTTTCTCACTGTAACCCCCCCAATTTAATTATAATACAAACCTACCATTCGGCGCTTTAAAACGGGGCGTCGTAGGCGCCGCCCCCTACAAAATCAGCTTAACCTCCGGGATTGCCGTCCAACATAGAAACCTTTACTGCTATCCCATCTTCAAAGTGTATCATATAATATTCATCATTATTGTAGTGTAATAAACCTTTATACTGTTCCCGTATTATGTACCCTGCAATATGCACCTCATCATGATTATCCCCATTGTAACTTAGAAGTATATCAAATTCTCCATATTTATCTTTAATATTTTCTATAGTGTTTCCCAATACAAATCTGTCATTATATTTGTATGAAATAGAGTGGAAGTGTTTATAAACCATAATGCCGGAGATAAGTAAGACCAAAGCACTTAATACAGATATTAAAATTATAATGTTTCGCTTTTTCATTAAAATCCCTCCTGATAATATAATATTTCCCCTTCTGTTTTCAGTATAATTTTGCCAATATAAGAAAGTCAAGTTACAATTTTGTAACCTTGGGTTACAGTTTTGTAACCTTTTTAATTGCACGAAAAAAGCAGGTGCACACAGCACCTGCCTACATAGCAACAATATTAGATACCCGCCCTGCCGAAATGATACTGTCCGGTTATAACCTGCAAATAACGCAGGTGGGTGTCCTCCCAACGGTTTTGCGCTTCCAACGTCCTGTATAAACAGGGAGGCCTGCAGGACCCGCCGTCGGAGATAGACTCCCTATTAAATAGTTGTAGGGTTATATGGACAATACCAATACTCGTACAGGGCAGGAAGACATCATTTTACTGCTCGTCGATCTCGTAGAAATCCTGAAGTCTGCTGATGAAAGCGTCTGCAATAGTTTCATACTCATCATCGTCTTCAATTTCTTCAAAATAATTCTCGCCGTCTTCCTCAACAGCTCTCATTATAATAAGACTACCGTCATCATCTACCTGAGCCTTGGGATCATCGTAAATGGGGGTCAAAGCAACATAACGTGCCTCGTCTGTTTCGATGGCATCCAGCACCTCGAAGTTATATTCGTTTCCTTCGTCATCTGTTAAAGATATAAGATCCGGAGTGTATTCTTCCTGCATAATTATTATTCTCCTTAAAAGTAGTTATATTATTATTTTACAATGAAAAAAACATATAGTCAACTATTTTTAATCGACTAAATTTTTCACAAACAAATCTATAAAATGTTTAAGAAAACTATTGACATTTCACAAATAATAGGTTATACTATAGGTGGAGATAAGAAATAGCTCCGAAAAACAAAAAGGAGTGAGTGCCGATGGTAAGCGAAACATCGCAGCTCGGCGCTAACCTCTAAAAAGTAATCCGATAAAATAAAGTTGATGTGAAAAAGGCACAATGAAGATATAAGGGTCTCCCCTTTCAGATTACTTTAGAGGTTGGCAAATGCCGATGAGGTAATCTCATAATGCTGCTAAAACGAACGAAAGCTTGAGTGTTAAGCTTAAATCAAGTAGTGACAGCTTGGTAAAGTTTGTGGGAATTTTGAAGTGTGCAAAAGCATACAGGAGGTCTGATATGGCCCATTAAATACAAGCGGTATCACCGTTTGTGCACTTTACAGCATTAAGTAAGGTGCCATACAAGTCAAAACTTCAGGTCTTGTATAATAAAAAATAAATAATAAAACAAAAATCCGATCTGTGTTTTCATAGATCGGATTTTTATTTGTGTGGCGCATAAATTCTTGACAACCCACCGGGTTTGTAATATAATAACCTTTGTCTTTTGCAAGACTAAATTGAATATACGGAGATGTACCCAAGTGGTTGAAGGGTCCGCACTCGAAATGCGGTAGGTCGGGAGTTCCCCGGCGCAAGAGTTCAAATCTCTTCATCTCCGCCAGTGGCAAGCTGTCACACCCAATCCGCCCAAGTTAGTGCAAATCTAAAGTTTGTACCACGGGGCGAGAGTTTGGGTGCTGTTACGGTATGCTCCACCAAAGAGCTTTCATTGGTGCCTTAGGGCACCCACTACGGCATGTAAAGTCCGTGGGGTGAAGGCTCTTTTATTTTTTCTATTACCGAATAGCCAACACTATACTTAAACACCTTACTTGATAGCGGTATTTTCGACATATTATTTTGGCAGAGATTTGTATTTAATGCTTGAAAAATGTAATTTCCGTGTTACAATATTTATGTAAAGACTTTTTTAGCGAGGGTATATTATGAATATTTCAAATTTTATAGACGGATACAGCGGAATCGTTCATAACGTTGCAGAAATCGTGGTTTATACATTAGAACTGATCGGTATATTGATCGTTGTTATCGGTTCCGTCAACGCCATTACCCTGCTGTTTAAAAACCTTATCAGTAAAAATAAAAATAACAATATCGTGATCAGTCTGGGAAAAGCATTGGCGCTGGCTTTGGAGTTTAAAATGGGCGCTGAGATCATCAACACTGTAATAGTGAGAAATATGGCTGAGTTGGGTATATTGGCAATAGTCGTGGCTATACGTGCGCTTCTTGCTATCCTGATACATTGGGAAATCAAAAACGAGGGCAAATTAGAGGCTCCCAAAAAACAAAAGGAAGATGAATAATATTCAATACATTAAATATGGGCGGTGTGCTTTTTACACACCGCCCTTTAGTTTTAATCTTTTAATGTGAAATACTTTCTATCATCCGCACTGCTATCGTGACCGATCATAACAGCGAAGTCGCCCACATCCGCATAACGCTCACCGTCATTATGCACGTAAGTCAGCATATCTTCATCAATAGTGAAGGTAACTACCCTGCTCTCACCGGGCTGCAACGTCACCTTCTGCACACCCTTAAGTTCCTTACCGGGATGCACTATCTGTGCACGTTCATCACGCAGGTACAGCTGTACGGTTTCGGTACCCTCTCGGCTACCTGTATTAGTAACTGTGCAGGTTGCCTCGATAGTTTCTCCACGGCGCATAACATCGGGAGCGCTGACACTTGAATACTCAAAGGTTGTATAACCCAAGCCCTCACCAAAGCGGTACAAGGGCAAAATAGAATTATCAAGATAACGGGAAACGTAAGGTATCTCACTGCCTCCACTCTTGTTCAAATGACTGATTATGGGGCAATTGTAATAAACAGGAATCTGACCTGTGCAACGTGGGAAAGATATAGCCAAACGTCCTGTGGGCTCATAATCGCCGAACAACAGATCTGCAGTTGCATTACCTGTTTCGGTACCCATAAACCAACATTCCAAAATAGCAGGAGCGATCTCGTCAAGCTCAGTAAGTGCTAAAGGTCTGCCGTTGTAAAGCACTGCAACGGTATTAGCGTTTGCGGCAATAACTGCCTTTGCCAACTCAAGCTGTGCAGCGGGCAAGGAAATATCAGTAAGATTTTTATTTTCTCCTGACCATTCAGTCTGCTCACCCAACGCCAATACAACAACGTCAGCCTTACTTGCCGCAGCTACTGCTTTTTCCAGCAGCTTCGCATCTGACTCTCTAAATCCGCAACCCTCTTCAATGATAAGCTTAGTATCGGGCACTGCGTTAGCAATACCCTCAGCCAGAGTTACGTTCTCACCGTTCCAACAGAAGGATGCCCAAGCACCCTGAAGGTCGTGGTCGTTAGCGTGGGGTCCGATAACCGCAATGGTTTTGGTATCCTTAGCAATCGGCAAAACGCCCTCATTTTTCAGCAAAACTGCTGACTCACGGGCAGTTGTTCTTGCAATCTCACGGTGGCGTTTACCCAGATACAGCTCATCGGTACGCTCCTTAGACATACCCACATAAGGATCCTCAAACAAACCAAGATTTTCCTTAAGGGTAAGCACGTTACCTGCCATGGTATCCAGCTGCTCCATAGTGATCTTGCCTTCATTGTACAAGCCACGCAGGTAGTTGGGATACCAGAAGGACATCATATCAATATCACAGCCTGCATCAACTGCCATTTTGGTTGCCTCAGCGGCATCCTCAACAAGATGGTAGCTTGCAGCGTCGGGCACACTGCCGTAGTCGCTGATGACAACGCCGTCAAAGCCCATTTTACCACGCAATGTATCTGTAAGCATTTGTTTGTTTACAACAACGGGAACACCGTCAACAGATGTAAATGCTGACATAACAAGCTGGGCACCGGCGTCCACACCGGCCTGAAAAGCAGGCATAACAAAGTTGTTAAGGGTGCGTTTTGAGATGTCGGTATCGTCGTAATCACGGCCGCCGGCAACAAAGCCGTAGCCTGCGAAGTGTTTCAGTGTGGATGCGATATGCTCACCGTCTTTAAGCTGCTGCTTATCCTCACCCTGAAAGCCCTCAACCCAAGCCTTTGCCGCTATGGTACCCAGATAAGGGTCCTCACCGGGGCCCTCTGTAACACGGCCCCAACGGGGGTCACGGGTAAGATCCAGCATGGGGGCAAAGGTGACGTGGGTACCTGCCGCACGTGCCTCACGGGCAACAGCACCTGCAACCTCTTTTGCCTGTTTTCCCTCAAAGGCACAAGCAAGTGCTAAGGGAATAGGAAATACTGTGCGATAGGCGTGGATAGCATCGGTCATAAACAAAAGCGGAATTTTTAAGCGGTTATTAGCCAGATAATTTTCCTGCACCTTGCGGTTTTTCTCCGCATCAGCACTGGAATTGTTGATAACAGAACCCACCATCCAGGCAATGCTTTCCGACATAGTCTGATCTGAAACGGGGCCTGTAAGGTCTTCCAGCTTAACGCCTTCCTCGTGGTAATAGCCCACCAGCCCCTGAAAGGTCTGGGCTATTTTCTCCTCGGGAGTCATTTGTGCTAAAAGATCCTGAACACGTTTTGAAAATACTTTCATCTTTAAATACCTCTTGGCTTTTTATATTGAGGTTATTGTATCACAGGCAAAATCAGATTTCAAGCACTATACATTGCAATTTTTAGTACAATATGATATAATGTGTCTCTATTCATTAAAACAAGGAGAACCATAATGACAAACACAACAAAAGAAGTATTTGAAAAGTATCAAGTCAGAAAAACAAAGAAACAAAAAACCAACTTTATAGAGTACGTTAAGTCTGTTGCAGAGCAAGAGGGATATTCTTTTAAGGTTGAAAAGGGGTATTTTGGTGCCAAAAACATCGTTATTGGCGACCCCGACACAGCAAAAGTGGTTTATACCGCCCATTACGACACCTGCTCTGTGTTGCCTCTCCCTAACTTCATCACACCCAAAAACATTTGGATCTACTTACTGTACCAACTGGTGTTAGCAATGTTAATATTTATCCCGATAGCTGTTTTTGACTTTATATCAGATTCCTTAATTATGCATTTGGGGTTAGATCCATTTTACGCATTTCTCTCAACAGAATTTGTATGTTTTCTTGTATTATGGTTGCTCATTGGTGGACCTGCCAACAAGCACACCGCCAATGATAACACCTCGGGTGTTACTGCCCTTTTTGACATTATGACTGCATTACCGCCTGAGTCAAGAAATTCAGTTGCTCTTATTTTCTTTGATCTTGAAGAAGCCGGTACTATCGGATCTGCCGCTTTTAGTTCCAAGCATAAAAAGGCTATGAAGGATAAGCTGTTAGTTAATTTCGACTGCATATCCGACGGTGAGCATATCTTATTTGCAGTACATAAAAAAGCGAGAAAATTTGCACCCTTATTGGAACAGGCCTTCAAAGCAAACGATAACGTTACAGTAGAGGTGGCCACCAAAGGCTTTTTCTACCCCTCTGATCAGGCTAATTTCCCTTGCGGTGTAGGTGTTGCAGCACTGAAAAAAACTAACAAGACAAATCTTTTATATATGGATCGCATCCACACTAACAAAGACACAGTGTACCGTGAAGAAAATATTGATTTTCTGGTTAAAGGCTCAGTAAAACTTGCCGAGCTTATCACTGAATAATATGTAAATAAAACAGCGGTTTTGCTTTTGCAAAACCGCTGTTTTTGATTTATTCTTTTACTGTGTAATGATATACACCGCCGCCAACGGTTTCGGTGTAGCCGTTTGGCAGGGTGATAATCGCCTGAGCACCTGACGGAACAGTAAATTCAAAGTAGATCTCATCATTCTTGTAATACCATCTGCTCTCAATACGTCCGTTTACTGTATCAAGAGCACAGTTTATATGCTTTAACTCTCTGCAGGGCTTGGGTGCTAAAGTAAACTTGCGGTAACCTGCACCCTCTTCGGTGGTAGTTATACCTGCGGCAACGCCGTAAAGCCAGTCACACACCGAGCCGTAAGCATAGTGGTTAAAGGAGTTCATGTTCACACTCCAGAAGCTGCCGTCCTCCTTAATGCTGTTCCAATGCTCCCACATAGTGGTGGCACCGTGGGTTACGGAGTACAGCCAAGAAGGTGTTTTCTCAGAAAGCAACAGCTTATAAGCAAGTTTAAGATTTCCTGCATCGCTCAAAACGTGGAGAATATAGGGTGTGCCTACAAAACCCGTTACCATTCTGTCACCAAAATCACCAATAAGCTTAACTAATTTTTGCTGCAGTAAAGGTCTTTCCTCTTCCTTACACAAATTAAAATACAGTATAAGCACTAAGCAGGTCTGAGTTATATATCCCTTTGCACTTTCATCGGGATTTTCCAACAACACACCCGGCTCCATAAAATACTCTCTGAAGCTCTTTAATACATTCTTATGAAGCTGACGGTAATGGTCCACATTCTCACCCAACACCTCACCTGCTCTGATAACCAGGTCGGTAGAATGAGCAAAGAATGCACTGGCGATAAAATCTGCCGATGTGGCGCCTGAGTAGTTATCCTCACCTGCATCCATTGCCAGCCAATCGCCGTAATGAGCACCGCCAAGCCATAAAAACTCCTCGTCGCCTGCGCTGTGCATATAATCTACCCATTTTTTCATCATAGAGAAATTGTCGTTAAGCACTTTAGCATCTCCGTAAGCACGGTACAGCTCCCAAGGTGCGATGGTAACAACGTCACCCCAAGCAGCAGACACTAATGTATGGTTTTGAGAGCTAAAGCACTCAGGGCAGGTGCCGTAAACGCCGCCGTCCTCACGCTGCTCTGCTCTTAAATCACCCAACCACTTTTCAAAGAACTTTCTTACATCATAGTTCAAAGCTGCAGTGCGGCAAAATGCCTGAGCATCACCTGTCCAACCCAGACGCTCATCACGCTGAGGACAGTCGGTGGGGATATCCAGATAGTTGCTCTTTTGACCCCAGATAGTGTTGTGATAAAGCTGATTTATCTTTTCATTGCCGCAAGAAAAACGTCCGATACGGGCCATCTGTGAATGCACCGCGATAGCACGGATATTGTTTAAATCCACCTCAACGTCGGGGTACTCATCCAAACGGATATATCTAAAGCCCTGGAATGAGAAAGTGGGTTTGAAGCAGTTGTCGTTACCGTCTAAGATATATGTAATGCAGTTTTTTGCCCCACGGTAATTCTCGTTGTAGAAATTGCCGTCAGCATCCAGCACCTCAGCGTGGGAAATAACGATCTTCTCCCCTGCCTTGCCTTTTATCTTAAACTCAACGTAACCTGCCATATTCTGGCCAAAGTCAATAACACGCTCACCCTTGGGTGTAACGATAAGCTGAATGGGAGCTAAACGCTCGTTTTCAACTATATCAGGTCCGATCTGAGCAACCAGGTTGAACTTATAAGATGCTTCATCCTTTACAGCGTTACCAAGCAACTTCACCTGATGCATAAGGTTAACGGTCTCACCGTGGTATATGTCGGAATATTCAATGGGAGAGGAATATACCTTCCAGTTTTCATCGGTAACTATTTGCTGCTCACTGCCGTCAGCATATACAACCTGGAGTTTAGCGGTGATAGCATAATGGTCGCTGAACACCTTTTCGCTTGTGTCCAAGCCCATATGTCCCACTGCCCAGCCGTTACCTGCAGTAATGCTGATATTGTTTTGTGCTTTTAACAGTGAGGTCACGTCGTAGGTCATAAACTGAACACGGTTATTATAACTGGTAAAACCGGGATTCAAAACGCCCTTGCCAAGTTTTTCGCCGTTTAAACTTGCCTGAAATATTCCAATGGCAGAAACCAACAACTGAGCACTTTTTACTTCACTTTCAGGGGAAAACTCTGTTACAAAGCTTGCCGATGCCGCTCCTAAATCCACAGGACTTTTTATCCAACTGTTTTTCATTTTGACCGCTCCCTTTTTTAACATATAATGTCACCCTTATGCTATCATTTTCTTTTCATAAAATCAATAGCATATTTTCTTGATTCTTAATTTTTTCTTTGATATACTTAACATATAACCTACAATCAAATTTTAAAGGGTGATGTTATGAAAAAATCCGGCCGTCCTGCTAACTTTTGGCCTGCACTGGTTATATTCAGTCTGGTAGGTCAGATAGCCTGGGTAGTGGAGAATATGTATTTCAACGTATTCATTTATAAAATGTTCAAGGCAGATGCTTCGCAGATTTCCACTATGGTAGCTGCTTCTGCCGTTGCCGCCACCCTTACTACCATACTTATCGGCGCTTTGTCGGATAAAATAGGCAAACGAAAGCTGTTTATCTGCGGCGGATATATTCTGTGGGGTATCTCTATTGCAGGGTTTGCCCTTATCCGTACTGATATTGTTGCACCCCTTATTCCTGCAACGGTTTCGGTATCTACCGCCTGTATATCCATGGTCATTATCTTAGACTGTATTATGACCTTTTTCGGCTCCAGCGCCAACGATGCCTGCTTTAACGCCTGGCTTACCGACGCTACCGACGAATCCTGCCGTGGTGCCGCTGAGGGTGTTAATGCAATGATGCCCCTTATGGCGATTTTAGTGGTTTTCGGCGGATTTATGGCTTTTAATTTAGACTTAGTCGAGAGCTGGACTGCTATTTTTCTGATTATCGGTGCAGTGGTGTTTGTTATAGGAATTTTAGGAATATTCCTTATAAAAGAAACCACTTCAAAATCCGCTGAAAATCAAAACTACTTCCGCAATATAATTTACGGATTTTACCCCTCGGTAATAAAACAAAACCGTGTTTTATACGGCACTTTACTGGCATTTGCAGTGTTTGGCATATCCATTCAGGTGTTTATGCCCTATCTTATTTTATATTACAACGTATCCCTTCAAATGGATAACTACGTGCTTATAATGGCACCTGCTATTATCATCGCCGCCGCTGTTACCGCCCTTTACGGCAGATTTTACGATAAAAGCGGCTTTACTGCATCACTTATCCCCGCACTTGTTTCCCTTTGCTTAGGATATATTATTCTGTTTTTATTCAAAAACACCGCTATGGTGTTTATCGGCTCACTGCTTATGATGTGCGGCTATTTAAGCGGGTCAGCAGTGTTTGGCGCTATGGTCCGTGACCACACACCCTTAGGCAAAGCAGGTATGTTTCAGGGACTGCGTATTGTGGGTCAGGTGCTGATTCCGGGAATTATCGGTCCTATTATCGGCGCCGCTGTTTTGAAAAACGCAGAGCTTATCCACAACAACGACGGCACCACATCCTTTAAGCCTAACGAAAACATTTTTATTGCGGCTTTGGCGGTGATAATTGTTTTGGCAGTTATACTGATACCACTGTTTTTATCTGTGAGAAAAAAGGAGCATACAAATGAGTAACTTTGTAAAACTATACACCAAAGAGGGTGAACAGTTAAAGGGCCAGCCCTTATCGGAGTACCCACGCCCTTTGTTAAAGCGTGATTCATACATCTGCTTAAACGGTCAGTGGGACTTTGCGGTAACTAAAAACGCCGATACCGCTCCCGTTTTTGACCGAACTATACTTGTTCCCTTTTCTCCTGAGTGTATGCTATCAGGCATTGATGAGGTGTTCAGTCAGGACAGTGTTATTTGGTATAGAACTCAGTTTTCTCTGCCTTTGGAGTTTGTCAAACAGCGTGTTATCTTGCATTTTGGGGCTGTGGATCAACAGACTAAGGTGTATTTAAACGACTCGCTTATAGGTGAGCACTCAGGTGGATATTCCCACTTTGAGTTTGATATTACCGATTACCTGCAGTCCAACAACACTCTTACAGTAAGGGTGGTTGACCGTTTGGATGAGCACGTTTTTCCTTACGGTAAACAGTGCAGAAAGCGTGGCGGTATGTGGTACACCCCCACCAGCGGTATCTGGCAAACCGTTTGGCTGGAGAGCGTTGAGGAAAAGTATATCCACTCTATAAAAATTGATACCGGCAGTGACTGGGCAAAAATCTCTGTTTTGGGTATTGATGAGGGTGAGGTAACTGTAAAAACCCCAACGGGCGATGTATCGGTGCCTTTAAACGGCGGAGTTGCTGATATTAAACTTGAAAATCCCCGTATGTGGTGCCCTGATGACCCTTATCTTTACAGATTTCAGATAACCTGCCCCACTGATAAAATTGAGTCCTACTTCGCTTTGCGTACCCTTGAAATAAAGCAAGTAAACGGTATTCCCAGACTGTGTTTAAACGGCAAACCCTACTTTTTCCACGGCTTATTGGATCAGGGCTATTACAGTGACGGTCTGCTAACTCCTGCATCGCTGAAAAACTACGAGCAGGATATCCTCTATGCTAAAAAGCTCCACTTTAATATGCTTCGTAAACACATCAAAGTGGAGCCTGAAATATTTTACTATGCCTGCGACAGACTGGGTATGATAGTATTTCAGGATATGGTGAACAACGGGCACTACTCCTTTATCCGTGATACTGCCCTGCCCACTGTAGGTTTACTGCACTTAAATGACCGTTTGTTGCATCGCAACAAGGCTACACGAAAACAGTTTTACACCGAAATGGAACAAACGGTGCAGCAGCTTTACAACCACCCCTGCATCTGCTACTGGACTATATTTAACGAGGGTTGGGGTCAGTTTTGCAGCACTGAGGCTTATCACAGGCTGCGTAAGCTTGACAGCTCCCGATTTATCGACTCTGCATCAGGCTGGTTTATGGGTGGCGACACCGACGTTTACAGCCGTCATATTTATTTTAAAAAGGTTAAGCTTTCTAAAAACAAAAAGCCTATGGTGCTATCAGAGTTTGGCGGATATTCCTATAAGCCTGAAGGTCACGTTTTCAACACCGACCAGACCTACGGCTACGGCAAGTATAATGACCGTAAGGAGTTTGTGAAGGCATTAAGAGAGTTGTATTCAGAACAAGTGGTGCCGCTGGTAGAAAAGGGCTTGTGTGCCGCTGTTTACACTCAGGTGTCTGACGTGGAGGACGAAACTAACGGCCTGATTTCCTTCGACAGACGTTTTGAAAAGGTATTGCCTGAGGAATTTGTTGATATTTCAAATAAGTTATATGAGAGCATATAAAAAAATCCCGACATTCAAATGTCGGGATTTTTATTTGTAAAATTATTTGCTTCCGCTGTAGGTTTTGCTGGTATCGGCAAATACTGTTTTACCACCGGTCTTACGTCTGGAGGTAGCCACACGTTTCATAAGCTCTTCGTAA
>JAFQWA010000024.1 GCA_017407705.1 Clostridia bacterium
TAACGCCTGTTGCTGCCTGTGCAGCGTTGCAAACAAAGTCAAACTGAAGACCTGTTGCGCCAACTGCGTTTGCAGGAGTCAGTGCGCTTGACTGCCATGCGCCAACCTGGAACATATTTACTTCTTTTGTTGAGCCGGCAATTTTCAATGTGCCGTCAGAAGTGAATGACCAAACGTTTTGATCGGAAGACCAGCAGCTGCCGTCTTTCCATACAAGAACATTTGCAAGTGTGTCAACGGGAGCTGCAGTTGTGGGAGCCTGAGTTGTGGGAGCGTCAGTTGTGGGAGCCTGTGTAGCGCCGCCTGCAACTGTGTAATTAACACCATTGGTAGCTGCTGTAAGGTCAGCAGTATCCATAGCGTTTCTGATGCTCATACCTTCTACATCAAAATCCATTTTGCCGCCAACAGCATTCTGAAGAACATCAAGGTAAAGTGTGCAGATAGTACCATTCTCCTGAATAGCGTCAACTACGTCTGCATAAACATAAACCATTCTGATCTCGCCGTCAACAGGATTAGAGATAGACAAATCCTTCTGGTTTGCAAGGCTGTTGCCCTTAGCATAACCGGTGGTTTTAACCATACCCAGTGAGCTTGCAAGCAGGGGATTTGCATCAACGTCTGCCTGAGTGTAAACATCAGCTTTGAATGTGTTTGTGGGGAATGTGAGAGGAATAACGAATGCACCGATAGCCTCATCAACATTGTCGATACCGCTGATGCTCATAGTAAGCTCTGCTTTATCGCCGGCTTCATATTCAGCCTTGTCAAATGAAAGACTTAATGTAATGTTTTCATTTGCTGCGATTGCAGTAGATACTGTAACAACAGACAGTAACATGACTACTGCGATTAAAATCGCCATAATCCTTTTCATAAATAATCCTCTTTTCTTTCTGTATTTTAGAATGATGCCACTCTAATTACTGTTAAATCATAACATATTCACAAAAAATAATCAATAAAATTGTTGTGTTATTGCACAATATTGTGAAATTTGTACATTTAGTAAGCAATATTTTGTGCAATTTGTTTTATACACTATTCTTTTACAAGTACTTTAACGATTTCTCCCACGTAAACGTTGTGATAATCCTTATCAGGATACCACTTATCAATGCTTTGATCTATAATTCCTGCAGGGTCCATAGTCTGGGAGAATATCTTTTTGCACACCAGCACAAGTCTTGCTTGCTCGAAGTAAACGCTGCCGTTATCAAATACGGGAACCAGACCTGTTTCCTTCACCTTATCCACATCCCTACCCGACTTTGATCCGCATACCTTATGTATTTGTTTATCGTCACCGTAGAATGATAATGTAAAGTAATCATTTTCTTTTATAAACTGGTCGGTGTAGCGCTGGGGTCTGATAACAGTTACCGCCACCGGCTTACTCCACATCTCACCCACACTGCCCCAGCTTGCAGTCATCATATTGAACTTTTCGGGTGTTCCTGCAGCTACCAGCATCCACTCATCGCCTATTGCGGAAAAGGGATTTATCTGCAGTTCTCTTGTTGAAATTTCTTTAAATGCCATAAAATCATTCCTTTCTGTTTTAATTATATTCTCAGCACATTTAAAAATCAATAAAAAATGAAAATTACCCCTTTTATTATTTTACAATCTAATGTATAATGTATAATGATTAAGTGTCTACTTTTGACAGATGGGAGATTTGAAATGCAGAAATACACTGTTTCTCTGAACACGATCATCAAAGAGTTTTCTCTTGAAGTAGTATCTATGGATAAAGATCCCGACAAGATCCTTATTGATACCGCCGATCTTAACCGACCGGGACTTCAGCTCAGCGGATTCTTTGATTTTTTTGACAACAACCGTATTCAGATAATCGGAAAAAACGAAAACAGCTTTTTAAACGACTTTTCAAAAGAGGAATATGCTCAGCGTATTGACGCACTTATGTCCAAGCAACCACCTGCTGTTGTTATCTGCAGAGGCATTGAGATTTCTCAGCCTATACTGGACGCCGCAAAGAAATACGACGTTCCCCTGCTCCGTACTCAGGAAACTACTTCTGCATTTATGGCAGCCCTAATTGCCTTTTTGAACGTTCAGTTGGCTCCCAGAGTAACACGTCACGGTGTTTTGGTGGAGGTTTACGGTGAAGGTATTTTGCTTTTGGGTGACAGTGGTGTCGGTAAAAGTGAAACTGCCATTGAGCTTATTAAACGTGGTCACCGTTTGATCGCTGACGATGCCGTTGAGATAAGACGTGTATCATCTAAAACTTTGGTAGGCTCTGCACCTGAAAACATCCGTCATTTTATTGAGCTTCGTGGCATAGGCATTATCAATGCACGACGTATATTCGGTATGGGTGCCGTTAAAATGACCGAGAAAATAGATATGATAATAAACATGGAACCCTGGGACATCAACAAGGTCTATGACAGAATGGGTCTGGAGCAGGAAACCACTGAAATCTTAGGTATAAACGTTACCTCTACCACTATTCCAATCAAGCCCGGACGTAACCTTGCTGTTATCATTGAGGTTGCTGCTATGAACAACCGTCAGAAGAAGATGGGTTACAACGCCGCACAGGAGCTGCTCCACCGTTTGGGTATGGATGCAGATCAGGACGTTCAGCCTGATACAAAAGCCGAATGGGATGCTTTTAATTAAGTATAAAATATTGTAAAAATATATAAAATGTTAAAGGAGTTTTATTATGTATACTATCGGTATTGACCTTGGAGGAACCAACATCGCAACTGCTGTTGTTGATGAAAACTGCAAAATCATCGGTGAGGCAAAAACACCCACCAACTGCCCTCGTCCTGCCGAGGAGATCGCTGCAGATATGATCAAAACTGTTTTTGCAGCTTGTGAAAACGCTAAAGTCAGCATTGATGACATTCAGTGGATCGGCATTGGTGCACCCGGATGTATCAATCAGGACACCGGCGTTATTGAATATTCCAACAATCTGCAGTTTGAAAACGTTCCTATGATCGAGATGATCGAAAAAGGCACCGGTAAAAAATGCTATATGGAAAATGATGCTAACGCAGCTGCTTACGGTGAGCTTATTGCAGGTGCAGGAAAAGGTTCAAAGGACTTTATTGCTATTACACTTGGCACAGGTGTTGGCGGCGGTATTATTATCGACGGTAAAATCTTCAGCGGCTCCAACTATTTCGGTGCTGAGCTGGGTCATACCGGTATCGTTGTTGACGGTGAGCCCTGCAACTGCGGTATAAACGGCTGTTGGGAGGCTTATGCTTCTGCTACCGCTCTTATCCGTCAGACCAAACGTGCTATGGAAGCCAATAAAGACTCTGCTATGTGGCAGATCGCAGGCTCTTTGGATAAAGTAAACGGACGTACCGCTTTTGACGGTATGAGAATGGGAGACAAAACCGCTACCGCAGTGGTTGATAAGTACATTGAGTACGTCGCTTACGGTATTGTTAACGTTATCAATATCTTCCAGCCTGAGTTTATTTGTATCGGCGGCGGTATTTCTAAAGAAAACGATACCCTGCTCAACCCCATTAAAGCTTACGTTGAGAAATACAGATACAGTAAATATGCTAAAAAGCAGACTGAGATTAAAATTGCAAAGCTTGGCAACGACGCAGGTATTATCGGTGCCGCTATGCTGGGCAGACTTCACTAAACATTGAACGGAGATTTTATATGTCCATTGAACGGTTAAAGCAATATGCAGGTGAGTTATCTTGCGTATATTTTGAAAACGAGCCAATGAGTGAGCATACCAGCTTCAAAATCGGCGGTAATGCGGATATATTTATTCAGCCACCCACCAAAACCGCTCTTTCAAATATTGCACAGGCCTGCAACCGCTGGGACGTACCTACCCTTATTTTAGGCAACGGTTCAAACGTTCTGGTTTCGGATAACGGCATCAGAGGTGCGGTTATCTCCACCACCGGATTGTCGGATATAAAAATGCTTGACGCTTACACCATTGAATGCGGTGCAGGTGTTAAAACCTCACGCCTTTGTTCCTTTGCTTTGGAAAACGGGCTTTCGGGCTTTGAATTTCTTTGGGGTATTCCCGGAACTATGGGCGGTGCGGCGTTTATGAACGCAGGTGCTTACGACGGTGAGATGAAGGACGTTCTTGTTTGCTGCAACCACATCACTCCAAGCGGTGAAGAAGGCTGTTTGCAGGGTGATGAGTTAGGCCTCAGCTACCGTCACAGTGCTTATTCCGATAACGGATATATAATCACCTCTGTGGTTTTAAAGGGTACTCCTAAAGACCCTGATTTAATACGTGAGAAAATGGACGATCTTATGGGTCGTCGCAAGGCAAAGCAGCCTTTGGAATATCCCAGTGCAGGCAGTATATTCAAACGTCCGCAAGGGCATTATGCCGCTGCACTTATTGAGCAGTGCGGCTTAAAGGGTTGTTCTGTGGGCGGCGCTATGGTAAGTGAGAAGCACTCAGGTTTTATTATCAACACCGGCGGTGCCACTGCCAGTGACGTTAAGACATTGATTGAAAAAATACAAAACGAGGTTTTTCTGCAAACCGACGTTCAACTGGAATGCGAAGTAAGGATGGTAGGATAAAATTATGAACTTTATAATTGTAACAGGCTTTTCAGGTGCAGGAAAATCCCGAGCAGTTGACGCTTTGGAAGACATCGGATATTACTGCATTGATAATATCCCACCTGCTTTAATAAGAAACTTTGCTGATCTTTGCGTTGAAAACGGAAGGCTTAGTAAGGTTGCCATTGTTACCGACACCCGTGGCGGTGACTTTTTTGAGGGGCTTTACGGCACTTTAGACGATCTTAAAAAATTATCTATTGATTATAAGCTGCTGTTTTTGGAAGCAGATGACGATGTTCTCTGCACCCGTTTTAAAGAAACCAGAAGAAAGCATCCTTTAATGGTTGAGTCCGACGGTTCTATTGAAAAAGCAGTTCAGATGGAACGTGAGATGCTCATCCCCATAAGAGCCCGTGCCGATTTTATTATCGACACCTCACTTTTATCCCCTGCTCAGCTTAAACAGCGTATTGCTTCTATGTTTTTGGAAAATCCCTCACAGTCCCTGACTGTACACTGTATGTCCTTCGGATTTAAATACGGCCCCACCACCGAGGCTGATCTGATGTTTGATGTTCGTTGTCTGCCTAACCCTTATTATGTGGATGAACTGCGTCATAAGACAGGTTTGGATCACGAGGTATCGAGCTACGTTATGGATACCGAGGAAGCTAAGGGTATCCGCAACCGACTTTTGGATCTTATTGATTACCTGTTACCCCTTTATCAGAAGGAAGGTAAAAGTCAGCTGGTTATCTCAGTGGGTTGCACCGGCGGTAAACATCGTTCAGTAACCTTTGCAGAGCTGATTTACAAGCATTTATATCAAAAGGATATTCGTGTCACCATCCATCACCGTGACATCGACAAAAAATGAAACGGAGTTTAGAATATGTCATTCTCATCAGATGTCAGAAATGAGATATTACAGTTCTGGCAAAAGAAAAATTGCTGTAAAACCACAGAAATTTACGGCATTTTACTGTTTGGACATAAATTTTCCGATAATGAAATAAAAATAAAGACCGATAATGAGGAGTTAGCCTCTCACTGTCGGTCTATTATAAAAAAGGTTTTTGACATTGTGTGTGACATCACCGAAAGTAAGGGTGTTTACACTGTCAGCATTGATAAATTACATATTAGCGACGTTAAGTCAAAGCTTGGCGAAAGTAACGCTATTAACTTATCTTTACTAAAATGTGATAACTGCTTTAACGCTTTTTTACGTGGTGCGTTTTTATCCTGCGGTGTTATCAGCGACCCTGAAAAGGAGTATCACCTGGAGTTTGTGGTGAAAAACGAAGGCTTAGCCTGGGAGCTTTGTAAAATGATCAGGACTAAAGGGCTTGATGCTAAGATCATCGAAAGACGTGGTAAGTTTGTAGTTTATCTTAAAGACAGTGAGAACATTGAAGACTTGCTTACTATGATGAACGCTACCAACGCTTCCCTTTTCATTATGAACCAAAAAATTATTAAGCAACTTAGAAACAATGTAAACCGAATTACAAATTTCGAAACTGCTAATCTTCAAAAATCCGCTCAAAGTGCTGCTAAGCATATTGAGGCTATTGAAAAACTGGACAAGGCAGGCTTGCTTTCCACTTTACCTGATGAATTGTATAAAGCCGCTATTGCCCGTAGAGATAACTTTGATCTGTCACTAAGTGAGCTTGGCAAAACCTTAGGACTCAGCCGTGCGGGTATATACCACCGACTGGATAAGATAGTTAAATTAGCAAGTAAAATATAAAAGCAAGAGGTGAAATCTATGTCGTTTGTCCATCTTCATCTGCATAGCGAGTACAGTTTGTTAGACGGTGCTTGCAGAATAAACGAGCTGGTTGATGATGCCGTGGCAAAGGGTATGGATTCTGTTGCAGTTACCGACCACGGCGTTATGTACGGCGTGGTCGATTTTTATAAAGCGGCTAAAAAAGCAGGTATAAAACCCATTATCGGTTGCGAGGTGTATGTTGCCGCACGTAGCCGTTTTGACCGTGTTTATGAATTAGACGGCACCAGCAGTCACTTGGTTTTGCTTTGCGAAAACAACGTGGGTTACGAAAACCTGTGTAAGCTTGTATCCAAAAGCTTTACCGAGGGCTTTTATTCCAAGCCCCGTGTTGATCATCAGCTTTTAGAGGAATACAGTGAGGGTATTATTGCCCTGTCTGCTTGCTTGCAGGGTGAGATTCCCCGTGCCATTACCCGTGGTGACTATAACGAGGCTAAAAAACTTGCACTGCAGTACCGTGATATTTTTGGCAAAGATAACTTTTATCTGGAACTGCAGGATCACGGTATTGCCGACCAAAAGCGTGTTAACGCAGCGCTTATCAACATCCACAACGAAACGGGTATTCCTTTAGTTGCCACTAACGATACCCATTACTTAACTAAGGCAGACAGTAAAATGCAGCAATGCCTTATTCTTATCGGTACCAACCACACCATTGAAGATGACGATGCGTTGGAATTCTCCACCGATGAGTTTTATCTTAAAGACGAACAGCAGATGCTGGAGTTGTTTTCACAAACTCCCGAGGCTGTTTACAATACTCAAAAAATTGCTGACCGTTGTAACGTTGAAATGGAGTTCGGCGTTATTAAGCTTCCCCATTTTGAGGTTCCCGATAACCAAAACCACTTTGACTATTTTAAAAATCTATGCTACAAAGGATTGCACCGACTGTTTGGTGAAAATCCTGATAAAGTGTATATTGACCGTTTGGAATACGAACTTAAAACCATTAACCAAATGGGTTACGTTGACTACTTTTTGATAGTTGGCGACTTTGTTAACTTTGCAAAATCCAAGGGTATTCCCGTTGGCCCCGGCAGAGGCTCAGGTGCCGCTTCCCTTGCCGCTTACTGTATTGGTATCACCGACATTGATCCCATTAAATACAACCTTTTGTTTGAGCGCTTTTTAAATCCCGAGCGTGTTACTATGCCCGATTTTGATATAGACTTTTGCTATATTCGTCGCAGTGAGGTTATAGATTACGTTATAAACAAATACGGCGACGATCACGTGGCTCAGATCATTACCTTCGGTACTCTGGCGGCAAGAGCCGCTATCCGTGATGTGGGACGTGCTTTAGCCGTACCCTATTCTTTGGTGGATTCTATTGCAAAATCAGTGCCTTGGGGACAGTCTATTGACGAAGCCTTAGGCTCATCTAAAGAGCTGAAAAACCTCTACGATTCCGACCCGAAGATCCACGAACTTATCAATATGGCAAAGCGTGTGGAGGGTATGGCACGTCACTCCTCTACCCACGCCGCAGGTGTTGTTATTACCGACAAGCCTGTGTCCTGCTACGTGCCGCTGGCTAAGAACGATGACTCAGTGGTAACACAATACACTATGACCGCTTTAGAAGAGATCGGTCTTTTGAAAATGGACTTTTTAGGGCTGAGAAACCTCACTATCATTGACGATTGCGTTAAAATGATAAACAAAACCGATCCTGATTTTTCCATTGACTCTATTCCCTACGATGACGAAAAAACCTTTAAAATGATGTCCAAAGGACTGACTGAGGGCGTATTTCAGTTTGAGTCAGCGGGTATGAAACGAGTTATGACCGAGCTTAAACCCACATCACTGGAGGATCTGATCGCACTTATCTCTCTTTACCGACCGGGTCCTATGCAGTCTATTCCCAAATACATCAAAAACCGTCATAACCCCGCTTTGGTCAAATACCCAACTCCCCTGCTTAAACCCATTCTGGACGTTACTTACGGCTGTTTGGTTTATCAGGAACAGGTTATGCAGGTTTTCCGTGATCTGGCAGGCTATTCCTTTGGCAGAGCGGATATTGTGCGACGTGCTATGGCTAAGAAAAAGCACGACGTTTTGCAAAAAGAACGTAAAAGTTTTATTGAGGGTTGCAGTAAAAACGGTATTGATGAGTCGATATCCACTGCCCTTTTTGAAGAGATCAGCGCCTTTTCGTCTTATGCCTTCAACAAGGCTCACGCCGCCGCCTACGCTACTGTGGCTTATCGCACTGCTTATCTTAAATGCCACTACAAATGCCAGTATATGGCGGCATTGCTTACCAGTGTTTTAGACCGAGCCGATAAGGTGCAGGTGTATATTGACGAGTGCTCACGACTTGGTATTAAGATACTTCCACCCCACGTAAACAACAGTGAATACAGCTTTTCTGTTGAAGACGGAAATATCCGTTTTGGTTTACTTGCCATTAAGAATTTAGGCAGAAATATCATTGATAAAATGATAAATGAGCGTAATTCAAACGGTGAATTTGTAAGCTTTTACGATCTGTGCAAGCGTCTTTATTCAAGGGAATTAAATCACCGTGCTTTGGAGAGTCTTATCAAAAGCGGCGCTGCTGATATGGCAGGTGCTAACCGTAAGGAAATGCTAAACTCCATTGACGGTATTATGGAGAATTTGGAAAGTGATCGTCGCAGGAACGTTGACGGTCAGCTGGGCTTTTTCGATATGGGTGCTGCTGATAACACCGCTGACTTTTCCATTACCCCTGTAAAGGAGTTTGAGAAATCCGAGCTTTTACGTATGGAAAAGGAGGTTGCAGGACTGTATTTGAGCGGACATCCCATGCAGGAGTACCGTGAGATTTCCCATAGACTGAACACCGATAATATAGACGAGCTTATAAACGCTGACAGCGATACCTCAAATTACAAGGACAACGACAGAGTTAGAGTGCTTGGAATTATTGATTCTATAAAGAAGAAGGTTACCAAGAAAAATGATACTATGGCTTTTCTTGAAATTGAGGATATGCGTGGTACCATTGAAATGCTGGTATTCCCCAAAACTCTCATTGACTGCACCCACCTGATAAAAGAAGGTAATCCCGTGCTTGTTTTGGCACGGTTGTCGTTGCGTGATGACCGTCCTGCTCAGCTTATATGCGAAAAAATCGAGCCCGTTTACGAGCTCGATAGTATTCCCAGTGTAAGATCACTTTACATTCGTATTCCCTCACTTAACTGTGAGGAATTTGACCGTGTTAAACAGATTTTGCCCGACTACAAGGGCAACTCACCTTTGTGTATTGTCTGTGCCGATACGGGTAAGGTTTTAAAATCGAAGACTTACAGCACAAATCTATCGAATGAATTGATCTATACTCTTTATGAAATTTTAGGAGATGAAAACGTTAAGATAAAATAATCAGTTAAAGCTGTTTTGCTCTGCTCTTTCAAACAGCTTATCAACACTTTCTCTGAGTCCTAAGTGTTCGGGTAATGTAAGCATTTCATCTTTTTTAATAATCTCTCTTGCCAACCTCTGCGCCGATTTAAGCACTGCCATATCGGTGAAGATGTTGGCAATTTTTAATTCCGGCAAACCGTGTTGACGGGAACCGAAAAAGTCGCCGGGTCCACGGAGCTTTAAGTCTTCATCGGCAATGGCAAAGCCGTTATCGGTTTTGCACATAACCTTTAACCGACGCACTGCATCCTCGTTTTCCGCATCGGATATAAGTATGCAGGTGGATTTATGCTCACCTCTGCCCACACGTCCTCTAAGCTGATGCAGCTGAGATAAGCCGAATCTGTCGGCATTTTCAATTACCATAATTACCGCATTAGGCACGTCCACACCCACCTCAACAACGGTGGTGGAAACAAGCAACTGTATATCGCCGTTTTTAAAAGCACGCATTACCTGATCCTTTTCGGCAGACTTCATCTTGCCGTGGAGCAGGCCCACAGTATAATTCTTAAACTCACCCTTTGATAAGGTTTCGTAATATTTCACAGCGGCAACCAGGTCCAACTCACCCTCTTCAACCATAGGGCAAACAATATACCCCTGCCTACCCTCGTCAAGATGCTTTTTAACATAAGCATAAGCACGTTGACGGTATGATGAATTAACGGAATAGGTCTCAATCTTCTGTCTGCCTTTAGGCAACTCATCAAGTATGGATATGTCAAGATCGCCGTACATAATAAGTCCTAAGGTTCTTGGAATAGGAGTGGCAGACATAACGTAAATATGGGGGTTTTGACCTTTTAACGACAAAGCAGACCGTTGTGCAACGCCAAAACGGTGCTGTTCATCGGTTATAACAAGACCTAAATTTTTAAACTCAACGTCGTTCTGAATAAGTGCGTGGGTGCCGATAATAATGTCTATCTCACCCGATTTAAGCAGTTCATTTATCTTGCGTTTTTCAGCGGCAGGAGTGGAGCCCTTAAGCAGCATCACTCTAACCTTAGTTCCCTGCATCATTTTCATAAGGGATGCACAGTGCTGTTCTGCTAATATTTCGGTAGGTGCCATCATGGCAGCCTGAAATCCGTTTTTAACGCAGGTGTACATAATAGCCGCCGCAACTGCAGTTTTACCCGAACCGACATCGCCCTGAAGCAGTCGGTTCATAGGGGTTTTGCCTTGCATATCCGCTACCGCTTCTTTAATGGCACGTCTTTGTGCTGAGGTAGGCTCAAAGGGCAACTTACTTAAAAATTCATCGGAATAATCGGTAACGATATTAGCGCCGGTCAGCTCTCGGTTACGTCCTTTTAGGCGCAACATACCAAGCTGAAGCACCAGCAGTTCCTCAAACACCAGTCGCTTTTTAGCAACATCCACATCCTCACTTGTTTTTGGGAAATGTATTCTCTCCACCGCAAAACGTCGGTGGCACAGCTGATACTCACGGCGAATATCATCACAAAGCGGATCGGTGAGTTTATCACCAACCAGTGATACAGCCTGTTTTACAGCCGCCTCAATAGCGTTGGAATTTAATCCCTCGGTTTGTCTGTAAATAGGCCTAATAACAGCACTCTGCACCGGCTCAATCTGAGGTGATGACATTTCCTTACGGTTGAAATTTCCGCCAACCTTGCCGAAAAAGAGAAACTCCTCACCCGCTCTCAGCTTTGCTGCGGCATACTTGTTATTGAAAATGGTAATAAGCATATTTGTGGCACCGTCTGTGGCGGTGCATTTATAAAGGGTCATACCCTTTCTTATGCGATGCTCCTTTACCGACGTAACCACCGTTGCCTTAACGCAGCACTGAGTATCAAGGGGCGCACTGCTTACAGTGTAGCACTTGCTCCAATCCTCATACATTCTCGGATAAAATTCCAAAAGGGCGCCGACATTATCGACACCCATTTTGCGAAACAGAGCGGCACGTTTTGGACCGATACCGCTTAAATTTTCAATTTTTCTATCCAGCTCGTTCATCACAAAACACCGCCCGGATAAAATTTAGTTTTTATTCAACAGAAATGATGTAGTAGTAAACAGGCTGACCGCCGGGGATCACAGTTACCTCAACGCCTTCGGGCAACTTCTGCTCTACCATACCACGTACATTCTCTGCCTGCTCCTCGGTAATATCCTCACCGTAGATCAAGGTAACGAACTGGCTGTCCTTTTTGAACAAAGACTTAGTAAGCTTAACAACAGCCTTGTCAATCTCCTGCTCAACAAAGGAAACCTTACCGTTTTCAAGGGCTAAAATCTCACCCTCTTTGATCTTATGACCGTCGTAATCGGAGTCACGAGCGGCAAAAGTAACCTGACCGGTACCTACGTTATCTGCAGCAGCCTGCATATTGGTAGCGTTAGTATCTGCATCTGCATCAGGATCAAACTGAAGCATAGCGGAAATACCCATAGGAATGGTTTTGGTCTGCAACACAACTACCTTACGGGTTGCCAAACGAACTGTCTGCTCAGCGGCCATAATGATGTTTTTATTGTTAGGCAGAACAAAAACTGTCTTAGCAGGAGTAAGTTCAACTGCTCTTAAAATGTCATCAGTAGAGGGATTCATAGTCTGACCGCCGCTAACCAAGTTATCAACGCCCAGATCCTTAAACAAGCTCTGAATTCCCTCACCTGCGGCAACAGAAACAAAACCGTAATCATTTTCGGGAGCAACGGGAGTGTAAGCGCCGTTATCGTCCACCTGAACGGTGCTCTGAATACCGGCTTCTCTCTTGGCATTTTCGTGCTGCTCACGCATATTTTCGATCTTCATATTAGTAAGCTGACCGAACTTAAGTCCCTCTTGTAAAGCCTTACCGGGGTTATCGGTATGAACGTGCACCTTGATGATAGACTCATCATCTACAACAACAACGCAGTCACCGATAGTTTCAAGGAAAGAACGGAGCAACAGCGGATCACGTTCAATACTCTCATCACGCTTAACGATAAACTCTGTGCAGTAAGTAAAGGTGATCTCACCTTCCCACTCAGCAGCGGCGTTAGTAGCAGTTTTTTCTTCCTGCTTTAACACCTTAGGAGTTTCTTCGTTTTCGATAATCTTACCGTCTTTAATAACAGACAGCATACCTTCAAAAATAGTAACAAGACCCTGACCGCCTGCATCTACAACGCCTGCTTTTTTGAGAACCGGCAGCAGCTCAGGAGTATTTGCGAGAGCCTCTTTAGCACCCTCAAGCGCTTTTTCGAAAACAACTGTGGTATCTTCGATGCCATCTTCAACAGCCTTAGCAGCATACTGTGCAGCTACCTTTGCAACTGTAAGGATAGTACCCTCAGTAGGCTTCATAACAGCCTTATAAGCTGCCTTTACACCACTGTCAAGAGCAGTTGCTAAAGTGGCAGCGTCAAGCTCTGTCTGATCCTTCATACCCTTTGAGATACCTCTGAAGATCAATGACAAAATAACGCCTGAGTTACCTCTTGCACCTCTGAGCAACGCACCTGCTGCAACCTTTGAGGTTTCATAAACAGTAGCATTATCAAGTCTTGCCAACTCTTTTGCAGCATTGGTAATAGTAAGAGTCATATTAGTTCCGGTATCACCATCGGGCACCGGGAAAACGTTAAGCTCATCAACCGACTGACGGTTGTTAGAGATATTATTTGCACCTGAAATAATTGCATCACGCAATATATTACCTGTAATCAAACCAAAAATCATCCTTTCTGAAAGCGAACAATTACTCGCTCTTCATACCGTCAACATGGACAGTAATTTTATTAACGGAAATACCGGTAGCCTCTTCAACAGTATATTTTACTTTATGCACAATACTCTCTGCAATGGCGTTGATGTTCATACCGTGAACCACCATAATATGCAGATCAACGTTGATCTGGTTAATATTACCGCTTACCACAATACCTGTGTCGATATAATCACGACGGGTAAGCTTGGAGCGCCACCACTGTGTACCGGTAGCAACCATAGACGAAACACCGTAGCAGGATGTGACTGCGTTGCCTATAAGTTTTGCAAAGTATTCATTAGAGATAATAACACTGCCCAATCGGGTTTCATAACGAATCATATTTTTCATCCTTTCAAGAAATTATTTAACTGATAGCAATTCAATATTAAAATAAGCATCACTTACAGATGCCACCGCAGCGGGTGTTATCTGTGCGGAATAGCTTACTATTCCCAATCTGTAACAAACAGGAACAAAAGGCATCTGCTCAGAAAAGGCAGACATAAATTCATCAAACTTTATCTTACCTTCAAGATAACTGTTATAGACCTTATCCATTTCCACTACCACTTCAGGCTTTACAGCATCTGTAGTGGGTGCTGTAGGATCAGTAGTGCCAACTGTTGTCTTAACAGTGGTTGCGGTGGTTTTAACCGATACTAAGTGCTGACTGAACAAGCTGCTAAGATCAAAATTCTTATTCAGCTTAACCTCACCTAAATACATATCGTAATCAGCAGCATTTACTGCCGATACATACTTATCACGGCTAACCCCTTGTGCTTTCACTTCCACACCGCTGTTTTTGAGCTGTTTTATTATAAGCTCAGCGGCATTTTTCTGAAACACATTATCTGTATTATACAGCAGGCTGACACTGATACGTTTACCCTTTGCATCAACATAATACCCGTCTGTATCCTTCTTATTGTAACTTAAATCAGCCAAATATTCAACACTTTTTTTGGTATTTTCATTCTCTGAAAACATATTTTGCCATTTAGCCGCAAAGTCAACACCGTTTACATAAGGCGATAAAGCAGGTTGTGCATAGGTGTAATAGGCGGTTTCACAAACGTCGTTTCGGTTAATAAAATTGGCAATGGCAAGTCTTATTTTACTGTCATAAACCGACTGACGGTTGGAATTGAAACCGATATAAACCAGATTAGTTTGTTTTACCTTAGAAACACCGCCACCCATAATAGGTCTATCACCGTTTGTAACGGGAGTGTAGCAAATATCCACCGAACCGGTTTTAATATTAAAATCCAGTGCCTCGGCATCGGGCGTATTCACAAGGCTTATGGTGTTTTCTGCAGGTTTTGCAATATATTTTTTGTTGGGTATTAAAGAATATACACCGTTATCATCCTTATAGATGTATCTGCCGCTACCCACCGGCGGCAGCTCTTTTTTATCGGAATCCTCAAGCTTTGTGGTGCCCGACTTGATAATCGGAAAGTCCAACACACGGACAAAGTTAGGATCTGCTTTTTTCATTATGATCTCAACTGTGTCTTTATCAGCAGCACCGTAAGAATATATATTAGAAAGCTGAGCTTGGTACAATCCGTTTTCCGACGCTCTCGCCTGCTTGATTGAAAAAGTAACGTCCTCAGCGGTGATGGCAGAACCATCGGAAAACACTGCAGAGGCAAGGTGGATAATACACTTTTTGCCAATAATCTGAATTTCCTTTGCCAGTACGTTATGAGGATTAAGGTCGGCATCCAGCTTAACCAAAGGATCAAACAGCAACGATGCAAGCTGCTGATTTCCCAAACTTACCGATTTATAAGGATTTAAAGAGTCTGACAAAGAAAAATACAGCGAAAGCTTACCTGTTCCCATTATCACCTCATCGGGCTTAGAGGATGTAGTGTAGGTTATCGGCGGAGTATCGTTACTGTTATTGTTGCAGGATGCAACACACAGTATGATGCACATAATAAGTACGGTTGCGATAATTTTGCGCAACATAACCACTCCTTTCCGATAAACTGCAATAGTTGTAAAATATTATACCACATAGCTACCAAATTTTCAATTATTATTATATTTTAAAGCTAAAAAACTATCCCTATTTATACTTATGTTATCCTGATTTTTCGGAATTTAATAAATGACCTTGTAAAAAATGTAAAATTGGTGTATTATAATATATAACTTATGCTGATAATACTTCAGAAAGGTAAGACGAAAATGAAAATTAAAAACGTTGTTTGCGTTGCAACGGCGGCTTTGATAATGCTATCCACCGCTTCTTGCACTGTAGATAATCCTGACGATAAAAACACTACAACCACCACCGCTGCCACCACTGTGCAGCCCGTCACAACCCCCACTACCACCGCAGCTCCCACTATCCCTGTACGTACTCCTGATAAGCTGGGCAATATGAAGATGGGAACTGTTTTCTACAAACCTCAGCAGACTGTTATGGTCTATTACGTTAATACACAAGGTATGTCTGACGGTAAGGTTGCTATGCTCCGTTGCATACAGGGT
The DNA here is from genome assembly GCA_017407705.1 of Clostridia bacterium. Lineage (GTDB taxonomy): Bacteria > Bacillota > Clostridia > Oscillospirales > Acutalibacteraceae > RGIG2202. The sequence continues at coordinate 16,042 of JAFQWA010000024.1, forward strand.
CTGGCTGCCAGAGTGGGTTCTGCGGAAGTGTATCTTTCGTCTAATAAGGACGATACCTTCTGGCGAAACCATATTTCCAATGAATACGGTACTATTTTTACAAAATATACCGTTGATAATCTGATCAAAAAGTATTTAGGCAACATTAAATCCGTTGTGGTTTACGATTCCTCTAAAGAGTATCAGTTTGCAGTGGCACAAACCTTAGCCGCTATCAACGACGGTGTTGCAATAGACAATATTACCTATACGTCAGTTAAAAAGCACTTTGAAAAAGCTATTGAGAAGAAAACTATTGAGTTTACAGATTTGAGTGATGAGATAACCTCACCCAAGCAGGCTATCACCTATACTCTGAATAATCTCTATCCCAAGGCCCTGCACAACTACATCGGCATTGTGGATGTATCCTCCCCTATTAACGACTATCTTTATGCCACAAAATCAATGGCTGTAAGCGTTGACAGTGAGGACAAAGAGCAGATTGCAGAGTTAAAGAAGCTGCTTAATAATAACTACACAAAACCTGCGGTGGTGTTTACCGAAGCTGATGATTTTGAGAAAACGGTATCTGAGTTTGGTTTTTGCGTTTTAAATGCTAAGGGTTTTGCCAACAGCACCTTCTTCGCATCCTACTCCACCCCCAAAAAGCCGTTGACTATCCCCAGTGGTGCTGATAAACTTGCAACACCCGGTAAGGCTTACATCTCAATTTGCATCAACACCGACGATACAGATGCCACCTCACCTTTAAATGAGCTTACCGAAAATATTGCCAGAGGAAACACTCCTATCAGCATAAATATCAACCCCGCTTTGTTTGAGTTGGCTCCGCCTATTGCTAAATGGTATTACACCAGCCGTGACTCCTCCACTACCCTGATAAGCATTCCCTTCGGCTATTCCGATATCAACACAAGCACCTTCGACAAAGCATCGCTTGAAAGTTGGCTTTTAACTAACAAAAAATTCTTATCCAACACAGGGCTGTCTATCGTTTCACTTAATCAGCCTTTGTCTGAGGATACAATAAAGGATTTTGCAGATAAACTGCCCGTTAAAGGCTATTTGTGTGAGGGTATTGATAGCTCTGAAATGGTGGAGAATATTCCGATTATTAAAACTATAAGTATTGATGATATTTCAGAGTTTGAGGATTATAAGCTTGATATTACCGAGGATGATCCCTTGTTCTTATGTATAAGCATAAACGCATCTGATCTATCATCTCAGCCTTTCAAAGACTTGGAAAAAATGGTTTTAAAATTCCAGTCTGAAAACGAAGGTAAGGCAGAGTTTTTATTGGCAAACGATTTAGTTTATACTATGGACAGATATTACAAGGTAAAAGCTACTCAGCCCACAACCGAAGAAATATCTGAGCCCACCACTGTAAGTGATGAAAAATAATTATATAGAAAAAACAGCCGAAGAGCAAACTCTTCGGCTGTTTTTATTTTTTGCTTATCGGGGTTCGATGATGAGTTTCATTGCAGTTCTGTCTTCACCGTCAATAGTGATGTTAGAGAAGGCAGGAATGATAACAATATCAATTCCCATAGGTGCTAAATAACCTCTTGCAATTGCTGTCGCTTTAATAGCCTGATTAGTTGCACCGGCGCCCACCACCTGTATTTCTACCGAGCCGCTATCACGGATAACTCCTGCAATAGCACCTGCAACAGAGTTGGGCATAGATTTGGCAGATACTTTCAATACTTCCATCGTTTTTACTCCTTTTCATAATATTATAAAAATTTGCAAAATGATCTCCCTTTATGGCAAATTATAATATAGGATTTTTGTTTTTGCAAGTATTATAAACAAAAAAAGTTGAAAAACTCCCTTAAAATACCTTTACCGACTCCGCTAAGTGTAAAGAGAAAAGTTCTGCACCCAAAACTTTCATTCCCGTGACCTGCTCCATAGCGTTTTTGTAAACCTCCAACTGAGAAGCATACCGCAGTTTCAGCTCCTCACCGCTATCCACACGGTCAGTCTTGTAATCCACAATATAGATGCCGCCATCCAGCTCAAAGGCACAGTCCACTACGCCCTGCACAACCACTTTTTCACCAGCAAAGCTATCATCCAAGCTGCTGTCAAGCTCCATGGCATCTATCTCTACCATAAACCGTTTCTCACGCATAATATTTGCGGATTTTTCCATACGTGAATACAGCTCCGACTCAAAAAAGCCTTTCAGTTTTTCAGCATCAAGACATTCTGCCTCGAAGTCTGCAAGAATACCTGCTTTTTGCAGTCGGTCAATTTCGGCAGTAATATCTTGTTTTGCCGATTTAAAGTCTGCACACTCCATAAACTTGTGCATAGCAGTTCCCTTTTGTGCCGCAGTAACTTTTTTGTTCTGCAAAAACAACGGCACTGCGGTACAAGCGTATTTCAGCTCAGAACTTAAGTGGGATATACCCGATGCAGTCTGCTTTGCGGCAATATCGTTTATCTTTCTGTATGGGTACTGATAAGCAAGACGTTCATTAAGGATATCCAGTATTTTTTCATCTACTTGTGCCGGCTCTGATTTTTCCAAACTATCCTCTGCCGTCTCCTTAGCACTGCTGATAACAACCTGGAAATCCGTATTATCCTTGGCAGTTTCAAAATCCACACCTGCATAATCTCTCAAAGCATTTGCCTTATCTGCCTTTATAACCGCATATATCAGCATATCAAACAAGGATTTTGCTTTTAAAATATTGGCAGCATCCACTTTTTTAGGTCCATCGGCGGCAGACTTCAACGCCGCTTTCTCTAATACGTCTTTCGCATTATCCATACTACCCACCATAACCAAACGGTCCTCAGCTCTGGTCATGGCAACGTACAAAACTCGCAGCTCCTCGGATATATCTGCCTGCTGATTGGATATTTTAACTGATTTAAAGGGCATTGTGGGATATTTCAGCTTACGCTTTTTATCTATTACCCTCATACCTATTCCCAGTTTTTCGCTTATATTAAGGGAATCTCTGTTTTCTTGTTCATTGAATCTGTGGGTTAAGTCAGCCAGAATACAAATAGAAAATTGCAAACCCTTTGAGTGATGTATGGTCATAATTTTAACTGCATCATCAGTTTGAGTGGAAACCGACGCCTGAGAAAACACCGAATTATCCTCACCCACACTGTCAATATACCGCAAGAATCGGGAAAGGCCCTTATCCGACTGAGCCTCGTAGCTTTTGGCATACTCAGCAAGCAGCAGCAGATTAGCCTTAGCCTGCATACCGTCCTCACGCATCTGACAAACGTAGATGTAACCGCTATCGTCGTAAATACGGCGGATAAGCACATCCATGGGCAGTGACATAGACCACTCACGGTATTTTTGTATGCTGTCAATAAAGCGTTTCAATTTAGCATCATTTTCACAGTTGCTTACCACACAGGAGTAAAGGTTTGCCTTTTTATTTTCTGCTTTAAGCCTTGCTATTTCGTCAGCAGAGAATGAATATATTTCACTCATCATAAGCGCCGCTAAAGGCACGTCACGGTGAGGATTGTCAATTACCCTTAGCAATGACAATACCGTCATTATTTCGGGAGTTTTCAAAAAGCCTTCCTTTTTGTCTGACCAGAGAGGTATGTTTCTGCGCTTAAACTCGTTGATGAAGTTTTTGATGTTTTTACCTGTACGCATCAGGATAGCAAAATCGCCGTATCTTACAGCACGCCTATTCCCCTCCTGACCTATAAGCTCGCCATTCTCAACAGCAGTTTTAATATACTCAGCCACATATCTCGCTTCACAAACGCTTTTATCGTCGTCGGACTCAGTGCAATCAAGCACGTGAAACTGCACACGCTGTTTATCACTTTCGGGGAATTTCGCCTCAGCGTTTAGTGCATCTGATATATCATACTCCATCTCTCCTGCCTGCTTTGACATAACCTGCGAGAAGATATAGTTTACAAAATCGCAGATGGGCTCAGCGCTTCTGAAATTCTTGCTCATTACCACCTTGCTGTTGGTTCTGCTTTCATCCTTATAATCGGGCAGACTTTCCCTAAGCTTTAAAAAGTTAGCAGGGTTTGCCTGACGGAATCGGTAGATGCTTTGTTTGACGTCACCTACCATAAACATTTTTCTGCCGTTATCCGAAATAATGTTGAAAATGGTGTTTTGCAGGTCGTTAGTGTCCTGATACTCGTCCACCATAACCTCAAAAAATCTCGAAGAAATGTCTTTTGCAATGGATGTAACTACCATTTCGCCCTTTTCCTCTTTTAAAAGCAAATTCAAAACGGCATAGTTCACATCAGCAAAATCCATATAGTTTTTGCTCTTTTTCAAAGCATCGCACTGGTGCCAGAAATCCATTACCATATTCATCAGCACTTTTACAACCGGACCCAACACTGCAATGTCCTCAGCGGTTTCCTTAGAATCCGAGCACATAGTTTTAGGCACCGTTTCTCTGATATATTTCTTTACATCCTCACGCTGCTTTTGTAAAAGCTTTTTAAATTCCTCATTGGGATAGCCCTTTGGTGCACTTGCAGTGGCAAAAGCGGCGTTTTGGCAAAGGCTCAGCAGCTTATCCCACTTTCCCTCGTTTGCCAAGCTGTAAACCTGCTCCAAGGTGTCTAAAGTGGAATAATATGCAGGACCAAAGCCCTCTGCCAGTTCAACATCTGATTCTAATAAGGCTATGGTTTGTTTGAAATTGTTTATTACATTGTGAGTGGTGGCACAGATGTATGATAAAACCGTTTTTGTCCATAAATCGGAACCAAAATCAAAGTTTTCATACATACCGTTAACCGACTCAATATACTTTTCAGGAAAGGGCAAGGAACGTAAATAGGAATAGATCTTTTTAATATTCTGCCTTAAGGTCTCCTCTGCCCTGTCCTCACCGATAAACTCAATAAGCTTAGTAAATTCATCAGTGGGATATTCGAAATAGTGGTTGAACACAGTTTCAAAGCTATCTTCCTGAATCTGGGCTATAACTCCGTTATCGGCAATTTTAAAGTTAAAGGGAATGTCCAGCTCGTAAAAATACTCTCTTGCAAGATTTATGCAAAAGCTGTCCATTGTGCAGATGTTAGCCTTAGAAAGTAAATAAAGCTGTTTTCTCAGTCGGTTTGAGGTGGGATTGGCACGTATTTCATCGGCTATTCTTTTAGCAATACGGTCCTTCATCTCAGCCGCCGCAGCATTGGTAAAGGTTACTACCAAGAATTTATCTGCATCCACGGGGTTTTCTTTATCAACGATAAACCGTGCTATTCTTTCAACCAAAACCGCTGTTTTACCCGACCCTGCCGCCGCTGATACCAACGTTTTTTCACGGGCGTCCAGTGCCATTTGTTGTTGCTTAGTGGGGTTAAATGCCATCCTACTCACCTCCCTGCAGCTTTAAGAATATCTGATCCTTTGACAGCTTTTCTATTACATCATTTTTCTCGTTTTCATCACGTTTGCACACCGCTTTATAATCGCAATATTTACAAGCAGTATAATTGCTGTCAACAGAATCTGTGGGGTTAATGGAAATATCACCGCTATGCAGTGTTTCGCCCATTTGTTTAAGCAGCGTTTCAATGCGTTTTGTAAGCAATCCAAACTGCTCTAAGGTGTAGATAGGTGCGTTTTTGTTAATTTCACCGTCTTTTTTGTTTATCTTAGCAGGTATGAAAACTCCTGCACCCGACGGCTCCATACCCAAAACAGAGGTTTTATCCTCCAACAAAAAGCCCCTCATCTTCAAATTAGACATTATTTTAGAGGAAACGGTCTTATCCTCGGTGAAACGGTCAGCACTTAAATTAACGTCTTTTGCAGGCATATACAAAATACCTGCAGGCAGTATATTATTACCAAACTTTTCAGTGCCGCCTTTACTGAGTGCTATCATATACACCAGCATCTGCAGGTTTTGTCCACGAATAACATCCGACAAATGCACGTCCTTAGCACCGGTCTTGTAATCTAAAACTCGAATGTAATCAGTGCCGCCTTTTTTGAATATATCCACACGGTCTATCTTACCGTTTAAAATAACGTAGGACCCGTCATCCAGCTGTATTTTCAGGCTCTGCACATCACCCTCACCGCCTATTTCCTGCTCCACGGCGGCAATCTCAAACTCGGTCTGAGAAAGCTCGGCAAATATACGCCTTACCACCTGAGCAAATACGTTGATAAGACTGTTTATGATAAATTTCTGACGTGTGGTTTTTTCTCTGCTGAAATTCACGATAGTCTCAAAATACTCATCAACTATCTGTGTCACAAGCTGTTTAAGCTGTGCATCATCAAGGCCTAAAATATACTCACTGTCATATTGCATTACTGTTTTTTCAAGAACATAATGCATTATAGTACCTCTGTTAGTTACGTCTATCTCAGCCTTTTTCAATGGGTCAAGATGCAGTCCGTATTTGCAGAAATAACTGAAACGGCACTTATAAAACGTATCGGTTTTAGAGGCTGAGGTTACGATATTTTCACCGTAAAGAGCCTTTGCCACATTGGGTGACAGTTTAAGCTCGGGCAGATTTTCCGCATTTTTAAGGGCAGAATATTCATCAGAGCCGTTAGCCTCGAAATAGTGTTTAAGACTGGAATACAACGCACTTTTTGACTTGTACTCCTTAGCCAATAAAGCCGCCGCTGATGACACACATTCAATCTTACTAAGCTCATCATCACTTATTCTATCGTCAATATGAGTGCAGCTTGGGAAAATCTCACACAAATCGGTTACTATCTGAGAGGGCATCAGTGCAGCGCCAACAGCATCTGCGGTCTGATAAGTGACGTACAGCTTCTCCGACGGACTGCACAAAGCAGTATAAGCAAGGTAGTTTTCGTCGATAGCCTTGTCCTCTGAGAAATTAGGCAGTTCAATGCCGTTTTTACGAAGGTCCTCTATCTCTGAGTCAGTAAAAATTCCTGTGTTTTCAAGAGACGCAGGGAAAACTCCCTCGTTAGCACCAACAACGAAGGTTACTTTAGGTGATGCAGGTCGCATTCTTTCAGCGGAGCCCACAGTCACCTCATCAAGTCCCTGAGGCAACGAGCCTATATCGCACAAAGCCGCAGCCGACTTAAACAGCTCGAAATATTTATATTTATCGGTGCCGGTTTGTGACAGTGCCATAACCAACTGATCCAATAAATTTATGAAAATATCATAGCTTCTGCGTTCCTCATCAGCCAGTAAAACGAAACCTTTTTCGTCCAGCTCCTTAGAAAACTTAAGCAGATTTTTATCCGCCTTTACAGCTATAACAAACTTGTAAATTGCCTCAGAAATATCCCTTGCAGAGCTGGAGTTTATGCCCTTTGCCAATTTATCAAGCACAGTAACTATCTTCTCACGCAGTTTATTAAGCCGTTGCAGTTTTTCAGCATCAGCTTCGTCAAAATGCTCCACAAGTCCTTTGGGATTACCGGTCCAGGGGATTCTCCATTCCTCACCCTTCACCGCCCAAACACTGCAGTAATTATCTATTTCGGCTATTTCATCATCTGAAACGTCTGTAAGACGAGTTTTCAGCATAGCGATAATATCATCTGTGTTAAAATTACGAAGTGCTCCGTTGTAAGCGCAGGTGACCAGCTTGAATATAGCCTTGTTATCCACACTGTTTCTGCCGTCAATAAAAAACGGCATGTCATAACGCAGAAAGGTTGAGTCTATAACTCCCATATAAGGTGCTGTTTGCCTTGCAATAACGGCAAAATCACGGTAACGGTACCCTTCTGTTCTAACCAGTCTGCGGATGGTGGAAGCGATATACTCCACCTCGTCGTAAATAGTCTTGGTTTTGCACAAAGTAATTGCAGTTGTAGGCTCTGAGTAAGGCACACATTCCCCTGAGAACAGATTACGCTCCATCCATTTAAGCTCATCATTTTTAGCCCTATGATTGTCGCTCAAATATTCAACGGGTGCAATTTTTACATTATTCTTACGTGCAATATTTTTAATGCTCTCAGCGGTAGCACAAACATTTTTAAACACCGACATATCTTGTGCAACCGTATTGTCGCAACCAAGTGTTATGTAAACCTCACCTGCCTGAGCGATTATCTTATCCAAAACCTTTATCTGCTGCGGTGTAAAGCCCTTAAAAGCGTCGATAAACACTATTTTATTTTTAAAGAATCGATGGTCTGACAGCATTTCGGAAAGCTTTGTAAGATCGTCCAACGGATCGTAAAAATCCATATTAAGACGCTGCTCATAGTCGGATAAAATAAGTGCGGTTTCGTACAATTTCAGTTTTAAGGTACCCACCGACTTTTCCGACTGCTTTATCAGCATCTCACTTGTTACAGCCGCTCTTTTTATCTGCTCGAAAAAGCTGAGCAAATACTGAGCAAACTCCGGAAACTGCGCTTGTTTTTTATAAAGGGTAAGCTCAGCTGACAGGTTTTTCAGCGTAAGCTCCATTAGTGCGGCTTTGCCCGTTGCATCAACGCAACGTTTTGTTCTGCCGCCGTAAGTCTCGAAAAACACATCGCAAAGTCTTGTAAAGCTTAAAACATCGGTTTTATAAGCGTCCTTAGCGCCAAGCAAACGTAGCACGTCACGTTCGCTTTCAAAAGACACCTGCTCAGGCACCAGCAATATCATATCCGACACGCCGTTATCTGCCATAGATTTTATTAAATTGTAAATTTGGTAAGTTTTACCGTAGCCTGCTCTAGATAAAATCAAATGCAGCACACTTTTCACCTTGCTTTTATATTTTTCTTTATTATAACCTATTACTTGTCCTATTTTCGGTACTTTACTATAATTATTTTACCACAAACCACTATAAAGTTCCACTATTTAAAATTTTAAAAAGTGAATAAAAGCATAAAAATAATAAAAGATAATATCGAAGTATGTTCTGTTTATGCCGATTTTAATGATCTAAAACTTAAACGGCAACATACTTTAAGAAATTTATTAAAAACTAAAGGAGATTTTTATTATGAACAGAAATCAGAACCAGAACAACCAGAACAATCAGAGTCAGAACCGTAACCAGAACAATCAGAACCAGAATCAGAACCGTAATCAGAACAACCAGAGTCAAAATCGCAACGAGAACAACCAGCAGAAAAACTCAAAGCGTGAGAATTCTGAGGAATCTGACCTATCGGACCTACAAAGCAGTAGTCCTATAAGCAACGACAGAGATCAGCATAACGGCGGCTACGCAAGGTATGCCGTTACCCGTGGGAATCATTGGGACCCCAAGAAAAATATGATCGTTTCAAACACAGAGTGTGCTTATGAAGCCAGGGATTACGCCAACGAAAACCAGAAATAACACAAAACCGCTATCATAAAGATAGCGGTTTTACTTTTAATTATTACTGCTCATCATTAGTAACAACAGGACGCTGCTGTTTTAAAGATGCTCTTGTCTTTCTGATTTCAGCCAAATGCTGTGTCAGACCTTCGTCTGTACGTTTCATAAGGTCGTCAACAAAATCCTGTGCAGCACGACGCATATCACGGGATTTAGCCTGAGCACCTGCAATGATCTCACTGGCTTTAGCCTGAGCAAGTCTGGTGATCTCTTCCTGAGCAACCAAAGCTCTTGCACGCTCCTCAGCGGCACGGATAATACCCTCAGCCTCTTTTTTAGCAGTATTGATAATATCTGCCTTATCAGCAACGATAGCTCTTGCCTGCTTGGTCTCCTGGGGCATATTAAGACGGATATCGTCAATAGCCACACGGATTTTCTCTGCATCTATAACAGATTTACCTCCGGGAAGTCCCCACGCCTTGTCAAGTATTTCGTCAATCTCTTCAAGTAATTCTTCAATGTTCATATTTATTTACTCACCTTTCCGCAAAGTCTTTTTTTAATATCATCATGTATGCAAGCAGGAACGAAATCAGCAATATCACCGTTCATACTTGCAATTGATTTAACAATTGAGGAACTCAAATACATATTCTCTGCCCTGGTAGTGAAAAACACTGTTTCAGCATCAGGGTTGAGCTTTTTATTTGTAAGCGCCATCTGGAACTCATATTCAAAGTCCGACACCGCTCTAAGTCCCTTAACAATGGCAGTAGCGCCCTTGCTTTTAACATACTCTGCCAACAAGCCGTCGTAAACGTCAACAACAACATTGTCTATATCAGAAACCGACCGCTTGATCATATCAACACGCTCATCCGCTGTAAAGCTGGGACTTTTAGACGTATTGGTCATAACCACAACGATTACCTTATCAAACATAGCACTGGCACGACGGATAATATCAAGATGCCCCAAGGTTACGGGATCAAAGCTACCGGGACATACCGCAATTTTACCCATTTAAATCAAATCCTCTCAAACTGCCCTGTAAACCGCCACAAAAACCTTACCGTACTTATAAGTCTTTTGAACGGCAAATTTACCGTAACAATCGCTTAAGGGCTCGTCACCCGCATGCTCACAAACGATTATGCCGTAATCCGACATACGCTCACACAATTTGGGCATTAACGAATGGATGATATCCTTGTGATAAGGGGGATCAATAAAGGCTATATCAAAAACCTCATTTGTGGATGTTATATAAGAAACGGCATCAGAATTTATCACTTTTGCCTGATCCTCAAAGCCACAAGCCTTGATATTTTGCTTTACAGCCGAAATCGAACTTGCATTATTATCCACAAAAACAGCAGTTTCAGCCCCACGGCTTAACGCCTCTATTCCCAACTGACCTGAACCTGCAAACAGATCAAGCACCCGTCTGCCATCAATATCAAACTGGATAGCACTGAAAACGCCTTCCTTAACCTTATCCACGGTAGGCCTTACATCCATACCCTCAGGCGTAACTAAACGTCTGCCTCTTGCAGACCCTGTTATAACTCTCATAATTTTCTCCGTTACTTAAAGGCAATACAAATATTACCTATATTATTATCGCATCTTATACCCTGTTTTGTCAACAGTTTTTTCCTATTTACACATTACTTTGAGGTTTTATGATAAAAATCGTAAATTTTCTGTGCAACAGATTTATTCATACCCTTTACCTCACACAACTGCTCCACAGAAGCGGTTGCAACTGCATTTAAATTTTTAAAATGCTTCATCAGCTCCGCCGCACGTTTTTTGCCAACTCCCTCTACCTCAGTAAGCTGCAGAGAAAAGCTACGGTTAGTGCTTTTTTGACGGTGATAACCGATAGCAAAGCGGTGCACCTCATCCTGTATGGTAGAAATAAGCTTAAACACACCTTTAGTGGGCTTTATGGCTATCTCACCGTATTCCCCTACCAGTGCACGGGTTTTGTGGCGAGAATCCTTAACCATACCAAAAACGGGGATATTCTGCCCGTATTTTTTCAAGATGGGCAAAACTGCATTAAGCTGACCCTGACCGCCGTCCAGCAAAATAAGGTCAGGCAGTCTGCCAAAGCCCTCATTCTCAGCCTTGTGCAGCTCATACTCATTAAGTCGGCGTTCCAGCACCTCTGCCATAGAAGCATAGTCATCCTGACCTAAAAAGCTTTTTATAGCAAATTTGCGGTAGGCTTTTTTGTAGGGCTTGCCGTCCACAAAAACCACCATACCCGCCACGTTATCACTACCTGCGGTGTTGGAAATGTCATAAGCCTCAATGTATTTCGGCACATTCTTAAGCCCCAAAAGATTTCTCAGCTCATCTAAGGACGCCACCGTTCTCATGGCAAAGCCTTCTTTTTGTGCCACACGCTCTGCGGCGTTGTTACGGCACATCTCCAAAAGCTGTTTTTGTTCTCCACGCTGAGGTGTGAAAAACTCTACTTTTTTGCCCAGCCTTTCACTAAGCCAACGTTGCATTGTATCGGCAGAATCCACATCGCCGTCCACCACTATTCTGGGCGGTATATCCTCACGCATTGAGTAATACTGCAAAATAAATTCTGCTCTTATAGGCGCCGCATCACCCATAGCATCTACAAAGAAATGCTCTCTGTCACACAGCTTGCCGCCTCTGAACTTAAACACCTCAAAGCAGGCGTTTTTATTGCCCTCTACAAAAGCAATAATATCCTGAGTTGGCACAGTGGACTGCACCACCTTCTGCTTTTCGGAAAGCTTATTTATAGCCGCAATTCTGTCACGCAGCTTGGCAGCTTTTTCAAAATCAAGATTTTCCGCCGCCTCGTTCATTTGCTCTGTCAGTAGCTTCACAGTATCAACAGAGCCTTTTTTCAAAAACTCCACTGCACCGTTTACCGAGTCGATATAGGCGGATTTTTTCACCTTGCCTGAGCAGGGCGCCTGACAAAGTCCGATAAAATGATTAAGACAAGGACGGCTTTTTTTCATACCGTCGTAAAACTTTTTGTTGCACAGCGGCAGCTTGTATATCTTTTTCGCCTCATCCACCGACTGCTTTACCACAAAGGAAGAATTATATGGCCCTAAATTCACTCCGTCTTTTATAAGAGATTTTTCGGCGGTAAGTCTTGGCCAATCCTCGTTTGTAATGTGGATATAATGATAGCCTTTGTCATCCTTAAGCAAAATATTATACTTAGGCTGATTTTGCTTTATAAGAGAACATTCCAGCACCAACGCTTCAAACTCACTGTCACAAATGATGTAATCAAAGTCCTCCACGTTGGCTACCATCTGTCTTACTTTTTCAAGGTGCTTTTCCTGACTGCGAAAATACTGACTAACACGATTTTTCAGTGCCTTTGCCTTGCCGATGTATATAATCTTACCGTCTTTATCACGCATTATATATACGCCGGGCAGGGTTGGCAGTGCGTTTGCCTTTTTCGACAGCCTACTAAGCCTTTGATCCAATTATTTCCCTCCAAAAAGTTCATTTACAATTTCAAAAAATTCCTGTTTAGTCAAAAACACGTTCAACACATCCAGCATTGCATTACCGGTCATTCTTTCAGGCAACTGCAAATGCTTTAACAGCATAAGTCTGCGGGACTTTGACTCTGTACCGCCGCTGAGCCCTGCTTCAAACAAGTCAACCTTAGTGATAGACTCAGCCACACTCTCACTTTCAGATGCTGTAACACCTGCTCGTTTAAGTGCCAGTAAAATTTCCTCCACCGACACACCCTCAACGCCCAGCTTACCCTCTGCAGATGCTTTAGTCTTCCGCTTTTCCTTACCTAAAACATCGGGAATATAGGCGTGTTTCACCTTGTCCTTGGGCAGATACCCTTTAAGGTGAGAACGAATTAAAAATCCTGCAGAATCCGAGTCGGTCATAATAACCACGCCTCTTTTTAACGCAAGCTTTTTAATAAGCTCCTTGTTCTGCTTGTCCTTAAATATCTCAAATCCGTTGGTAACGATGATAGGTGCATCAATTACCGACTCTAACTTTATTTTGTCATATTTTCCTTCAACAATAACAGCCTCATTTATTTTGATCATCAGCGCTGCTCCTGTCGTATTATTTCAATCAGCAAAATGACCGCACGTTCCAAAACGGTTCTGCCGTTTAATGGTGATGACTTTAGTTTCGCATCGGCATCGTCTAACACCTCAAGGCTTTTTCTCAATGCCAAAGCCGACATCTTATTAGCAAAAGCCACGGAATTAGTAAGTCTGAACTTGTTATTCTTGTACCCGAAATCATCGGCAATATCAGTGGCCTTTTTGCCCGAGCTTAAAGCACATTTAACACGGTAAGCATCCACGTAAGCGCTTATCAAAGACGCTGTTATAACAATAGGATCAAGCCTTAACGCCATAAGGTCACTTACTGTTTTAAGGGATAGATCGGTATTGCCTGTAAGCACCGCTTTGGGCAGTTGCCATACAGTGGCATCTACTGTTTTAGACGCTAATTTATCAATATCATCTTTTGTGATAACATCCAGCTTTTTATAGGAACACAGCTTATCCAGTTCAGTCTGCAGATTTTGCATATCGTTTCCGCAGATCTCCACCATATATCGAGCGGTGGGTGTATCCATGTGCACCTTGCGTTTCGCCGCTGAATCCACCAGTATTTTGGCTAAAGCAGCGTTGTCTTTATGGGAAAAATCCACCGTTGCTCCAACCTTGTTTACAAGGGTAATAAAGCTGCCCCACTTACCGGGCTTTTGATAGTTTATCTCAATAGTATCAGCAAAAAACACCAAAACAGTGGATTCAGGCAGATCGGATATGATCTGTTTTACGTCCTTTTGCTCATTCTCGCCCTTTGCTGCAAAATCGTAATCATCAACAAGTACACAGCGCAGCTCAGCCATAACGGGAAGCTGATCCACCTCATCGGACAAGGTTTGCATTTTGAGTGTTTTTCCGTCTAACTTAACAAAGTTAAGATCAGGCAAAACGTTGCCCACAACTTTATCGCAAAGCTCATTTACATAATGATGCTTTAAAAATCCGTCTTCACCAAGGATAAAATATACCCGCTGGAACATTCTGTTTTTTATCTGCTTTTTTAAATCCATTTCATTTATAAGCGGCATTTCATCTCATCCTTTTCATTTTAATATCCCCGTTACCACGGGTTAGTATCTGTATGTTACCATCTGCTGTGGAAATAAACTCTGTCTGCTCATCACAGCAAGCAACTATGTACTCCGACTTTATCTGCTCAGCCTTTTCAGGCACTCCCGAAACCACTGTAATATGGGAATTTGCAAAATCATCGGGCAACAGACTTACACTTGCCTTCCCGTCAACAAACAGCAGTGAGGTATCCCCTATCATAACCTTAATTGCCACTGATGAAGGCAGATAGTAGGGTGTTATTACCACGTCATTCCACAAAGTTATAACACTGTCTTTTAAGGGAATTATGGAATTTTCTTTTGCCACAGATTCAATCTGGTAGTATCTGTCACTAACGTTATCCATCAGGATTTTATCGGGTTTACTCCATTTTACCACATTTTGTGCCTTTTGAGAATAGTTGTTTTTCAAATCAGGCAAAATCATTATATCAACGTTCTTAATCTGCAGTCTGTCATCCAGCTCTCTGTAAGCCAAATGAGCACTTTCACCGCCTGTTCCCACAATAAAAGCACTACCACCACGGGTTATGACTGCACTATACGAGCTACCGCTGTCTAACAAATTTACAGTGGTAACGTCCTTGTTCACCATATAATTTACAAACACAAAGCAAACCAGCATAATGCAGGAAATATACGCACCCACTCTAACGGTATGGGCTTTAAATATAGTCTTGCCCTTGGCAATAAGTATTGCAACTACAGTGAATATCAGCATTACCGACACTATCCACAGTCCTACAAATATGTGGTCAATTGAAACCACACTGAATTTAAAGGATGCCAACCATTTGGATACGCTTATGCAATAGTCAGCTAACCAACCGGTGACAGTGCCGGTCATATCAGCCACGGCAGGCATAAAAGATACCGCTACTGTCATCAGACCTAAGTTAAGCACACCTGAGATAGCAACACACATCAGCATATTTGATATGGGTGAAATTATCGAAATACTGCCAAAGAATATATACATTATGGGCAGTATAAAAACGTTTGCAGAGATAGACTGTATAAGCGGAGTTAAAAATGCTGAAACTACCTTATTTACCTTAATTTTACTAAAAGCAGCGCTTAAAGGCGGATATAAAATTATCATACCCAGTGTTGCGAAAAACGACAGCAAAAATGACGTGTTCACCGCCACAAACGGGTTTAATATGATAAGGAAAAACGCAGCAAAGCCCAGTGAGTTAAGTGCATCGTGCCTTCGGTCAACAAGCTGACCGAGTAGCATAATTATAACCATTATTCCCGCTCTTGCCACAGAAAAGGTAAAGCCTGCCACCGCCATATAAAGCAGTGTTATTACAATACACAACACCGACGTTATTTTTCGGTTTACCCTAAGTCCCGTTAGCATAAAGAACAGCGCACTTATTAGGATTGACACGTGCATACCCGATACCGCAGTTGCGTGCAGCATACCCGAATCTCTAAAAGCGGAATTTATTTCCCTTCTTAAACCGCTTTTATCCGAAAGCACAATGGCATTTGTTAAAGCCGCCCGTTGTCCGCCCACGTGTTTGTTTATGGTGGCAATAGAATACTCACGGAATTTCAAAACGTAATAATGGGCAGGTTTAGTGGACTCCATTATAGGCACCACGTTAAGGTCACTAACCTTACCACGCAGATATATCCCCTTGCCGTAATCGTAATGCTCACTTCCGCTTGTTTCGTAAAATTTCACACTTGCAGTTATTTTATCATAAGGCTCAATGCCCATATCCTCATATAAAAATGCGGTGAATTTGATGTTATCATCTGTTTTGAAGGTGTATTTTACGTATCCATCGTCAAATACGGGCAGGTCCACTGACGTGGCAGTCACATTCAAAGTCTTACCCACTAACTGTTTGGCAGGTTTAACGTCGGTTACCTGCCTTACCATACAGTTACAAAGAGCTACTGCTATGCAAATAAATACCATAGGAAATATTTTAGTATTTCTTACGGGCTTGAATATAAGTGAAAGGATAAACAGTACGGCAAAAGCACAAGCTAACGTAATTTGCAACCACAAACTTACGTTAAGGCAGACTATGGAGGTTAAAAGAAAAGAGAATCCTATGACAGCGAATACTCTGCGCATAGAATTCCCCCTTTTTAATGTTTACGTTCATACGGAACGGGATTATCAGTTTGATCTAACAAATAATCAATACTGGTTTTATATATCTTGGATAGGCTTATCAGTATCTCGATAGGAAATGCGTTGGCACCGTTTTCATAAGCAGAATATGTGCTTCTGCAAATATGAAGCATATCGGCAACCTTTTGTTGAGTCCAATCCCTATCTTCTCTCAGATCTTTTATTCTTCTGTACATCGAAACTAATCCTTAAATATAAGCGGCAAGGGCTCCAAGAAAACAATGTCAGTACGCTGGGCGGCATCACCCTCAGCCAAAACAGCGCAGGATGCGGCAATAGTGCCCCCTGCCTTTTCAACCAACGCCTCAACTGCAATAAGTGATGCGCCTGTGCTGATAACGTCATCAACCACAAGAATTCTCTTACCCTTAAGGTTTTCTGCCTCAAGCTTACCTAAGTACAGTTTCTGAGTGTTGGCAGTAGTGATGGAGTTAACCTCTACCGAGAAAGGCTCAGCCATATAAAGCTTAGGACCTTTTCTTGCAACTATATAAGGCTTTGAGCTTTGTCTTGACATTTCATAAGCCAAAGGAATACTCTTTGCCTCGGGAGTTAAGATTATATCAAACTCCGGTACTTTTTTTAACAGCTCTGTTGCCGCTGCAACGGTTATTTCGGTATCGCCGAACATAATAAAAGCTGCAATAGAAACCTTATCACTGATCGGGAAAATAGGAAGTTCCCTTTCAAGTCCTGCAATAGTCATTTTCAAAGTATCCATAATACACGTCCCCTTAAAAGAATTTTATTTTTAACCCATCTGGCCTTCGAGTTGACGTCCCGACAGCATATGGAAATGCATGTGGAACACTGTCTGACAGCCTACTTTACCGCTGTTTGTAACGATTCTGAAGCCGTCCTTCAAATCGTTTTCCTTAGCGATCTGTGCCGCCGCTTCAAATATCTTAGCAACTAAAATACTGTTATCGGCAGTAATGTCCGCCGATGACGCAATATGCTCTTTCGGGATTATCAAAACGTGGAACGGTGCCTGAGGTGCAATATCCTCAAAAGCATAAACAAATTCGTTTTCATAAACCTTTTTAGAGGGGATCTCACCCTTTATGATCTTACAAAACAAGCAATCCATAATACACCGCTCCTTTATTTATTTATCTGTGCCAAAACTAATTCTTCAACTGCAGAAATCGCAGCATCTACCTTTGAAATATCCTTACCGCCTGCCATAGCACTGTCAGGACGTCCGCCGCCGCTACCGCCTGCAAGCTTTGCCACCTCACGTACAAGGTTTCCTGCGTGGGCGCCGCTCTTTACAGCATCCTTACCACAGCAAGCACAGAAGGTAACTGTTCCCTTTTCTTTCTGTGTACCTGCAATAACAGCCACTGCATCGTCAAACTGCGCTTTAATGTTGTCGCACATAGTACGCAGTGCATCAGGAGCGGTTTCGGGCATTGTCACAGCAATAACCTTAACTGCGCCTACCTGCTTTGCGTTTTTAAGGATGTCGTTTACCTTACTTGCAGCCATTTTTGCGTGGAGCATTTCAAGTTCAGCATCCTTAGCCTTAATATCAGCCACAGCCTGTTCAACCTTCTGCAGCATCTCACCTGCATTACCTGCTTTAAATGCAGCCGCAGCCTTGCTAATAACTGCTTTCTGCTCCTGCAAATATTCCAAAACGCCAAGTCCGGTAACAGCCTCAATACGGCGTACACCTGATGCAACAGAGCCCTCGGAAATAATATGGAACAAGCCTAACTTACCTGTGTTATCCACGTGGGTACCTCCGCAAAGCTCCACTGATTTATCTGCAGTAACAACTCTTACGACATCACCGTATTTCTCGCCGAACAATGCCATAGCACCAAGCTTTTTAGCCTCTTCAATGGGCATTTCCTGCATTGTAACAATTGCTGATGACAGTATTGCCTCGTTAACTGCAGCCTCTACTTTAGAGAGCTCCTCAGCAGTAAGAGCGGAGAAATGAGTAAAGTCAAAGCGGAGATGACGGTCGTTAACCAACTGACCTGCCTGCTCAACGTGGTTGCCCAGCACATCACGAAGTGCTTTCTGCAACAGATGTGCGGCAGTATGATTTCTCATAATTGCCTTACGTTTTGGCTCGTCCACCTGAGCCAACACCTTATCACCTACAGTAATGTTGCCATTAACCACCATACCGCTGTGCACATACACACCATCAACAGTTTTAGTGGTATCCTCAACCTTGAACATACCGCCTTCAAAGGTCAGCACACCGCTATCGCCTATCTGACCGCCGCTTTGTGCATAGAAGGGTGTAACGTCAAGGGAGATAAGTGCTTTGGTACCTGCCGCTGCAGTAGATGTAAGCTCACCTGAGCAAACAATAGCAGTAACCTTTGCATCAGCACTCATCACGTCATAGCCCACAAACTGAGTTGCCTCAACGCTCTCGAAGGGGTTACCCTCACCTTCCCAAGCCTCAGCACCGGGATTTTTACGTGCATTTCTTGCACGTTCACGCTGCTGCTTCATAAGTGCTGTAAACTCTTCCTCGTCAACGTCCATTCCCTGCTCCTCCAGAATATCTCTGGTAAGGTCAAGGGGGAATCCATAAGTATCGTAAAGCTTAAATGCTACTTCACCTGACAAGGTTTTAGACTGCATATTGCCGATATAATCAGACAACAGTGCCAAGCCCTGGTCGATAGTTTTGCTGAATATCTCTTCCTCATTGGCAATAAGCTTTTTAATAAACTCACTCTTTTCGGTAAGCTCAGGATATGCACTCTTGTTCTCGTTAATAACAGTGTCGCAAACCTCTGAAAGGAAAGGACGGTTAATGTTGAGCAAACGTCCGTGACGGGCAGCACGACGAAGCAAACGGCGAAGCACGTAGCCTCTGCCCTCGTTGGAGGGCATAACGCCGTCACCCACCATAAAGGTGGTGGAACGGATATGGTCGGTTATAACACGCAGGGAAATATCGGTCTTTTCATCATCACCGTAATTCACGCCTGCAATCTTGCTGATATGCTTCATTATGTTCTGAACGGTATCAACCTCAAACAGATTGTTAACGCCCTGCATAATACATGCCAAACGCTCCAGTCCCATACCTGTGTCGATATTGGGATGAGATAAGGGAGTGTAGTTGTTGTTACCGTCGTTATCAAACTGAGTGAAAACCAAGTTCCAGAACTCAACGTATCTGTCACAATCACAGCCTACACCACAGTCAGGACTGCCGCAACCGTATTTTTCGCCACGGTCAAAGTGCAACTCAGAGCAAGGTCCGCAGGGGCCCATACCGTGCTCCCAGAAGTTATCTGCCTTGCCCAAACGAACAATGTGGCCGGGATCAACGCCAACCTCTTTTGTCCAGATATCGAAAGCCTCGTCATCCTCCTCATAGATAGAGATCCAGAGTCTGTCAACGGGGAGTTCCATAACCTTAGTGCAGAATTCCCAAGCCCAAGCGGTTGCTTCGTGCTTGAAATAGTCACCGAATGAGAAGTTACCCAGCATCTCAAAATATGTGCCGTGACGTGCAGTTTTACCAACACGCTCAATATCAGGAGTTCTGATACATTTCTGGCAAGTGGTAACTCTGTTTCTGGGCGGTGTTACCTCACCGGTAAAATATTTTTTCATAGGTGCCATACCCGAGTTGATAAGCAAAAGGCTGTTATCATTCTGGGGAATCAGCGGAAAGCTTTTTAAACGCAAGTGTCCCTTGCTCTCAAAAAAGCTTAAATACTTTTCTCTTAATTCGTTTAAACCTGTCCATTGCATAGTAATGCTTTCTCCTTTTTACAAAAAAAATACGCCAAATACAACCCGACGGGACGAAGCATAAACTCCGCGGTACCACCCGGATTGCATCTTGACGATGCCTCTTTACGGTTTTTAACGCAAACCACACGCCGCAATTCATCAAAGCGGTGCAACAAAATGGCTTGAATTTGCAGATAAGACGGCATTTCAGCAACACTGCCGCTCTCTGAGCATACCTTACAAACTCTCGTTTTGTTATGGCATTTTATAGTATATTACAAGTATAACCCTGATTTTACAATTTGTCAATTAAATTTATACTAAAATCCTTTTATTATTGCAATCTTTATGATACAATAAAGTGGATTAAATAACACGGAGCGTAGATATGGAACGTCATATTGAAATTGAAAGAAGTATTATTAAAAAATACCGAAAATCTATCTGGAACAGATTTGTTATGGGTATTAAGGATTATCAGCTGATAAACAGTGGCGATAAGATAGCGGTGTGTATCTCAGGCGGTAAGGATTCTATGCTGATGGCAAAATGTATTCAGCATTTGCAGAAGTATAGCGACGTGCCATTTGAGGTGGAATATATCGTTATGGATCCGGGCTATAATCCCGAGAACCGTCAGCGTATTATCGACAACGCCAAAACCCTTGATATTCCCATTAAAATATTCGACTCCCCTATTTTCGACGTGGTGTCAAACGTGGGCGGTTCCCCCTGCTACTTGTGTGCCAGAATGCGTAGAGGTTATCTTTACAAGCAGGCACAGTCGCTGGGCTGTAACAAGATAGCGCTTGGTCATCATTTTGACGACGTTATCGAAACCATTTTAATGAGTATGCTTTACGCTGCTGAGATAAAAACCATGATGCCCAAGCTTCACAGCACCAACTATGAGGGAATGGAGCTTATACGTCCGTTGTATATGGTAAAAGAGGAAGATATTATTGCCTGGAGCAAGTATAACAATCTGGAATTTATCCGTTGTGCCTGTAAATTTACCGAGGCTTGTGCTAATGATGAGATGGACTCAAAACGCCTTGAAATGAAGCAGCTGATAAAGGATATGAAAAAGGTTAACAAGAACGTGGATATTAACATTTTCAGAAGCATACATAACGTTAATTTAGCCACTGTTATCGGTCACAAAAAGTGTGACGGTGATGAAGTCCATTCATTTTTGGAAACTTATTAAAAATATGTAAATTTGTGCAGAAATTTGTTTATTTTTATATAGGGTTATGATAAAATAAAAAAGTAATTTTTTGAAATGAGGTAACGAAATGCTGGTTACGGAAAATGTATCAAAAGCCTTCGGTAAATTCATTGCTGCAAGGGATATGAATTTAACCGTTAAGGACGGCACTATCTTAGGACTTATCGGCTCCAACGGTGCAGGTAAATCCACTATTATCAGAATGCTCTGCGGTGTTTACAAGCCCAATTCCGGCACCATTTTGTACGACGGTCAGCCGGTGTATGACAACGTGGACGTTAAGCGAGATATTTTCTATTTCCCCGATGAACTCTATTTCTCAGGCACCACCATTAAAGATACCTGCAAATTTTATAAGGATTTCTTCCCCAAATTCAGCGAAGAGCTTTTCTATGAACTTTGCGATTCCTTTAACCTTAAGAAAAATATGCCCATTATTGCTTTGTCGAAGGGTATGAAGCGTCAGGTTATGATGAACGCATCTATTGCCTCAGGCGTTAAGTACATATTCTTAGATGAAGCTTTCGACGGTCTTGACGCCGTTGCCAGACAGACCTATATCCGTTTGCTTATTGAGATTTCCCGTGAAAAGGGCACTATCGTTATTATGGCAACACACAACATTCGTGAGATAGATAATTTCTGCGACGAGCTGTGTTTGCTTTACAAATCCAACATCATCGCCCACACCACTCCCGAGGAATTGGTTTCCAAGCGTTCACGTGCTATCGTTACCTTTGCTGACGGCTTTGATAAAGATGAGTTTATCAAAAACAACGTGTCATCTTATTTCAATAAAGACTCAAAATACACACTTACCTTTGAATGTCCTCGCAGTGAGGCAGAACAGATAATGAAATCAGCACAAACTCAGTCGGTAGAGTTTATCCCCATGACACTGGAGGATTCCTTTGTTTGTGAATTGGAGGCAAGCGGTTATGCAATTAAAAATGTCGAAGTCGTTTAGTCCCCTGTTGGGATTTGCGAAATCCCAGTTGCGTAACAGTATGTTTGCAGGACTTATCTTCATCATACTTATGGTGGCTATCGCCTTCACATTGGGTCTTAACCAGTTTTACGGCTACACCATAAGAGATGTTGCTGCAACCAACTCCGCATTTACGGGATTTTCCTGTGCAGTGGCAGCAGTGGCGTTTGTTTTTGCGGCGTACATATTCAAGCCCTTTATGAGCAAAAATGAGCGTGATACCATTCTGGCACTGCCAATAAAAAAGACTCATATGATATCTCTGCAGGTAATATTCGGACTTATCATAATTATTGCAGGTACTGTGCTCTCCTTTGCGCTTTTCTACCCTGCAATGAATTTGAACCGTTTTAACGAAGTGGGTTCGTATTCCGATGCTATCAGCTCAATGATAACCGGAATAATCATTCCCCTTTGCATTTATTACACTCTGTCAGTGGTGCTTATCTTACGTACCAGCAACTTTTTATCCTCAGCATTCTTACTGGCAGGAATTTGTGTGTTCTCTCTGTTTTCCAACACCTACATTTCTCTGCACAGCGGTATGAACTCCATGGGCGCTGACATTTCCGAATTTGCCGCTTCAGTTCAACCCTTTTATTGCAGTGCAGAAATACTCTTACCCACCCAGTTTATCGCATCACTGCTTAAACTGGCATTTGGCATTAAAACCAGTGCTATCAGTAGCTCTGTGCTGATCCTTTTACTTAATATACTAACACTTGTGATATGCTCAGTGTTGGTAGTGTTTGCGGCAAAAGCGGTTTATTTAGGCGAGATTAACCGTCCCTTTGCGGTTATCCCCTTCCTTAAAGCCTTGCCCTTTGCAATTATTATCGCTATATGCCCCGTTGCGGTTAACATTGAAAAATCAGGCATCAGCATTTTCATAATCGCCGCCATAGTTTCAGTTATTGCTATAGCCTTGATACTTGTGCTTTTCAGAAACATCAAGAAAAGCATTGTTCCTGTCATAGCCTGTTTGCTGGTGGTGTTCTTACCCACCTGCTCAGTGTTTGCTGACAGTGCGTTATCTAAAAACATCACCTACGACGTACCCGACGTATCTAACATTGAAGCAGTTTATTTTAACGCTGCTAACCCCATATCTATGTACGAATACAAACAGGGTGCGTTCCGCAACTGTTCTATGACAGATATGCGTGCAGGTACCCGTTATAAATTCGAGTCGGAAGATGCTATTAAACGTATAGTTAAGCTGCATCAGACTATTGTGGATAACATCAAGGAAAACGATCTTTTAAACATCGAATACTTAAAAGTAAACGGTAATATGTCTATTGTGGCTAACGGTGCTTTGCAGTTTTATTACGATGAATATCAGAACGATATGACCGATGATTCCGATATGTATATCGACGAGGATAAAAACTGGGATCTGTTTAACAAGTTAGAGGTGCAGGATTCCTTCTATATGGCAGACAGCTCCATTGAGATCACCCCTAACCGCTACTTAAACGTCAGCGGTGACGATATTTTAGAGATAGACAGTTCTGTTGAATACAACGCAACCTTTTATTACAAGCTTCGTGACGGACGTATGTTCTGTCGTAGTTACCGACCTATTCCTGTTTCCTGGATCAGACGTGATATGCTTAGTGTTTTAAGCTGTCAGGAA
Organism: Clostridia bacterium; assembly: GCA_017407705.1. Lineage (GTDB taxonomy): Bacteria > Bacillota > Clostridia > Oscillospirales > Acutalibacteraceae > RGIG2202. The sequence goes on from JAFQWA010000024.1 coordinate 40,260, forward strand.
TACAAGGAAAATGAAATGGACTATATAAAGAGTATTTCCGAAACTCAGCTTTCTTACGGCGCTGATTTAAGATACGGTGAAGGTGCTGTATCTAACAGATGGCTGCCTGAGCGAGGATATTTCAGTGACACTCAGCAACAGCTAAAGCTAGTACTGGCACTGTACGAGGATGAGTGGAACTACACTAATTCTCAGATCGAGGAGCAGGAAATTGTATATACCATAAGAAGCGACTGCTTTAGTCTTATCGACTTATCGGGTAAATCCATATATGTACGAAGCGGATATACCAATACTCTTGCAGTTATAAATGAAATCATAGGAGGTGAGCAAGATGAACAAGAACAACCCGGAAACAATTGGGGCAACTGGGGTGACTGGGGCGACTGGGGAAACAATGATGGCGGATATGACTTCGGCACCTGGGACACCGACAAAGAATTCGACGGTGGATGGACCTACGACGGTACCCCCTCAGAATTCAACTAACAAAAAGATCTCTGCCCTTGCCTGTTGTTTAAGATCATCTTTCCACCGCTCTAAACTGCTGTTAGGACTATACTCGGCTTACTCCTTTATTTGCACCGTTCTCGGCGTTTTACTTGCCTTATCTATGAAGCACGGCGCCTTTTTCGGGATAAATCAGTTTATGAGCTCGGTATATGCGGTGATGAAAAACACCGACATATTCGGTCTGGCATTCGGCTTTATCTCTGCAATATGGTTCTTTGCAAAATACACCAACCACTGCTCTAACAACCTGATAAAATCATTGCCTGCTAAAGACAAGCATTTGTTTATATCAGACTTTACAATGGGCTTTGTAACCTTTGTAATACCTATGCTTATCGGCTTTTTAGTACAGTCGGTTGCGGGAATAATTATTACATCCCACAGTGTAACCGAAAGCATTTACGAAACAATGGGTGTTACCTTCGGGTTCATACTTAACTTCGTGTTTGGCTATACAGTGGCTGTGTTCTGTTTTGCGGTCACTACCGGTGTTATGGAAAGTGCCATTACCTTTATTGTTTTAAACTTTATCCCTTCGGTGGTTTCGTCCTTTGTTTTGTTTGGAAAAACCTGCGTTTTAGGTCTTTTCCGGTTAGAGGACAATATTTCACTTAAACTGGATATTAAATCCACCTACGACATTCTGTATCACACCATGATACCGGAAGATAAACAGCTGTATAACACCACTTATCTGGATATGCTGAAAATAAGCGGAGTTATTATAGTTATCGGTGCGATAGTAACACTGCTTGCATACCTTGCTTTTATCAAGCTGCGTTCACCGGATAAAAGCGGTAGCCGTACTAAAACTATTATATCTGTTATCGCTGTTTGCTCTATGTCATTTTACTGCGGTTTTCTTATTCTGTTTTTCAAACGCACAAGAATCACCCCGTTTAATATGATGACCATTTTGCCCACTATGTTGGCAATCAGCTTTGTGGTTTACTTTATGGCAAACGCCATAAACCATAAAAGTCTGCGTATTCCACTAAAAACTATGCTGCCCTACACCGGTGTACTTGCACTGCTTACGGTTTTAGGCGTGTATTATTTCACCGCAGGCTTTGGTGCTGCCACTTATGTGCCCCAGATCAGTGAGATTGAGTCAGTTACACTGAATTACAAGGATTCCAACTATGACAGCACAGTGGATCGTATGAAAAACTCGGTGTTTACCAACCTTAAAATCTTGGCTCAAAAGGATGTTCAGGTGCAGTTCCCCATTACCTACACCGATGACGAGAGCATAAAAATGATCTCAGATTATCATAAGGGATTGGTTGAAAAATATCAGCAGCACGGGCTGGTGGAAACATCGTTACAGAGTGACAGTCATTTCCCCGACGATAACCCCAGAACCGTTATAACCTACACTCTTAAAAACGGAAGCAAGGTTACCCGTTACTACAACTACAACGGAAACGACGAAATATTAGCCAACCTGATAACTCTCAAAACCATTGAAAACTCTGTAACCGAGTCGGAAACAAAGGCTATCGGATTTATGAACGGCACTCCTAAGGAAAACGTAAATCATACTATTATGATCTCGCCTATCTGCTCCGATAACACTTATCAAAGCTTCCACATTACTGACGCTCAGCTGCGTAATCTTGTAAAAGCCATTTATTTAGATGAGCAAAATCTTTCTGATGAAAGCATTATTGGTTCCGTTGGCAGTGACGTCTGTGTTATGGTGCTGGTGCCTGACAGCAGCTACGAGGCAGGTTATTTCTCAAGTATGATCAGAAACATCAACGGCAGCTTGTACCGTTCACTGATCAAATCCTGCTACACCAACACACAAAAGGTGTTGCGTGAGATACCCGGTGTGGCAGAAGCTATTGACGCCTCTAAGGATGCTCAAATAAAACAGATATTTGCAGGTCCTTTCGGCACTGCCATAAAAGGCGGATGGAATTGGCGTAATTACTTTATTTACGATTTTGAGCAGCTTTATCATTATGATTACTATGCCGCTACCAAGATCTACAACACCGACCTTTTGTTGCCGGATGAAATGCAGTATATCAGCGGTCCCACCTGCAACAACGACGCCATTAAGTACTTAATATCCAAGCTTAAGCTAAGCAGTGATAACTTAAACGGCGGTGTCACATTGATGCTTAATAAAAGCGTAACTCATTACGACAGCAGTTCTTACGGTGATTACGTTCCCACATCGGAATGGCACATGGCTATCGGTCAGCGTATATATTACGTTACCTATGATGATTGGAACGCATTTTTACAAATGTGCAAATAAAATAAGCTCCACTGAGAAAAATATCAGTGGAGCTTTTATTTTTTAAGGAGAAAATTATGTGTACCGCAATAAGCTATAAAAATCACCATCACTATTTCGGCAGAACTTTAGATCTTGAATATTCCTACAACGAGCAGGTGGTAATTACCCCAAAAAACTTTGCTTTCGACTTTAGAAACGGCAAAAAGCTGTGTGACCATTATGCCATTATAGGTATGGCAACGGTATCGGATAACTACCCGTTGTACTATGAGGCTACCAACGAAAAAGGACTTAGCGTAGCAGGGCTTAATTTTCCTGATAACGCCTATTATCCGCCGCTTACAGACAGTGCCGTTAACATTGCACCCTTTGAGCTTATCCCTTTAATACTGGGCAAATGCCAAAGCGTAAAAGACGCAAAGCAGCTGCTTAAAAATATAAATATTGCAAACATTAATTTCAGCGATGAATATAAAGTCTCGCCACTGCACTGGATAATCTCGGACGCAAACAGTTCCATAGTGGTGGAGCCGTTAAAATCAGGGCTTGAAGTTTATGATAATCCTGTGGGTGTGTTGACCAACAATCCACCCTTTGATTGGCATATAACCAATTTGGGCAACTATATTAACCTATCCTCCAAAATGCCACAAAACCGCTTTTCCAACAATTTTGAGCTTATTCCCTATTCCAGAGGTATGGGTACTATGGGGCTGCCCGGAGACGTATCCTCTGCATCAAGATTTGTACGTGCTGCGTTCAACAAGCTAAACTCAATTTGCCTATCCGATAAGGATGAGCTAAGTCAGTTTTTTCATATTTTAGGCAGTGTGGAGCAGATAACCGGTTGCGTTGACTTGGGTGAGGGCAAATACGAAAGGACAGTATATACCTCCTGCTGCAACACTGACAAGGGCATCTACTACTATACCACCTACAACAACCGGCAGATCACCGCAGTAAATATGCACAAGGAAAAGCTTGACACTAGTCAACTTATTTGCTATCCCCTTGTACTCACCCAGCAAATAAAACAGCAAAATTAAAAATATGCGGTGGTATACCCCACCGCACATTTGTTGTTCAATTGTTAAGACAAAGAACCATCCACTGTCATAAGAAAAACGGAGCGTCGTAAACGCCGCTCCCTACAAAGTATCTTTCCGTTGCAGTGTGACCGTTTTCTACTTAACAGCAAAATTAAAAAGCCTATCTGACGATAGGCTTTTTTCTTATTTAAAGAGTTCAACTGTTTGAGTCTTGCCGTCGGTAAGGCTGATCTTGTAGCTCTGCAGGATATCCTTCTGCACATAAACATAAATGTTGTTATCCTTAATATAGCTGCTGATACTTGCCTTTGTTCTTGACAAGCTTATGGGAGTAGTTCCAACTGCCTTTACCTCACCTGATGCAGCGTTCATTGAATGAAGCTTGGTTTCTTCGGTTACAAAGAACAGTGTGTCACTTGTTGCTGTAAGTGCCATAGCACTCTCGTGAGCAACGGTCAGCTTTGCGGTTGCAACGTCAATGCAGTAAAGCTTAGCGAAGCTTCCCATAGAGTTTACAGAGTTGATATACAGCTTACCGCTGGTTAAAGCACCGTAAACACCGTTAGTATTTTCAGGTAATGTCAGCAGCTTGCTGGTTGACTTATCCTCTACCTTGAAAGCAACTATACTCTCGGTAACACCTGATGTTGTTTCTTTTTTCTCTATATAGTAAACGTAGTTCTTATCGGCATAAAGAACACGCTGACTTTCTCCTGCCGCAAAGAAATCACTTGCTGTATTAGCACTGGGGCCAATGTTCTTAGCCATAATATTGTAGAAGCTTTCATAAGAAGTCCAGAAGCCTTGTGTACCGTAGATAGAGAATGAGCGCTCAAGGGCTTTCACATATCCCTTATCGTCTGCCTCACCGTAGATAACAACACCCTCGCAGGGCTTAACGTCAAAATTAACTTTAACGTCAATTCTACCCTCAGTCTTATCATCAATGATGCTTACGTCATTTATCTTATACTCACTAACAGCAGCGTTTGTGCCGTTAAACAAGAAACGGTCCAACCAAAACTCAGCAAATGTTTCGGGGGCTTTACTTTTTTCAGTACGCACACCGCCCATAGTCTGATTAATAACGGTTCTTACGGAAGTTACAACTGAATCCAGACCTGACTGTGAACTGAGAGTAACCTCAACGGCTGAACCTGAAGCAATACCCGCATTTTTAATTGCTGATGCGTCAAGCACCTTACCGTCTTCCATAACAGTATAAGCACTACCGTCCTCAGTGATAAACAAAACGCCCTTATATGTAGGCTCGTTATCCTTATTACCGCCGCCGATAACACCACCGTTATCTCCTCTGTTTGATAAAACAACTGCAACTATAACAACAGCCGCAACAACTACCAGTGCTATTATTGCTAAAACACTTTTTTTCTTTAAGAAATTCATTATGTCTGCTCCTTACAGTATATTTATAGCATATATTATAACTGTAAAATAAAACAACGTTTTTGTCAAGTAATTTAATAATAAACTTGTTGATTTATATCAGTTTATAGGTTAAAATTATGGTATATGAATTTAAGAGGAATGATAATTTGAAATTTGTTGCACCCTGCCTCTTCGGTATTGAAGGGCTTTTATCAGATGAACTAAAGCTTATGGGCGCTAAAAATGTTGTAGCAGAGAACGGACGTGTTGTGTTCGAAGGCGATGACAACATTCTTGCCGCCGCTAATATTAAAAGCAGATTTGCCGAAAGAATACTTATTTTGATCGGCAGCTTTAAAGCAACCACCTTTACCCAGCTTTTTGAAAATGTGAAAAATCTGCCTTTTGAAAAGTATATCGGCAAACGTCACGCATTCCCCGTTAAGGGCTGGTCACTGCACTCTACCCTCCACTCCATACCCGACTGTCAGTCGATCATCAAAAAGGCTGTGGTGGAGCGTCTTAAATCCAAGTATAACATTGATTGGTTTGAGGAAACGGGTACAAAGTATCAGCTGCAGTTTTCTATTTTGAAGGATAACGTTAGCATTATGCTGGATACATCGGGTGAAGGGTTGCACAAGCGTGGGTACCGTGCGGTAAGCAACGGTGCTCCCATTAAGGAAACTCTTGCAGCGGCTATGGCATATATTGCAAGGATTTACCCCGACACCAAGCTTTACGACCCCTGCTGCGGATCCGGTACTGTTCTGATTGAGGCGGCTATGATAGCCAACAATATTGCTCCTGGATTAAAACGTGGCTTTGCCGCTGAGGCTTATTCATTTATTGACCAATCAGTGTTCAAAACTCAGCGTGATATTGCTTTGTCCGAGATTAAAAGATCCCCCGACTTTATGGCTTACGGCACTGATATTGACCCACAAGCAGTTGCTTTGTGCAAGAAAAACGCACAGCTTGCGGGAGTTGCTGATTGCATTGAGGTATCGGTAGCGGATATAAAGGATTTTGCTCCCAAAACCGAGCGTGGACTTATCATTACTAACCCACCCTACGGTGAGAGGCTGCTGGATATAAAATCCGCTCACGAAATATATAAAGTTATGGGCCAGCGGTTTGAAAAGAAAAAAGGGTATAAATACTACGTTATTTCCCCTGAAGAGCAGTTTGAAACTCTCTTTGGCAGAGTGGCAGATAAACGGCGTAAATTATACAACGGTATGATAAAGTGTCAGCTGTATATGTATTTCCGTGCATAATGGAGGATGTTTGAAATGAAGCATATTTTTATTATCAACCCTATTGCAGGTAACAAAAAGGCAGATAATGTTATTCCCAAAATTGAAAGCTATTTTAAAACTCACGGCGGCAGCTATGAGATAGTTTTCTCAGAATATGCACACCACGCCACCGACATTGCCAGAGAGTTTTGTAAAACCGGTGAGCAGCTTCGTATTTACGCCTGCGGCGGTGACGGTACGCTGTTTGACGTGTTAAACGGTGCAGTGGGCTACGATAATGCTGAAGTGGGTGTTATCCCCTGCGGTTCAGGAAACGACTTTTTAAAGACCTACTCGGATTTTGACAGCTTTTATGACATTGCAGGTCAGGTAAACGGTTCATCAGTGCCCACTGATCTTATTAAGTTCGAGGATAAATACTCAATAAATATATGCTCCATGGGACTGGACGCTGAGGTGGTAAACCACAAAAACCATATGCGTTTTCTCACCAAAATATCAGGTAGCTTTGCCTACACCTTCTCGGTTTTCACTGCATTTTTGTTTAACATAAGAAACCGATTTACCGTAACTGTTGACGATGAAGAGCCTATCAAAGGAGATTTCCTGTTCACCGTTGCAGCCAACGGCAAGTTTTACGGCGGCGGATATATGCCCGCTCCTGACGCATCTACCACCGATGGTTTAATGGACGTGGTGCTGATAAAAACCGTATCCCGACTGAGAATACTTACCTTACTGGGCAAATACCGTAGAGGTGAGCATATACATATTACCGACCTTTGCAAAATCAAGCTTGCTAAAAAGCTGGTGGTTGAGGGTGAAAAGGAAATGTCGGTTAATTTAGATGGTGAGATATTCCGCAGAAACAAGGCTGTTTTTGAAATAGTAGAGGATGCAGTAAAATTCATTGTTCCTTCGGTGGTTACTGTAAAGGACCCTGAATTTTCCGATAAAAATAAACGTAAAAATCAAAAAACCGCTGTGGCGTTGGACGTGGAATAATGTTAACAAATTTTAAATTTTGAAAAAATGTCATAAAACCCCTTGATTTTTACATAAAATAAGGTACAATTATAATTAGCACTCGGAGTTTTAGAGTGCTAATTGTTTTATTTACAGAAAATTTTTATATTTTTTCAGGAGGTATTCGTTATGAATATTAAACCCCTTGCAGACCGTGTTGTGGTTAAAATGGTAGAAGCCGAAGAAACCACCAAAAGCGGTATTATTTTGGCAGGTAACGCTAAAGAGAAGCCTCAGATCGCTGAGATCGTTGCAGTAGGCCCCGGCGGTGTTATCGACGGCAATAACGTTGAGATGTATGTTAAGATCGGTGATAAGGTCTTAACCAGCAAATATTCAGGTACTGAAGTAAAGCTCGACGGCGCTGAATACATCATTTTGCGTCAGTCTGATATTCTCGCTATTGTTGAATAAGGAGGCAAACGTATAATGGCTAAAGATATTATTTTCGGTGAAGAGGCAAGAAAGTCACTTCAGGCAGGCGTTGATAAGCTTGCTGATACTGTTAAGGTAACTCTCGGTCCTAAGGGCAGAAACGTTGTTCTGGATAAAAAGTTCGGCGCTCCCCTTATCACTAACGACGGTGTTACCATCGCAAAAGAGGTTGAGCTTGATAATCCCTTTGAAAATATGGGTGCTCAGCTGGTTAAAGAGGTTGCTACAAAAACTAACGACATCGCAGGTGACGGTACTACTACCGCTACATTACTTGCACAAGCACTTATCCGTGAGGGTATGAAAAACGTTACATCAGGCGCTAACCCCATGATCGTTAAAAAGGGTATCCAGAGCGCTGTTGACGCTGCTGTTAAGGCTGTTATCAGCAACTCCAAAAAGGTTGCAGGCTCCGATGATATTAAGCGTGTTGCCGCTATCTCTGCTGCTGACGATTTTGTTGGCACACTTATCGCAGAGGCTATGGAAAAGGTTTCTAACGACGGTGTTATCACCATTGAAGAGTCCAAAACTGCCGAGACTTACTCAGAGGTAGTTGAGGGTATGCAGTTTGACCGTGGTTACATCACTCCTTATATGGTAACCGATACCGATAAAATGGAAGCCGTTATTGACGACGCTTACATTCTTATCACAGATAAAAAGATCTCCAACATTCAGGAGCTGCTTCCCTTGCTTGAGCAGATCGTTCAGTCCGGCAAAAAGCTGGTTATCGTTGCTGAGGACATTGAGGGTGAAGCACTTTCAACTCTTATCGTTAACCGTTTGCGTGGAACCTTTACCTGTGTTGCAGTAAAAGCCCCCGGCTTTGGCGACAGAAGAAAAGAAATGCTTCAGGATATAGCAATTCTTACAGGCGGCGAGGTTATCACCGAAGAGCTTGGTTTAGACCTTAAGGACACCCAGATTCATCAGCTTGGCCGCGCTCGTCAGGTTAAGGTTGGCAAGGAAAATACAATTA